>RFZJ01000203.1 GCA_009920765.1 Planctomycetota bacterium | reverse complement strand
TGGTACGACCCTGGCTCGGGAAGATTCATCAGTCAGGATCCCATTGGCTTCCAGGCAGGTGATCCCAACCTTTACAGATATGTGGGCAATGCCCCGGGGGATGCCACGGACCCAAGCGGGTTGGTTAATTGGTGGAACCCGTTTTCTTGGACAACAAACGAATTGGCTGCTTTTAGCGAAGGAACCCAAGATGGGGTGTTAATGATTTACAATGCGGCCACATTCCATCAAGACACTCAGGTGAATGCTTATGTAAACAACATTATTCAGCAAAACGGAGGCACTTATGGGTTCGCGAACGGGTCAGCACATGTTGGTGCTTATGCCGCTTATGCTGGCGTTTTTGTATGGGGATGGGGTGCCGTTGGTATGCCGACTTTCAATGTCGGCTTCCAGTTTAATGGTGTGATACCCCATTTCATCTATGGGACAACATCCAATGGCGTTACTACATGGGCACATGCATCTGGAATCCCCGGTTGGCTATATATTCAAGTGGCTGGGCCTACGGTTGTTGAAAGCAGTTTTACCCTGATGGGTGTTCCGATCCTATCCGCAGCCACCGCTCTCCCCGCTGCTTATTTGACGACCAATCCTGACGCTCGTACATGCCTCACAGCCGCATTGGATGCTTGGTTTCACGGAACCGTTGGATTCAGAAGGTGAAATATGTGCCGACCTAATTATATAAGCGATCTGGAAGCGTCCAAGAAGTGGATCGATACGCTTGCAGAATGCGGATGTGATGTTACGCCAGAAGAAACGACCACATGCAAAGCCGAAAATGCTGAAATTGTCATTCACAGTTACAAGATTTCCATTCAAGGTCTTGTTCTGCATGTCAGTCTTAATTGCATAAAACGGGAAGGGCGTCTAGAAAACCGGGTTTGGATTTGCTTCAACCGCACCGCACCTTTCCTTGGCCCTGTCGCAGAACACCTTTTGTTGGCTCTATCTGCTTGCGCTAAAGGCAAAGCATTGTACACGGACGATTTCTATGTCAGCAGTCATGATAATCGAGAAACACTAAAGCAATTTTTTGAAGGTTCCCTGATGCTCAGTCCATGTTTTTCTATTTCTTCGAAAGAAGCGCCCCTTCGTGTTGTCGCCGACTATTACGACGACCCTTCAGGTTTGAGGTTCTTTCTCGGGAATATAGATGGCGTGTGCTATGTTGCGATTAAGCAATCTGTATGTTTCTGGCCTTCCTCCAAGAGAAAACAAAAGGAGGTGCTGGGTTTGGTCCTGCAAACTTTGCACAGATGCGGCTTCGTCAAGAATGAGAAGATTCTGGATAAATCTCGTTTAACCCCTACATAAAGGGGGTGGTGGCGAAAGTTGTCGAGGGAGGGTTGACGAACCAATGATCTACAGGCGGCCGTTAACCCACTAAGGTTCAAAAAGGGGCATTCTAGTACTACAGCGCCTTCGTGATTGCTCTTCTACGCGATAGGCGAATTTGGTACAAGGCCACCATCGGTAAGGATGTATTCCCTTGCGGAAGGTGCCGGGTATGGATGCCAAGCAGTTGCAGCGACTGAAGCCGGAGTCGAGCGATTTTTTTAGCCAGTGTAATTCGTAACCCGGCCACCGACATCGTAACCGTAAATGAACTGAGACAATAGGCTGGCTTCCTCGCCAATCCCCTTGCTATGCGTGATGGAAGTTACCCGATCGAGAAGATCCAGAGTGTAGCTGGTGTTAATGGTGGTAGTGTAGTTCCCGTTGGCGGTGCGTGTCAACGAGGCCAAACGCCCTACGCTATCGTAGCCAAATCCTCCAATTAATTTTGTCGCCCATATTGGCGATGGGATAAGTAACTGGCTTGGGCAGGGGGCAAAAGTTTTACGAAAAGATGCCGAAGGGTTTGTAATTCAAAGTAAAGATGGTCTACGGCAGTTTCGCATTGATTTCTCAGGGCAAGGCACACCACCGCCACACGCACATTTTGAAATTCGGCCCAGTACTGGCGTTAAATTTAAAGACGCAGTGCCTGAAAAACACCGTTTTCCTTTCCAGAATAAATAGGAGATTTTTATGATATACGAAGCAATCCCGAATAAACCAGGTGCATACAAGGTGGTTCTCGAAGAAAGGGCTGAAGGGGTTTATGTCAATGTAATAGAATCGCCTTCGGCAATCGAGCCATATATTGACATCCTTCAGCCGAATCTTGAGATTGCAAAAATGGCGTGCCGAGAAGATTATGGGATTAGCGACGACCAATGGGTGGTTGCGCCGGAAGTGGGCTGGCATGCACCCGAAAAAAAATGACCTTATTGATTTTAGGCATCATAACCTTTCGGGCCGGGTGACCTATGCGAACAATGTTGCCAGTGTCGATGTACCCCAGGTTCAGTTCTACCGCATTTACGACTTCGAGGGGAACCGGGTCTGGCTGAGTGACAGTCTGGGCGGACAAGTGTGGTATTCCTGGAACAACCAGAGGTTGCAGTCGATGGCGGTGACGACCGAGGCTGGCAAATACGCAGGAGTGGACTTTACCTACGACCAAGTGGGCAGGTTAAACTCCATCTCCCGCACAGCCAATTGGGATCCCTCCACCACCATTAACACCAGCTACACCCTAGATCTTCTCGACCGGGTGACCACGATCACGCATCAGAAGGTGGCTGGCGAGGTATCAACCATCTTGTCCGCGTTCTCCTACAACTTCGATGGCAATGGCCGGGTTGCCAGTTACACTGGGCCGGAGGGTTCCCTCAGTTTTGCCCTCGATGCCAATGGCCAGTTATTGCGCGTGACTGGTGCCCGCGCCGAGAACTACCAGTACGACCCTGTGGGCAACCGCAGCGCCACCAGCACTGCCGCAGGCAATCTGCTTTTGAATGATGGCCAGTTCGCCTACACCTATGACCTGGAGGG
>RFZJ01000202.1 GCA_009920765.1 Planctomycetota bacterium | reverse complement strand
GACCGGGCCAGCAATCCAAAACTCAAGGGCCTTTCCATTACCGAAGCACTTGCTATTCATCGTAATAATAACTCTTGTGCTGGATGCCATAGCAAGATTGATCCTTGGGGTGTCGCCTTTGAGGAGTATGATGCAATTGGCAACTGGCGGCTGCAAAAATCAGGGAAGGCAGTTGACGCAAAAGCTGAACTTCCTACTGGAAAAACCGTCAATGGTATGGTAGAGTTGAAAAGTGAATTGTTACGAATGCGCACTGATGACCTTCGTAAAGCAATGCTGCGAAAAGTGGCGAGCTATGCTCTGGGTCGATCCTTGACTCTGACCGATGTGGAAGCGATGAATATGCTGCTGCCCGCCTTGAAGCAGCGCGAAGACCGGCTTGGGGCTTTGATTGAACTGGTTGTCGCCAGTGAGCCGTTCCAAACCAAATGACTGAACCATGACTGTTACGGATTACCGAGACTTACAAACCTACGAAAGGTTTCCGCCATGCCTAAACCCTCTTGGTGCCTTGATAGAAGAACCTTCCTCAGGGGAACCGGCCTTACACTTGCGCTACCATGGCTTGATGCCATGGCATATGCTGCCCCATCTACCCCGAAACCAAAACGCTTTTGTGCGTTCTTCTTCGGCAATGGTGTGTCTCTCACGAAACCCACCGATCCAACCAGCGATTGGAACTGGTTCCCGCGCACTGAGGGTGCAGACTACAAATTAACCCGCTCGTTGGAAACACTTTCAGATCATAAGAAAGATTTGACGATCTTCGGCCAACTATCCCACCCCAGTAGCCGACAGCTTGTTGGCCATAACACTGGCGATATCTGGCTTAGTGGTGCTGACATTCGGCAGAACCTCAATAATTCAATTTCGATTGATCAGTTGATTGCCCGCGAGTACGGCCGCCACACCCGGATCCCCTCGCTGGTGCTTTCAAGCAATGGTGGCACCGGCATGAAGAGTCGTGCAACCACCATCTCGTTTGATCAGCAAGGCCGGGCAATACCAGCAGAGTCTAATCCGAAGAATATTTTTGAACGACTCTTTGAAAAACCAGCCGAGGGTGATCGTGAGGCTCGTGAGCGTGTACTGGCATCAGGGAAAAAGCGGGTTGATTTCCTGATGGAGGATGCCCGCTCGCTTCGTGGGCAGCTTGGGCGTCTGGATCAACAACGGCTTGACGAGTTTCTTTCTTCTTTAAATGAAGTGGAAACCCGTCTCACCAGGGCTCAGGCTTGGCTTGGTGTAGCAATGCCTGATGTTGATCGTTCCAAGATCAATCTCGAAGTCTCTCAGAAGGGGCCAACCGATTACATTCGCACCATGATGGATCTGATCGTTCTTGCTTTCGAGACCGATACCACTCGTGTTGCAACCTACCAACTCTCTTCTGAAGATGGCCACGGTATCTGCGATCGCTTCCCCGGCCTACTAAAAATAGGTAACGGGAAGCATGGTGGACATCACGGACTGAGTCACTCCGATCCTTCCAAAGATTCGAGCTGGGGCGAATACGATCGCTACCTTGCTGAGCAATACGCTTACTTCCTTACTAGACTTTCAGCCATTCGTGAAGGCGAAACACGTATGCTGGATCGTACGCTTGCGATGTTCGGCAGCGGAACCAGCAGTACCCATAACGCTCGCAATTACCCAATCGTTCTGGCAGGGGGTAAAGATCTCGGGCTTCGACATGGCCAATACATTAAGGCCCGCGAAGAGCGGCCTCTTGGTGATTTGTTTGTGACGATGCTTCAGCGCCTAGACTTCCCGGTTCGTAAATTTGCTGATAACGCAGGCGAATTCAGCGAAATCGTTTAGTAATAATGGCCTTTTTTTTGACGCCCGGGGAGTTGATCTTCCCCGGGCGTTCTTTTTTATTAAGTTGGGCCTCTTCATCATTGCCATTCCCCTTTCGTCATTCTTGCTTAGGCGGGAATCCAGAAGCAATCCCATAAAGGTATATTCTTAGTCATAAAAAAGGTTAGATTATTAATACAAGTGTTCTTGTTGCCCTCAGGAGAAACGCCCATGCGCAGGTTTGAATTTAGTGATAGTACCTCGAATAAGTTTTGGGAGGTTGATGTTAAGGGTAAAACCCTGAACGTAACCTTTGGGAAAATCGGAACGAAGGGGCAAAGTAAGCCAAAGGATTTTGCCACGCCCGTAAAGGCCAAAGCCGAGATGGAAAAGCTGATCAAAGAAAAGACGGGCAAAGGGTATGTGGAAGTTGGTGGCAAAGCAGTAAAAGCAGAAAAGCCCGCAGCAGCAAAGAATACTAATGCAGGAAGTATGGGCGAAGGTTTAAGCAAAGCGGAAAAGAAGGCGAAGGCAGAAAAGGTGTTGGCGATGTTTGCGGGTGGCCAATGGGAATTGGCACGGGGGATATTGGAAGTGGCGCAGGATGAACATTGGCTGTTTGAAGAGTTGCTGGAAGGGTGCAGCGTAAAAAAAGGCAAACCCACATTTTCAACATTAATCAAGAGGGCATTTTCAAGAGGGGAAAGTTCCAAAGCAGAATTGTCAATGTTGGAGGTGTTGTTGCATTTGCCCAAGGAGTTGGAAGAGTTGCAAAAGTTACGGGAAGAATTAGGGATAAAGTTAAGGGTGGCGATGTTGTCGAAGTATTGGAAAGAAGTAGCAGAAGATCAATTTAGCGGCGTCAAGTATGGTGATCCAGGGAACTTCAGTGATCAGTGGTATGAGGCAAGGGAAGTTGAGATAGCGAGGGTGGAAAAGGAATGTGAGGCTAGAAGTAAGGCGCTTAATAAGGCATGGCGGGAAGAGGAAGATCTGGGTCAAGGTGTAAAGCTTGAGATGGTGTTAGTGCCAGCGGGGAAGTTCATGATGTGATCGCCCAAAAATGAAAAGGGTCGGTGTGAGAATGAAACGCAGCACGAGGTAACACTAACAAAACCTTTTTACATGGGTAAATATGC
>RFZJ01000201.1 GCA_009920765.1 Planctomycetota bacterium | reverse complement strand
GACAGAATTAGAGGCGCTTAGGGCATTGACATTAAATCCCGCAACGATGATGCATTTAGAAAAGCGCGTAGGTTCCCTTGAAGTTGGAAAAGATGCAGATTTTGTAGTGCTTTCCGGTGCACCCTTCAGTACCTACACACAAGTTCTTGCAACATTCATCGAAGGAAAACAATTATTTGATCGAACGATTCATGAGAATTGGGCCTACCAAGCGGGCGGCTTTGCCTTGGTTGAAAGAGAAAACAAACTGCCCAAAATTCCTGATGTTGTTTCAAGTATGCCAAAGGTAAACGCACCTGATCTAGGCAATCTAAAAGCCCCGATGTCTGAAACCCCAGAACGCCTTGCAATCTTTGCAGGGCGCATTCACACCGTTTCTGGAAAACCCATCCTAGGCGGAGTTGTTCTTTTAGAAAAAGGAAGGATCTCTGCGGTTGGTAAAGTTGGCGAAGTACAAATCCCCCAGGGCACCCCTGCTCTTTCCGTTGCTGAGATCACCCCCGGCCTGATTGATGCTCATTCAAGCGTTGGGCTTTCAGGCGCACTAAACATTCAAGCCGATCAAGATCAGGATGAAAACACCGATCCCAACCAGGCAGACCTTCGAGTCATCGATGGTTTCAACCCTGATGAGGCTTTGCTAGAATTTCTTCGCAGGCAGGGGATAACCGTTCTTCATGTGGTACCAGGCGCAGTCAATGTTATTGCAGGGCAGACAGGCATATTAAAAACCTGGGGTAACACTGTGGATGCCATGACAATTAAATTTCCTGCAGCACTCATGATCAACCTCGGCGAAATCCCCAAAAAGACCTATCCCAACAAGGCACCCACCACAAGGATGGCAACTGCAGCCCTGTTGCGTAACGAGTTCAACAAAGGCAGCGAACAGCTTCGCAAGCGCTTAAAGGAAACAGATACCTCAAAGCTTGAGCCCAAGCCAAAGCTCGATCCCTTTGCAGATGCAGTTTCAGGAAAGCTGCCCGTGATCTTTTCCGCTCATCGTGCGGATGATATTCAAACTGCTTTACGCATCACTTCTGAATTCAAGCTTAAGGCCCAGTTGGATCAAGCCACCGAAGCTTATCTGATGACCGATGAAATTCGCAAGGCGGGCATACCCATCGTGTTGCATCCTACGATGCAGCGGGTTGCGAGGATGGAAACCTTTAATACTTTCGTAGGAAGTGCTCAAAAACTTTCCGATGCTCAAATCCCACTCGCAATCACTTCAGGCTTTGAAGACTATGTGCCCAAGACACGATCGATAAGGTTTGAAGCAGCGATGGCAATGGCTCATGGATTTGGCTTTGATAAAGCGCTTGGTAGCATCACTCTTGAAGCTGCAAAAATCCTTGGCATAGACAAAGATTATGGCTCTATCGAAATGGGCAAGGTTGCAGATCTGGTGCTCTACGATGGCGATCCTTTCGAACATTCAACCCAGGTGAAGTTCACCATCATCGGTGGTCGTATCGTTTTCAATCGGGATGATTATTTGAAAATGCCCTTCGCTCGCAGAGCCCTGCCCTTCTTGGGTTCAAGCGCTGGCTCCGGCGGGTGTTGCATCGGCTGGTAAACTTCTAGGCTAGTATGCCGGGCAGGACTTTGCCAAACACATCGGTCAGGCGGAAATGCCTGCCTTGCGTTCACTGGCTTGAATGGTATGGGTTCCCCGTTAACACCATCATTCGCATAGTGCATGAAGAATTGGTCCTTGCTATGGAGTCTCACGCCAACCATGAATCCTTTTCTGATTTACTTTATTGTGTCAATCGTGAATTCCGTCGTATTGACTTTCTTTGTGCTGAGACACAACCAACAGAATCGACTATCCCTGGGATTGGCTGGCGCTTGGGTTGCGACTTTAGTTTTGGCAGCCTTCTGGCGGGCCGAGGCTATCCCTTGGTTTTGGTCTTTTCACCAGGGTATTTTACTTGTTTGGTTGAGTGCTATTATTCTTCAAGTGATGGCTGCTGCCACCATTTGGAGTGAGACGCCGCTGCTGTATTTTCCTCCTGTTTTTTGTGCAGTTATTGGTGTCATCGTCAACCTTACTGCATTTCTTCATTTACTTTGGATTGCCACGGTAAGTCCGGGAGGGGTATGAGTTGAACAAATGATGAAGCTTTTTAATCGTGGAATATTACTAACGGTTTCAGAATCGTTTTCAATCGGGATGATTATTTGAAAATGCCCTTCGCTCGCAGAGCGCTGCAGTTTTCGGGGCAGGACAGTTTGGTAGGGAACATTCCTCCCTTTAAAGGTTAGGGCAACATGCTCCGGGTTGGATCCCGTATGTCCCGGTATGCCTTTCTTGCTTTTGCTCACCTTTGTGCCATTTCGGTGGAAACATTACAATTCAGTTTCCATGGTTCTATAATTAATTCTGGGCAAACACTTCTACATTCATAGGTGCTGGTATCCCTCTCACGGTTGAACCATCTTGCTTGTAAAACTCCAATTCCTTTACCTTTCCGTCCACAACATGCAAAAGAACATGTGCAATACCACCATCCGTATCGTAAAACTCTCCTTCTGTCAATACGCCACGCTTAACATTAGGCACATCAACTGTAGTCTGTACATCAAATTCCAAACTTCCGTCCTCATCAATGCCTCTCACAAGGCAATGCCTGATCTGGACAAGTAATTCCTCTTTTCCAGGAAAATCGGTTGATAAAAGGCGTTCGAGAAGGGCTCTCTCCTCGACTTTCAATTCTCGGAATGATGAAGTCTTCATAACTAGCGATTCCTTAAGATTCCGGGAACAAAAAAATATTTGCCGATATTAAAGGTGCCATCGGGCAAAACATGAACACGATATTGAATCCACTGTCCATTGACTTGAACCCAACCCCAATGAGAACCAGCATTTGGTGTTTGCCGCACGGCGTTCTCTAATGCGCTTTCAACGACGGTCTGAGTAAGACTGCTGCCTTGGAGGTGCCTCGCTCCGTGCCCGAAAATGATTCAAGGCTAGGTTGTTCTAGTAGCATTTCCCGAAGTTGTTACCGGCTTTGAGGGTATCTTGCCCGATCCCCCTGAACCACAAGAAA
>RFZJ01000021.1 GCA_009920765.1 Planctomycetota bacterium | reverse complement strand
GTTCAAATGGAATAGTTGCAGTGGGGTTTTCCAATCGCAACTATTCTGTCTTTAAACAAACCCTATCAATCAATTGAAAGTAAATTGAAGAATAAGAAAAAGGAGTGGGGCGAGCACCAGCGGATTTACATCCGCCGCTCAATAAAAAGAAAGTTGCAAAAACAGTGGTGGAGGTTGGGGGAAATAAAAGCCCATGGACTGCGTTCCATGGGTCGCTTGTTTTTGAATTATAAGAAATAAGGTAGACCCACCCAGCGCAGTAGGCGGGCTTATGGGCAGTTATGCAAGATTAGTTAAAGAAAGCATGGCACGTTAACCAGCGGATCCAAATCCGCAGCCCACTACGCTATTTCATAGGTAGGGTAAGTAAAAGTTTACCAGCCAACCTTTGCCCGAAAAACTTCCAACCCGCCAAGGCATGCTTCATCGGGGCCATCAAAAATTTTGTCGCATGGCAGTTGCTTGCCATTGATGGTTTGCATGACTTTCACACCAAATTTACCTTTTGATGGGATCAGGGATATCAGATAAGTGAGTTCATTACCAAAGTAAAGCATCCAGGATTTGCCATTCTCGCTGGCAACGAGCTTGGCATCGTGGCGTGCAACCCAATCCGGTGTAGCTACAGACATTTTATCTTCTCCAAGTTAGATGCTAAGAAGTTATCCTATTACTCCGGCAGTGGTTTGCCCTTGGTTTCCGGAAGGAAAGGCAAGGCGATCAAGCCAAGTAAAAAGACGGAGCACATTGCAAAACCAGCATATCGGAAAGGTTCTTCAAAACCTTTTTCCCTGGTAAAGACGATGGTGGTCAACATGCCTAGAACAACGGGGCCGCCCGCTGCAACCAACCGCCCGAAGTTATAGCAGAAAGAAATACCGGTACTACGAAGGTTGGTGGGGAATAATTCGGGGAAGTAAATCGCATAGCCCCCGAAAAGTGCCAACTGGCAAAAGCCCATGATGGGAACCATCCAGAATATTTGATTGAACTCAGTAAGTTTCATAAACACCATTGCGGTGCTTAAGGCAGCAGCAAGGAAAAAAAGAGCAAAAGTTGTTCTTCGACCAAGATGGCTGGTTATCCAAGTGAAGCCATAAATCCCAAAGAACGCCCCCATATTTTGCACTAAAGATGTGATGCCTCCCCAAAAGGCGCGATTTCCTGCAACGTAGGATTTGATATCATCCCCTGTTTTGCCAAGCGCAATGGCATCTTTTTCAAATTGCTTGGTAAAAACCGTGCCGGTTAGATCTACCGCAAAAAATCCTATGCCCCATAAGCCAACCACACCAGCAAAAGCAAGTAGCAACCCAAGCATGGCATGCTTGCCCCAGGGTTTTTGGCCGAATAATTCTGCAAAGGAACCCGCCTTAACTCCCCGGGCTTTGGCCTCGAGCCACTTTGTAGGCTCTTTCATACGCCCTTGAATTAAAATAGTAAGTATGGCAGGAATCACCCCAATGATGAACATGATGCGCCAGGGTGTTACATTAAAACCGAGGAACACCAACCCTTCAAAAAACTTGGCTTGTTGAAGACTTCCAAGATAAATTGAAATTAATGCTGCTGCACAGTTTCCAAAAACGCTTGAAGCTTGGAGCAAACCAAGGGCAAAGGGTCGGGCATGAGGTGGTACCGTTTCCGCTAAAAGCGAAACTGCAACGCCAAACACTCCGCCAACCCCCATCCCCGTTAAAAACCGATAGAACATAAAATCATAGATTCCCACCGAGAAGGAACTCAACCCGGTGAAAACTGAATAAATCAAGATCGTGGTCATTAATGTTTTAACCCGCCCCTTGCGATCTCCCATCACTCCAAACCCCAACCCACCAATGGCCCAGCCAATAAGAAATGCAGATGTAGAAAAGGTGCCATAAAGCTTGACATTATCAGCAATTTTATTGGCATCCATCCCCTCTGGTTTGCCATAGAGTTCCGTCACTGCAGGAACCCGAGCCAGCACAAATAATTGCTGATCCATGCAATCCAAATCCCATGCCAAACAGCAAATGATAAACACAAACCAATGGTAGGGTGTCAAATCCAACAAGCTGGACCAACCACTGCGTTGCTGGGATGAATGAATGTCTGCACTTGCCATTGCAAGCCTCCTATGACCATAAAAATAAGTATCTGGGTACCTGTTATAAGGTTTTAAAGGAACCAATTCCAGCTTCATTGCGTAAAAGGCTGGAAAGAAATACAATAATTCTTTGGTTTTCACCCAATCGCCGGAGAGATGAATCATGGGAATAGGATTTTTAGGTGCAGGAAAAATGGCAACCGCCCTGGCAGTTGGATGGAAAGATGCAGGCCTTGTTAAAGCCAAAGATTGCCTTGCAACCGATGTTTCCTCTGAGGCCAGGGAAGCGTTTACAACCGCTTCGGGCATCAAAACCGCCTCAGGGAGCAAAGAGGTTCTTCAAAAATGCAAAACCATCATCTTGGCAGTCAAACCTCAAGTCATGCCAACATTGCTTGCAGAAATAAAATCCCTGATCACGCCCGATCACCTTATTATTTCAATTGCTGCGGGCATTAATTTGGAATCTTTGTCGCTTGGGGCTGGTAGCAACCGGGTTATTCGGGTCATGCCCAACACCCCGGCTTTGGTCATGGCATCTGCAACTGCTTTCGCCTGTGGCTCAGGGATTAAACCAGGTGACAAGGAATTGGCAGCCCAGCTTTTTGGTGCGATAGGAAAAGCCTTCCAAGTACCTGAATCTCATTTGGATGCAGTGACCGGCCTTAGCGGTAGTGGCCCGGCTTTTGTTTACCTTGTAATCGAAGCTCTGAGCGATGGTGGGGTAAAAGCAGGGTTACCTCGCGATTTAGCCACTTCACTCGCTGCACAAACAGTGCTTGGGGCTGCAAAAATGGCACTGGAAACCGGGTTACACACCGGACAGCTAAAAGATATGGTTGCCAGCCCTGGAGGTACAACCATTGCGGGCATTCACGCCCTTGAAAACAAAGGTGTACGGGGTGCATTTATTGATGCCGTTGTTGCAGCTTCCCAGCGCTCCAAAGAACTAGGGAAAAGCTAAATTAATACTTTTCATTATTTCCCACTTATTTCATTACCCTTTCTGCAAAGCTTAATAAAATTAACTTTTTAAAATAATGAGAGATTTCATGGCAGACATCAAAATTCGCGAATCAGTTTTAATCCTTGATTTTGGATCCCAGTATGGACAGCTTATCGCCCGCAGAGTTCGGGAATTAAATGTATTTTGCCAGATCGTTCGCAACGATATTTCTGCAAAGCGCATCAAGGAACTTAATCCCAAGGGGATTATCCTGAGCGGTGGGCCTGCCAGCGTTTATGAAGATGGTGCGCCCAAATGCGACCCGGAAATCTTCAAGCTTGGAATTCCAGTGCTTGGAATCTGCTACGGAATGCAACTCGCCTGTAAATCTTTGGGCACGGATGTAAAGCGCGCCCCCTCAAGAGAATTTGGCAAAGCCATCTGCAACACCAAATCTTCCGATGGTATCTTTAAAAACATTCCATCAGAACTCACGGTTTGGATGAGTCATGGCGACCAGGTGGATCACAACACCAAGGATTTCACTCCTTTGGCTTCAACTGAAACCTGCCCGATGGCTGCCGCCAAGCACAAGACTCTTCCCGTTTATGGATTACAGTTTCATCCGGAGGTCAGCCATACACCTCAGGGAACAGAGATACTCAAGAATTTCCTTCATGAGATTTGTGGGTGCGAAGGGCTCTGGAAATTAGGCAGTTTCCTTGATGAGACGATCGGCAACCTGCGTAAAACCATTGGTAATCATCGGGTTATATGCGGGCTTTCAGGAGGTGTTGACTCCTCGGTGGTTGCAGCGCTTCTTGTAAAAGCCATTGGCAAGCAGGTGGCTTGTATTTTTGTTGATAACGGATTACTCAGGCAGGGCGAATCCGACATGGTTCGTAAAACCTTCCGCGATAACTTCAATGCAGACCTTCATGTGGTTGATGCATCGGATCGTTTTTTAAGCGCACTCGATGGCATCACCGATCCGCAGCAAAAGCGCAAAATCATAGGCCATGTCTTTATCGATGTCTTCAAGGACGAAGCAAAGCACATCAAAGATGCCAAATTTCTAGCCCAGGGCACACTATATCCAGACGTGATTGAAAGCGGTGGCACTGTGGATGGCCCCGCCGCAACAATTAAAACGCATCATAATGTTGGTGGACTCCCTGCAGAGCTAGGGTTCGATCTTGTAGAACCTTTGAAAGATTTATTCAAAGACGAAGTACGCAGGCTTGGGCTTGAACTCGGACTACCCGAGAGCAGTGTCTGGCGACATCCTTTCCCTGGTCCCGGCTTGGCGGTACGTTGCATTGGGGCCATCAATAAAACCAGACTCGATATCCTCAGGCAGGCAGATACCGTATTACTTGACGAACTGAAAAAATCAGGATGGTATAAGAAAACCAGCCAGGCTTTCACCGTATTGCTGCCCGTGCAAACCGTGGGCGTGATGGGTGATGGCAGAACCTACGAAAATGTGATTGCAGTAAGAGCTGTCGAAACGGATGATTTCATGACTGCGGACTGGTCACATCTGCCCTACGAACTACTTGCCAATGTTTCAACCAAAATCATCAACCAAGTTAAAGGCGTCAACCGCGTTGTCTACGATATCAGCAGCAAACCACCTGCGACCATCGAATGGGAATAGAGGAACTTCGTCATGCGTTTCGTGAAAATGCAGGGAATAGGTAACGATTACGTTTATGTTGATTGCATCAGGCAGCCCCTGCCTAGTGACATCCCCTCGCTTGCAAAGAAAATAAGTGATCGCAATTTTGGCGTGGGCGGCGATGGCCTCATCCTTATCTGCCCTTCAGATAAAGCTGATGCCCGCATGCGCATGTTCAACAATGATGGCAGCGAATCAGAAATGTGTGGCAACGGCGTGAGATGTGTTGCCAAGTTTGTCTACGATCACGGCATTGCAAAAAAAACAGCCCTGGCAATCGAAACCGGCAGGGGGGTACTAAAACTGGAATTGGAAACAGCGGCTGGCAAATGCCACCAAGTCAGGGTGGATATGGGTGAGCCTATTCTTATTGCTGAAAATATTCCAACAACTCTCTCTGGAACGCCCCCTTTGGAAGTCCCCCTTGTCATCGATGGGGCAGAATTAAAAGTGACTTGTGTTTCCATGGGCAATCCTCATTGCATCACCTTTGTTAACGAAATCACCAATCATATGGTTTTAGGGATCGGCCCCAAGGTTGAACATCATTCTGCCTTTCCTCGAAGGACTAATGTTGAATTTGTTCGTGTAGATAATCCTGGCGAAATAACCATGCGCGTTTGGGAGAGGGGTTCTGGCGAAACTCTGGCCTGCGGTACCGGAGCTTGCGCAGTTGCGGTTGCTGGCGTTCTTACAGGAAGGACCAATAGATCGATTATTGCCCACTTAAGAGGGGGAGACCTCAGACTGGACTGGTCTAAAAACGATAATCATGTTTTTATGACTGGGCCGGCAGTCGAGGTTTTTCAGGGTGAATGGCCAGACTGCCAATAAGACTTCGTAGCGCAAAGGCCTCTAATGAAAATTAAAAGCCCCTTCCTCTTAAAAACCATTGGTTTCACCATTGCCTGCTTTGTGCGATCTTGGATCAGCACCATCAATTTTCATTACCACCCATTGGGCAAAAACTTTGATCCCAACCAGCCCAACTTTCAAGGGCGCTATATCTATATGTTCTGGCATGAAAACCTTCTGATGCCCGCTTATCAATACGGCAGGCCAGAAATCAGCGTTTTAATCAGCAATCATTCTGATGGCGAGATGATCGCGCAAGCTTGCAAACATCTGGGATTCAGCCTTGTAAGGGGATCCAGCACCCGGGGCGGAATAGAAGCCATAAGAAACATGGTTAAATTAAGTAAAAATGGGCATATAGCTATCACTCCTGATGGCCCCAAAGGGCCAAGGGGCGTGATCCAGCCCGGGATTATTTATCTTGCTGCAAAATCGGGACTTCCAATCGTTCCCATGGGATTTGCCTATGGCTCTGTTAAACGCGCCAATAGCTGGGATAAATTTGCCATACCTAATCCCTTCAGCAAGGTTGTTCTTGTGACCACTCCCGAAATCTATATCCCCGCAGACATGGATAAAGATAGCCTGCAGCAACATCTTGACCATGTTCAAAGTGAATTGGATCGTGCTACAGCACATGCAGAATCCATCCTTCTGGGTAAGATAAACAAAGTAGCTTAACCCTTTTCATCTGCTATTGCGCATTGGCAAACACATCGTTATGAGCACCAATCAACCCAAGGATTCTGGTCTTCCAAAAAGCAAACAGTTGCCGGGCAGGCCTTTGGATACTTGGCTTCGCATTGCCCTGATTGGATTGGTCACAGGAATCACTGCGATTTTTGGCATTGCTTTCTGGCTTAATCCTTATGGAGCGGATGGTAGTGCGCTGCAAATGGGAACGCATGAACAGCTTGGGTTTCCCCCTTGCAACTTCATGATTCTTACGGGCAAGCCCTGCCCCTCTTGCGGCATGACTACCAGTTTTGCCTTGATGGTCAGAGGTGATGTAGGAAATGCACTTGGCGCAAATCCTGTTGGTTCGGCTCTGGCTTTTTTCTTGATGCTTGTTATCCCATGGGGGTTGGCAAGTTTATGGCATGGGAAAACTTTGTTCATCCGATCCATTGAGTTAACCGGGCTTGTTGTTCTTGCTTTCTTTGTTGGTATTGCTTTATTGCGCTGGGGCATTATTATCGCCCCCGCTTATTGGAAATAAACCGACCGGCTCTTTGCCGGTTGCAAGGAGCCTTCGATGATTATCTTGAAAACATTCTGGCGAAGCTTATTCCTTATGATGCTGGCATTCAGCATTTCAGGTTGCAACCCCTTTGCCATGGTCAATTTCCTCTTAATGGATGATCCCAAGCACGAGGCAGAATTACAGTCCCTGGCATCCAAAGACAAAAAAGCTGAAAAGAAAGTCGTCATCCTCACCTATGGCAAACTTGACCTTCGACCAGAATTGATCAATTCCGATCGCGAAATCGGATACACTGTCGAAAAAAACCTCAAAATTTTGACCAATGCCAATGGAGAAAAGCTCAACATTGTTCCAAGCCGCAAAGTTGAAGAATATAAAAGCAGCCATCCAGACTGGCAAGATCGCGACCCTACCGAAATCGGCAAACACTTTAAGGCAGATTATGTGATCTACCTCGAAATCAATTCGCTGGGCATCTACGAACTGGGCAGCGGTGGCACACTTTATCGTGGTCGGGCAGACATCAATATTAGTTTGCTTGATCTTAAAAACCCTGATGAATCACAACCTTCAAGAAACTTCACCTGCCAGTATCCAAAAGAATCCAGAATGCAGGTTACCTCAACTGATCAGTCCCCGATGGAATTCAGACAGACATTCCTGGATTATGTAGGCAAAAGAATCTCCTGGAAATTCGCCGCGCGGCCCACACGTGATGACTTCTATGCAGATTAATTTTAATAGAATGATTTAAGTTACTTAGAACTCATCCTTTCAATCGGAGTTTATAAATATGTCGGAACCAATCGTGATTCGCTGCAGAGACAATGGCCCATTCGTGATCAAGGCCCCTATCCAGGTGGTGGATCACGATGGAAAACCTTTTCCCATCCCCGCAGGCAAGGAAGTTATTGCATTGTGCAGATGTGGAGCATCAAAGAACAAGCCTTTTTGCGATGGCGCACATAATGGCTGTGGCTTCCAAGCTGCTGAAAAAGCACCAGTATAAGCGAGCATCACTTAGTCTTGGCTTTGCCCACATCCAAATCAAGGCCAACAACATCAGCTTCAACTTTAAGGTCCTTGGATATCATCCCAGGACTTTTTTTATTGCTAATCGCCATAAAACCCGCACTACCGGTTACCGTGTAATCACCCGGTGACAAATCCACGGTGAAAGCTCCATCCTCACCAACCTTGGCCATCGACTGCTCTTTATTTGCCTTGGCTTCAAATTTTACCATGGGTTTTTCACCTGGAGGCAATCCCGTTATCGGGTTTCCACCCGCATGGATCTTTCCCGAAACTTTGAAAGTCTTGGCTTTTGTTTCACCACCACAACCTGTCACCAAAGCAACAATTAACGAAGTCATCGCTGCTGCATGTCGAATATTAATAATCATTGTTGAGATCACCTTTTCCAACGGTTCCCAGAGCTTGAAAGGATGCCAGGGTTATACTGTAATTGATAAAACGAACACTACCATCAACCATGACATAATTGGCGCCACCAGAATGGGAGGAACCAAATATGTTACCGCCCATACCTGTTCCTAGCTTAGCATCGGCCTGTGGCAGGGCATTGGTTGTTCTTGCAACATCATGATCCCAACCAGTGGCGTAGCCTTCATTATCATCGCTTTGATATGCCCCCAAATTGGTAATATCCATCCGCTTTTCGCCAAACATCAAGGTATTCGAAGTCCCGTCTGTTACATTCCCTAGTTTCAAACCCGTATAACCATAAACGATGGCCCCATTGGTACCATCATTTGCATTGGTATTGTTGTTGGAGGATGCATAATCAGTGGGGCCATGTTCATAAGTCCCAGCAGGCCCGTACCAACTTCCGTTAGGAGGTAAGGCGGCAGGAGATCGCCGACTAGGACAGAAGTAAATTTTGATGACCGCCTTGATTACATTAATTTGACACTCAGCAATGGTTGTGCCGCCTGCGCCTTTCCATACGGAAGCCTGCTCAATATAAGGAAGAATTTGATAAAGTGACCCTGCTTTTTGGCCAGTGCCACCCACAGGGTTTCCCACTGCTGTGAATTCTGGAATAGCGTCAGTCCAACCAATTCCACCTGAAGGCAGAACATTATATGCATCATGATGATTATGGGTTGCCAGCCCAATTTGCTTAAAATTGTTGGCACATTGCGCCCGAGCTGCTGCCTCACGCACTTTCTGCACCGCAGGTAATAACAAACCAATCAATATCGCAATGATGGCGATAACCACCAACAACTCAATAAGAGTAAACCCTAGAAGCCTTTCATTCCTATGAGATTTGAAAACCATGGTGAACACCCTAAAAAAGAAAGATATGAATAATTGATATATGATTTTATATTGACTCCATTAGCATGTAAACGAAAAAAAGCTTCCCTTTATCAGGGAAGCTTTTTTTATGTATTCCAATCACAATAATGGAAGATTACTTCTTGTTCTTATCTTCAAGCACGGCCTGTGCTGCAGCCAAACGGGCGATTGGCACCCTGAACGGACTGCAACTTACATAGTTCAAGCCAATACGATGGCAGAACTTGACCGAATCAGGTTCTCCACCATGCTCGCCACAAATACCAATCTTAAGATCGGACTTCACGGACCGGCCTTTTTCCACGCCAATTTTCATAAGCGTTCCCACACCATCGAAATCAATTACTTGGAAAGGATCTTTCTTCACAAGATCATTTTCGATGTAATGACGGATAAAGCTACCGTAATCATCACGGCTGATACCCAAAGTTGTCTGGGTAAGATCATTGGTGCCAAAGCTGAAGAACTCGGCTTCGGTTGCGATTTCAGCAGCCGCCACACAAGCGCGCGGCAACTCAATCATCGTTCCGACAAGGTATTTAACCTTGGTGCCTTTCTCAGCAAAGACCTTTTCAGCAATGGCATGCACCAATTTAACCTGGGCTTTAAGTTCTGGGAGGAAGCCAACAAGAGGAATCATGATTTCAGGTTCAACTGCAATCCCTTCCTTGGCTACATCACAAGCAGCCTCGATAATCGCACGAGCCTGCATTTCTGTGATTTCAGGAAAAACATTACCCAACCTGCAGCCCCGGAAACCAAGCATGGGGTTTAACTCATGCAGTTCCTTGATGCGCTTCTCAATGGATTTAGGGCTAACACCAATCATCTTGGCAACTTCTTTCTGCTTGTCTTTTTGATCAAGGGCAGGAAGGAATTCGTGAAGTGGTGGATCCAAAGTTCTGATGGTAACGGGCTTACCCTTCATGGCTCTGAAAATGCCAGCGAAATCGCTTCTTTGAAATTCCAAAAGCTTTGCCAATGCTGCTTTTCGTTGCTCCGAGTTGCTGGAAAGAATCATCTCGCGCATTGGCAGGATATGATCGAAAAACATGTGTTCGGTTCGGCAAAGACCAATACCTTCGGCACCAAAAGCAATCGCTGCAGCCGCCTGATCTGGTTGATCTGCGTTGGTGCGAACTTTCAACTTTCGCACGCCATCAGCCCAGCTCATAAGCTCAGCAAACTGCTGGTAAACCTTGGATTCTTCAGGCTTCATGGTCTTGGAAATCAAAACCTGCACGACTTCGCTGGGCTTGGTTGCAACCTTACCTTGCATCACTTCGCCAGAAAAACCATCGATTGCTATCCAATCGCCTTCATTCAAGGTTTTTCCACCCGCAGTTACAGTTCGCTTCTTGTAATCAATCTTCAGGTCACCACAGCCTACAATACAAACCTTGCCCATTTGGCGACTAACCAAGGCAGCATGGCTGGAAGCACCACCAAATGCGGTAAGAATCCCGGTTGCAACCTGCATGCCACGAATATCCTCAGGGCTTGTTTCCTGACGAACAAGAACCACTTGCGCATCTTCAGGCAACTTACCGTTGGCATCGCGAGTAAAGCTATTCACATAAGCTTCAGCATCATCGGCGTAGAACTTGATTTTACCGGTTGCTGCGCCTGGACCTGCATTAATGCCTGTAGCCAGCAATCTGCCTTCTTCAACTGCCTTGCGTTTAGCTTCCGGATCGAAGATGGGCTGGAGAAGCTGATTCAAATCATCTGGTGGAATACGGCCTGCAGAGATTGCTTCTTCCTTGGTGATCAAGCCTTCGTGAACCATATCAACGGCAAAACGAACGCCAGCAAAGCCGGTCCTCTTGCCATTGCGGGTTTGAAGCATCCAAAGCTTACCCTTTTGAACAGTGAATTCGATGTCCTGAACATCACGGTAATGTTTTTCCAACTTATTGCGGATATCGTCAAGCTGCTTATAAACTTCAGGCATTGCGATTTTAAGTTCAGCAATTTTGTTGGGGGTACGAATACCCGCAACCACGTCTTCACCCTGGGCATTGATTAGGTATTCGCCATAGAAAACCTTTTCACCAGTGGCGGGATCTCTTGTAAATGCCACGCCAGTTGCACAGTCATCTCCCATGTTTCCAAACACCATTGAGCAGATGTTTGCGGCGGTGCCCCAATCATGTGGGTAGTTGTACTGCCTGCGGTAAACAACCGCACGATCATTGCCCCATGACTGGAAAACGGCTCCAACCGCTTCGAGCATTTGTTCCATCGGATCATCAGGGAAGTCTTTGCCCGTTCGTTCAAAAACAGCCTTCTTGAACTGTTTGACTAATTTCTTTAAATCATCTGTGTCTAATTCGTTGTCAAGATGCACACCCTTTTTCTTTTTCATTTTGTGCAGGAGATGCTCGAATGGATCTTCATCCTCCTTGGTTTGTGGCTTCATACCCAACACCACATCGCCATACATCTGCACGAATCTGCGGTAACTATCCCAGGCAAAACGCTCGTTGCCAGTTTTCTTGATCAAGCCTTTAAGCGTTTGTTCATTAAGACCAATATTTAAAACAGTATCCATCATACCGGGCATGGAAACTCTGGCACCGCTACGGCAGGAAACCAACAGGGGGTTTTCTGGATCGCCAAACTTGGCACCCATTTCTACTTCGGTTTTCTTAAGGGCTTCTTCAATTTGGGCTTTTAATGTGTCAGGGTAGCGACGATTATTATCGTAAAAGTAGGTGCAAACCTCTGTGGTAATGGTGAAACCGGCAGGCACAGGCAACCCAATATTGCACATTTCTGCAAGATTGGCACCCTTCCCACCAAGCAAATTTTTCATGTCTGAACGGCCGTCAGAACTGGTACCACCAAAATAATAAACATACTTCGTGCTCATAATATCATAACCCCTATGTTTCTTTAGCGTTTAGCTCCTGCTAACCGAGTCCAACTCAGTCCCTAAAAAGGAAATAATCCTTTTAAAGCTATAACTCATTATTTACGAAGTTAACTTGGGTAAGTCAAAAAGAAAGAGCGCAGGATTCCAAGAAGTGACGCCTTCCAGGAAGAATGCACCGCAAAACCACCTGTAATTATTGTCTAATACGCAACTTTTTACATTCCAAACACTTTATCCTGACTTCCGCTAATCTTTGGGGGTAATTGCAACCTTCAAGGGTTCTACCCAATGCTTAAGCTCCGGATTGTAGTAAAGGTAAGCACGTGATGCCTGCCCGCTGTAACTCCCGGGAACCCTGGAAATCAAATCTAGATTCAATTCGATATTCTGTTCGGGCGCCATGTCGCGCCAATACAGAACCAACTCCCTGCCCAAAACTTCAAATGCACTTAAAGAAGATCGGGAACCATCCTCTGGCACAAGGCACATCTGTTTTAATTGTTTGAAATCCTCGGGCAAAGATAACCCTGCAGGTAATCCCACAATCGCCACTGCCATGCCCTGACCTTTCTTTTCATTATTCCTAACCTTCAACTTTAATTGCAGCGTATCCCCCTCGTTGGCTTTTTCAGCGCTAAGCTGGGTTTCAATACCTAGAGGAAGCTTCGACTCGGCTGCGGGCTTAAGGGTGTTATAAGTCCAACTTAGGGTTGCAGGGAAAATGTTTTTCCCAGTAACTTCCAAACGAACAATATTTTCCCCTGGTTTTAAAATCTTTTCAGGGTTGGGAAGCTTAAGCTCCATAACATCGGTTGCCCCCGCAGCAAAAACAACCTTCGACATTTCTTCATTTCCAAGGAACAGGCGAACTTCACCGGCCTCGGCAGTCTTTTTGTTGGCCTTGGTAAAAGCAATAAGTGCCTTCAAGGCAAGAATAGTGGATTGTGTTGAACCAAAAGCACCACTTCCATTCCTTTGTTTGCCAACCCAGGCAATTGCATTTCGAACGGGAAGATTAAACTCTGGTTCATTGGCTTTTAAAAGGGCAAGTATTGCCAGCGCCGTTGTTTCCACTTCAAGACTTACCCCTGCAGACCCGGTGATACTGGTTTTTTCAGCAACCAAATGCCCATCTGCTTTCTGAGCAGAAACCAGCTTTTTAAGCAGGTTTAATGCCGTGGCACGATCATCCCGGTTTAAAAGTGAATTGGCTACCAAAGCCAGGAAATACGGATCACTGGACTTCTCCGCTTTTTCTTTGAGAGAAGAAAGCTCTTTGGAAACATCATCACTTTTACCGCTTTCGGTCAAGGACCAAACAATGTAGGCATTGGTAATATCATCAGGGGCACGGCCAAAAGAATCCAATGCCCGCGGATTGCGTTTAAAACCACCGTTGCCATCACGCTGCCCCATGATGTAGTCCTGGGTGCGCTTGACCATGGTTTGATCCACATTCATAACCCTGCTCATATCGCGGAATTGCAACAATCCGTATGCGGTCAACGCCTCGTGAGCGGGAGCCGTGCCACCAAACCATTCGTAACCCTGCTTCTTGTTCTGCCCATTCATGCATTCAAATGCAATGAGCTTGGCATACCCATTTTCAAGAAGGGTCAAGGCCCGTTTTTCAAGCTCCGGATTATTCTGGTTGCTCTCTCGCAAATAATCCAAAACCAGAAGATTCGGATAGTTGGTTGTAGAGGTTTGCTCAAAACAACCATGAGGTTCCCTAAGCAAGCCCTCCAAGCCTTTTTGAAGATCCGCAAGCACCGAAGGATATACCCTGGCATTAACTTTCAAGGTTCCCGGTATGATCGATTCGGGCAATTTGATTTTTGAAACCATCGATCCTTCCAATGTATCGCTGTATGCTTGCGCCACGGGAAACCCCGAAGATGAAACCTTGATGTTATGCCTGATTGCATCTTGTGCAAAACCCTGCACTTTCCCATTAAATCCAAGTGCAATTTCACCATCCACGATCTCAGGCTTGAATTTATAAAGCTTTCGCAAAGTTTGATTAGGCTGAAGCTCAAGAGTCTGATTTTCCTGCCCCTGTAAAAGCTTGAAGCCATCAAATCGTTCCAGGTTTACATTTGCAGTTCTTTTTTCATTAGAATTACTGGTAATGGCAAGTGGTATAACCACCTCGTCACCCGCAGAGATCTCAAGTGGGATCTTGGGTTGCAACACAAGTGGAAGGCGCGATTCCAAAACAATTTTTGCAGATCCGAGCCTGCCATCGAGGGTGTTGGCAAATGCGGTAGCTGTAAAACTGGTGACGGAATCACTCAAGTCGAAAACAGCCTCGGCTTTACCATCTTCTGAAATAATGAAGGGCTTCCAACAAAGGGTTTCAGAAAAATCGGTTCGAAGTTCAGACCTTTCTCCTTGCGTTCTTTCATGGGCATACTCGCGAACAACCATGGGCGACATTACCAATTGAGCCTGAAGCATTCGCATGGGAGCAGCAGCAGCGGGCCTTCCAAATGCATTTTTTTCCAAACCCATAAGTGGTTCTTGCTGCCTTAACTGGGCTTGCGGCTTTGCCTGCTCGGCTTGGCCTATCAATGCTTGTTTTCGATTGTTATTGCGGTCTTGATTGTCATCCAAATCCCTTGGGTTTGCAAAACCATCGTTATTAAAAAGCTTTTTATCAGCATTCAAAATGCCGTTCTTATTTGCCATCATTTTAGGCTTGGCATTGAAATTTCCCGCAATGCCTGGTGCTTGATTCAAACCATTAAAACCACCCACATTGTTGTCAGCCCTCATCGCCAATGGCAAAGGCATGGCAGCCATCTCAATCTCTTTAGCAACCTCATTCATGCGGGGCATGTCCATCTTCATTGCTTCAACGGCTACTCCTGGTCTAGGCGCTGCATTTCCTCCCATAAATGCAAATTGAAGGGGCTGATTCACCATGCTTCCCAAGGAGAACAACATAAGGCCGATACCCAGAATGCCAACCCCAACAGCAGCAACCACGCGACTTGTTCTACGAATCATCAAGCCCCTTATTCCAAGATAGGCTGCAATTAAAACAATCAAGGCGCCAATTACTTTGCGCAGATTCTGTAGCAATGCATCAAAGAAGTTATTCCAATTATCTAATCTGCTCATGGCTAAAAGAACCGCAGGAGAAGGCTCCAGGGCATTCTTGGCCTGAAGCGCCTTATCAGATTCAGCCTGTGCTTCATTAATTTTTTTCTGATACTCCGCGAAAATCTTATTTACAGGTTCCATTGCAAGATCTTTGGATTGAGTAGAGGACTGGCCGATGGTAACGAGCAAATTATCCGCTTCTTCCTTATGCATTTGTCTAAACTTGGAGGGATCCTGCTCTGCGAACCGGCGCCAACCCTGCGAACCAAGCAATAAATCCAGGGCCTCGGAGGCCCTTGGATGCTCGCCCAGCAAAACATCAGAGTATTCAAGATCCTGGGACTTGCGAATTTCCGTGGTTAGAAGAAAATGAGTGGGCATGGTGCGGGCGGTTTTTTCGTCCGCCATGGTTAACACACTGCGATCCACAACCCCAAGCATGATAACCGAAGATGCCAGCTTGCTTAACTCGTCAGAAGTTTCAATTTTAAGCTTAACCTTCTGGCCGGGTACATAACCAGCTTGGTCGGGGATCAACTTGATTCTTAGCGATTCCGCGGGAGTTCTAAAAAAGAGCCTTTCTGCAACAGGAACAAGAGTTCTGGTTCCAGGAACAGCAAGGCGCTCTTCAAAAACTGTCACCCTGCAAACTCCACCAATAGGGTCGGAAAGATTGATGTCTGCAGAAGTCCTGCCTTGGTCCAGATAAACTGATTCCAACAACCGACCTCTGCAATACACGCCCACCATCAGTCGGGATTTAATGGTTGAATTCACTTCAACCTTTACAGGTTGGCCCGGTTTGACAATGTTATCAACCATGCGCAAAACGGTTCCCGTCTCTTTAATAGCCGGCAATTTAAAACTGCCTGCCATGCCAGCAGGACTTGTTATTTTCACTTCATAAATGGCATCTTTTTTCGGTGTAAGGTCAAACTTCCCCAACCCCTGATTAATCCCGGGCTCTTTATCATCAGTAAGGGTTTTAACCTGATTCAAAATCTCAACGCCATTTTCAAAAACAGAGGCAACCACATCGGCAGGCTTGCCCAAAGGCGTTTTTGCTTGAAAATAAACCCGGCTTTTTAACCCTTGAATCAAGTCCCCGCCCTCAGGAAAAAACTCCAGATCCAGCTTGTTGACAACTACAGGAACAGGCTTGACCAGGGTTTCGGTATTTCCCCCATCATCAAACACCACGGAAATACTGGCCAAACCTTTTTGAATAACTGCGGGAAGCTTAAACTTTAATGCAACCCTTCCCATAGAATCAGTTTGAAAACGAACCTGATTAGGGCTTGGATTTCCATCAACGCCAATTTGGACGCCATCCAAATTAATTGAAGCAAGCACCGGCTTACTCGATAAGGGTTTGCCATCTGCTGAAACCGCCTTACAGTTGGCAACAACCTCATCGCCCGGCCCATAAGACCTGCGATTAAAATCAAGCTCTTTGTTGATATTAGACTTTTGATATCTGTTAACAATAAACTTACGAACCTGATCGGGGAAACGGCCTGACTGATCCTTGACTGTGAGGGTGTATTCACCACCCGGAGCGGCCGGGTCAATTAAAAAAGCACCCGACCCAACCCCCTTTAAAGGCTTGCCATCAGGGCCCTTTATCAACTCGGTGGGTTTATCGGTTCGTGAAATCCCACCTCCACCCTGCCCTACAACCTTTTGTTCCTGCGTAGGCGTTGTTAAAACAAAACTAAGGGCAAAATCTTCGTGGGGAGGCCTCAAGCTGAAACGCTCCAAGACCAAAGCACGAAAATAAACGGTTTCGCCAGGTTGGTACATCGGTTTATCAGTTGAAAGATGTGCAACATAAACGGCTGAGGCAAGTTGCAGGCCTTCCTTGATTTCAAGTTGTGCTCCTGATTCTCTTTTTGCTGAAACAATAAGCGTGGGATTACTGCCAGCGCGCAGGGGCAAATCTGGGGGGACAACAATTTGCAATTGCCCCTGCCTGGTAAGCTGGGATGCAACCGGAAATCTATTGCCTGGATTTGCCTTGTCTTCAACAAAAGCTTCAACCCGTGCCTCGACGGGCCTGCTCAAATTGTCACGCGTAAGAATTTGATAACTGTTGGGGGCACCAGGTTGCAAAGTCGCAGGCCCTGTAACCAAAACCTTGAGCTGCTTTTTTTGTATCTCTTCGGTGGCTTGGTTAACCTTTGCCATGCCTTCGTTTTGCAACTGAGCCACTATATTAGCTTTTGCCTCAAAGTCGGATTGAACTCTGGAAGCATACTGCCTGTGATGTTCTACAATCGTGGAATTACCAATAAAATCATAAATACCGAGACCTGCGGGGATGCCGATACCAAGGATAAGAAAAGACGCAGCCAACCACATCCAGATACGGGCGTTTTGCATTCCGGGCACAGCCGTTGCGCCGTACTGCAGTATTTTTGCCTGCTGATTGTTGTTTGAGTTATCTTTTGGCGGGGTGAATTTAACTTCTGGAAATTGAGCCTTCGAAGCTTTAACCAAAATATCTTTTTGAGACTGGGCCTTCTTAAGCTTTTCGCCACAAACCACGCATTCAGCGCAATGCGTGGAAAGCAAGGATTGATCCTTATCATCAAGCAAGCCATAAAGGAATTCGAGAAGTTTATCTTCAGTATTCACACAATTCCACATTTTAGAAATCTCCCGCAAATAATTTGTTGACCGCTAATAAGAATTTAAAATCAGGAAAGAGCCACCTTCAATTTTTGAAGCGCAGAGCGCATCTGGGTTTTAATGGTGCCTATGGGCCGGTTTGCTGATTCAGCAATTTGTTCATATGTCATATCAGCGTTTTGCCTTAGCAGAAAAACTTCTTTTTCTTCAGGCCGAAGACTCATGAGCGCCGCTCGTAATTGTTCGACCATTTCGTTTTCTTGCAGCGATTCCAAGGGAGAAACAGCAGTTTTATACATCATGACATCCTCTTCAGGCATTGTTCTTGTTTTCCGCTTCCATGCACTCTTACGAAGATCCTTGGCGGCATTGATTGCCACCTTGAAAATCCACGCTTTAAGGTTTAACACATCGGGCAGGGCGTCTTGTTTTTTCCAGCACCGTAGAAACGCATCTTGTGCGATATCATGGGCATCATCTTTATTCCCAAGAATAAACCAAAGTGAACTAGTCAACTCGTCCCTTATTTCATTAAAGGTCGCCAATAACCGCTCACCATTGGACTGATTATTATCCAACTTCAATGGGGCACTTCCATCCTCGGTGATACCAGGGCGATTCATAAGTCATACCTATTTGACGAAGCAAGAAACAAAAAAGATTTACAAATGGGATTATGATTTGTGTTTTTCATGCATTCACCCATGCTTTTTATGCGAACCACGCAATCTACTACAACTCTAAATTCTTAATGATTTTAAGTAATTTTAGTTAAGACACTAGCACAATCGCTTGATTGCAGTTACAATATTTAGATGGATTTTAAAGGCAGAAATCCTTTTCCAAATGGAGTTGGCAATGAATACCATGCAAGATACGCTCAAAAGCCTGCTTGAAATTGGTGAAAGCAAAGGATTTGTTACTTTTCAGCAAGTGTTTAATGCTGTTACCAAAGAAAAAGCCGATCCCGAACGACTCGACAAATTACTTACCCTGCTCGAAGAGCATGGCATTGAAATCATTGACGACGAGAATGATGATTAATTCTCATTTGCCTTTGCATTTTGCAATTGTTCCAGTAAAAAGGGAATCCCTGGTCTGTCGGCAGGCGATGAAGACTTAAATTCATAAACAACCTCCCCTTTTGCATTTACTACGAAATCTCCGCCCAGTTGAAATAGATCATCCTTGGAATAACCAAGGGACGGAAACCACCCAGTAAATATTCTTCCCAAAAACTTCCAAAGCACATTAAGCGATAAAAAATCCTTCAACTTGGCCGACCCCAATTCAAAAACCTTATACACCTCTTTTTGCGGATCACTTACCAATGGGAAAGGCAGCTTCAGCTCTTGAGAAAGTTTAAGTGCCTCGGATGGAGTAGAAAAAGTTACAGCAACAACTGTCGCTTTGATATCCTTGAATGATTGGAATTGATCCCGGATATCACCCAGATGGGCCCTACAAAGCAATCAGCCCAAGTGCCTTAAAAAAACCAAAAGGATAGGAGCTGGACCAAAAAATCCCAACTCCCTGACCTCGTTTTGGGTGTCCTGTAGGTTTAATTTTAAATGGTTCATAATGTTTGATCACTGTAAAACACAGATTTGAGCTTCACTCTTCATCATTATACCCCCCATCTTTACATAGATAAAACATAAAACACGATTCTTTGATGTAATCGTTAAAGTTGGTACTTTCGTTAAGTCGATAAAAACTTTGCAGATAGTCCATCCATTTCCTCAATTGAAGAGGTGTGGTTGCAGCCGGGAACGGGAAACCCGGGTGCGTTTAAGTTGTAGAAAGGTTTCAACTATGAATATTAGAAAAAAGCATATTTTAGGCGGGTTAATCGCTGCCTTTTCTTTAAGCGTTACCGGCTGCATGCCTTTTTCCATGGGCCTCTTCACCCCAATTCCTGTACCACCATGGGTCACAGAACGCATGGAAGAAAAATACACCCATCGAAATGACCACCGAACTCCAATTTTGCCTCCGATCAAAGAGGGATCTGCACCCCCTATTTGCGAAGACGCACCAGACGATGCACAAGTTATTCGGGCCATGCCACACATGGCACGCGGCTTCCCTTATGTTTATGAAGAGCACCGGGACGATATTCAAATCGTGACCGAAAGACTCGTGGATAAAATCGATCCTCCAAGATTCTTCCCTCTGGTCGGGCCCGCACAACTTCATCACTGCCATTGGAAAGCGACCATCTATTACACCGAAGTCATTGAATCTGGGTACCCTTTCCCCGTGAAAATCAAGCGTCCCAGAATTCAAGTCGTGTACATCGACAAGGACCACTTGCATCTTTATGCGGGAACCCCTGAACTCCAGAAATCTTTCACCAAAGATCTGGCTGGATACTAAACCTAGGATTCGAAATCAGCGAACTTTTGGAGAGACAGACATCATGCGCAAGCAATGGAATATATCAGCGCAAAGGCTTTTAACTTTGAGTGCTTTCGGAATCCTAGCAGGTTTTTCTGCTCCTGGTTTTTACTTAACAGGTTCAACAAACGCAGCAGAACAAACCAAGCCTGGCATTATAATCGCCTCTGCAAAGCCTGCAGCCCTTAAAACTGCCACGGAAAACAAAGCCGAAGATTCTATTGCTCTTGCAGAATCAATGCGTATCCACATCGAATTCCTCGCAGACCCCGTGATCTCTGCAACGGACATCTCGCCCTCAGTGAAAAATGGCAGAATGATTCTCCATGGAAATGTAAACAACAACACTGTTGCAGATAGTGCTGTTGCTCTTGCAAGCAGGCTTACTACCAGCAAAGTTACCAGCGAAATCAAAATCTGGCCTGTTTCTTTTAACAAAAACACGAAAGTTCCAGTGGAAACACTTCAGGCCAACACCAATAAAGTGGTCAGTGCCGAATTTCAAACCTCTTATCCAAGATTATCAACCTCTGTTTCTGCAGATGGTTCAATCATAGTATTTGGCCCCGTGGTTACCCTCGAAGATAAACTCGAAATCAGCAAACGACTTCGTAAAGTTCAAGGTTGCCAAAGAGTGGTCAATAAAATGATCGTTCAGCCCATGCGCATGGGTGGCGAAACTGTGACGATGATAAATAAAGATGGCACCAAGTGGATTGTAGGCAAAGACCAAACCACGGCACCTGCTTCAGCAATTCAATTAAATCCAACCCCATCACCAACAAACGCCAAGGAAATCACCCAGACGATCGTATCAACCAAACCAGTTGATAAAGTATCACCTGTAATCGTACCTACACAAGGTACCGTGCAAGCACCAAAAGCCACAAATACAAATGGGCAAAGGCCACAGGTACTTCCAGAAAGCCTGGTTCCTGTAATACCCGTTGCCAAACCATTGCCCACGCCAGAAAAAGCTGTTGATGTGTTTGCGATACCAAAACTTCCGCAGGATTGGGGCTCGAAGAAGAATGAAGCAGTTAAACCTGCTGAAACCGCAGCAAAAAAAGCGCCGATAGTAGATAATACAAAAACAGTCACCAAGACAGTTGAAGCTCAGCCAACCAGCAAAACAAAAGAAAAAGTGGAAGAATTCCCAAGCTTCCCAAATCTAAACAAGAAATCAGAAAAAGCTGATTCTATTGCAAAAGAACCAGCGAAAGAACCTGCAAATAAAAAAGAAACACCCTTGGTAAAGCAAGCAACCCCAGTTGCACCAAAGAAAGAATTATCAAAGGCTGCTGATAAAAAAGAACCATCTTCACCAAAAGTAATAGTTGAAAAAGAATTTGTAAAAGGCAAAGTGGATACCGTGACAAAATCCGCAGCTCGGATATTCATGCCTGCACATGATCCTGTGGGTTCTGCACTTGTAAAAACCGATATGCTGGGTTTTCCCACTGTAAGATTAGATGCCCCAGCCCCTGAAGCCAAAAAACCTTTATTTACTGATAAAATCCCAACCCGATACGCAACCAACTCTGACAAAGATGGAGAGTATAACAGGCCCTACCTTGCGGCGAGAACCAGGGTTAAACCCGTTAGTAGTGAAAATATGCTGACTGAAAAAGAAACCAGCGTTGCAAGTAAACCAGCAGCAAAAGAAATCAAAATCACAGAACCCAAACAAAATAATTCTGTAACATCACAGCCTTTGGTTAAAAAAGAATCAGCACAAACCTCTACGCCCCCTAATCCATCCAAAGTGATTGCGAAACCAGAAGCGCCTGCATCGACTGTTTCAAATAATAAAGGCAAAACCGTACCGGCAACCACGGCAAGTAAAAAATCAGAATCTTCCACAAGTCCAAAAATTGCAACAGGCACAATATCTTTTGATTCCGAAGAAGGCACTCAAACAACTAATTCAAATCAACAAACAGCTTTAAATTCACTTAAAAAACAGGTGGAGCAAGCCTGTGGTAGAAAAGCCTCATCGGTCCAAGTAGTAGAAAAACCCGATGGATCCAAAGTGCTTTTAATAGATGTCGCTCAAGGAAGCAAGCAGGAAGATCTGGCTAAAACCTTGTTCAGCATTCCCGAAATTGCTGAAAACAATGTAACAATTGAATTCATAATCAAATAGTTTTTGTAACTACAAATCATTCCCGCATGATGGAGTGCCTATCCCGAAAGGTGCTCCATCATTGTTTTTTTACCACAGCCTTATCAAGCACTTTTTGAATTTCACGCTCTATTTTATCAGCTAGATCTTTAAACGATTTTATGTCATCCATGATTGATTTTGAATTAAATCGGATGATCCCCCGTTCATCAATCAGAATCAGCATGGGAAGAAATTCAATATTCCATTCTCGATTGATACTGCCAATCCCATCCCAGAATGAAGGCCAAGTCATGTCAAACTGCTGCTGAGCTTTCACAAAGGCTGCCTTGTCAATGTCAGAATTAACACCAAGTAAAGCAAATGGCCTTCCTTCAAATTGTTTTACCAATTGTTTTTCGTAAGGCAAAAGCGCTTTGCATGGGCCGCACCATGATGCCCAAAAACTTAACAACACTACCTTGCCCTTGTATTGGCTAAGCTCCATTTTATTACCCAAAGCATCTTCCGCCCTGATTTCTGGTGCTATATTTCCAACCTCCACCCCTTCTCTCAATACCTTGGGGACCTCCCCGCATCCCATAAACAACAGCACCGTTACCAACCAATACCTAAATCGCATTTCAAACCTCTTTTTTCAACTCAAGCGCTTTTACTGCCATCGCTATAATCTTGGACTGAGGCGAACTTTTTGGATACTTCTCCATCTCACTTAATCCCACCCACGCCAATTCCTCATAATAATCTGAAGACCCCTTTCCAGAAACTTCCCCCATAAAAACCTTTACCGTAATCTTGAATCTGGTAACAGGATGTACCACTTCGCCAATCTCATGAAATTTTTTGGACACCAAAGAGGCAAACTTCCGGGAAATAATTCCCAAGGCCTTCGCTTCGGGATCCCCCTCACATGGCGTATCGTGTGGCACTTCCCACAACCCCGCCCACCGTTGCCCAGCAGGCCTTTTACCCAACAAAATCTTTTTCCTATTGACCAATACCGTGGCCAATTCCCGAACTTGTGTCACCACCACTTTTTTTTTCTTGATAGGTAATTCTGATACAAGATCGCTTCGCTTGGCAATGCAAAAAGGGGAAAGCGGACATGAACCGCACTTGGGATGGGTAACCGTGCAAACTAAAGAACCCAATTCCATCATTGCTTGATTAAATGCCCCAATATCACTCTCAGGCAACACTTCTTCAGCAGCCTCCCAAAGAAATTTATTCCCCGCAGAGGAATCTATATCCTGCACTAATGCAAACAACCTCGCTAACACTCGCTTGGTATTGGCTTCAAGAATGGGCAATCTAGCGTCAAATGCCTGGGATAATATCGCGTTTCGAGTGTAGCGCCCCAAGCCGGGTAAAATTGAAAGATCATCAATATTAGCAGGGAAAGCACCCCCAAAATCCGAAACGATAATTTTAGCCGCTTGGTGCATGTGCCTTGCACGCCGGTAATAACCAAGGCCTTGCCAATGGCTCAACACCTCTTGCTCATCAGCGGAAGCAAGAGCTTCAATAGTGGGAAATGTCTTTAAAAATCGCTCGAAATAGGGAATCACCGTTGCAACTTGAGTCTGCTGCAACATAATCTCACTAACCCAAATTGCAAAAGGATCTCTGGTTTTTCTCCAAGGCAAGTCTCTTTTCCGCTCCCCAAACCAAATTAGCAAGGCCTTACCCAAAAGCTTTTTGGAAGCAGGCAAAAGAGATGGCTTGGGAAGTATTGTTTCCAGCTTATCTTTTGCCATGTACTACTTTTTTGGCCGGAATTTTGATAATAAAGCTGCTGCCGCATCAGAAGTATTCGCGGCAGGCTTTGGTTTTTCCTCGGGCTTCGCCCCACCCTCGGGACCTGCCCCAGTTCCGGCTGCATCTTTTTCTGCACCGGCCTCAGGGACTGCATCTTTCCAAGATGGCTTCGCACCAGTAGGCGCTTTATCATCATCATCAAACAACAAATCATCCAAATCATCTTCACCACCACCCGATGATTTTTTTGGCTCAACTTTTTCTGCTGGTTTTGCTGCCGGCGATGCTACCACTGGCTTTGCTGCTGGCGATGCTACCACTGGCTTTGCTGCTGGCGCTGGGTTTTCAATCTTTACTTCAAACAACAAAGGCCCAACTTTTACTTTATCTTTTGGCTTTAATTCAATCTCTGCCGAAATTTTATTGTCGTTAACAAAGGTTCCCTCCGCACTACCTAAATCCCGGAGGAAAAGTTTCCCTTGTTTTACCAGGAAGGCGCAATGCTTTTCGGAAACACCAGAAGCGGGCTTTAACTGGCATGAAGGATCTTTTCCTATTCGGAATTCCGCAGTGGTTAGCGGGATTTCCTTACCCATCATTTTCCCCGCTGTTAAAACAACCAAGCTGATTTTCATTACTCTAACCTCTTAATTCGAATGTCACTTTACAACCACCATCGTACAATCATTTTACATCATTGCAAAACATCTCATAAAATGATTATTTATTTTAAGGAAAGAGAGTTTAACAATGCAAAGAAAATCAACGACTGTTTCCCTATTGCTGATATGCCTGTTCATGCATTTTGGTTGCAAAGGCAAAAAAAACACTGTTACAACAGAAATACCCGCTAGTAAACCTATTCTGGTGATCGCATGCCCTGAAGGCACAGCATATGATGTGATAAAAACTCAAGGCTTTATAGTCTCAAATAGGCTGGAAGCAGATCTAAAAATAATCATGCGAAATCCTGGAAAATTGCCTGATCCAGACCAATTAAAAGCCGATGTCTGGATAATCAAACCAGAAGAAACAGGAGAATTCGCCCAGGCTAATTTAATGGCATTCGCATCAGATTCCATTCAAGAACCGGGCGACAAAATTAATTGGTCCGATTTATTACCCCTTTTCCGTGAAAAGCTTTTGATTTGGCAAAGAAAAATTGTTGCCCTCCCTCTGATTGGTGAAGCCCGAGTTTGCCTTTACAGAGATGATTTATTCAATAATCCCACCCATCAAAATGATTTTAAAACTAAATTCAATAGCTCGCTTAAACCACCCAATACATGGGCTGATTATCATAAAATCTCACAATATTTTGCCGAGGCCGATTTTAATTCAGGAAAAAGCCTACCCGGTTTGTGTTCTTCTGAAGAAGATTTCGAAAAAGACTTTTTAAGCCTTGCTGCTGGCTACACCAGACAACCCGTCAGCCCATCAGAAAAAATGACCCCTGATGTCGAAAATGCTGTCTTCTCCTTTCAATATGATTTTCGTACGGGAAAACCGTTGATTAACTCTACCGGATTTGTAAACAGCCTCGAAAAATACAAACTATTGCAAAAATTCCGTGCCAACTCACCTGAAACGGAATCAGGCCTATCCTTCCTTCAAGGGAAAGCTGCCCTTACCATTGCAGATGCAAGTTTGGTCTACAAGGCCCAAAGCAACCAAGCGTTGAAAGATAAATTCAATATTTGTGCCATCCCAGGCTCTGATGGTTATTACCTAGGTTCTTCCACCGAGTTCAGGCCATTACCCATAGGGAATAAAATACCGTACCTTGGCGCCTCCAGTAGTCTTGGTTGCGTCAATGCAAAATCCGCATCAAAGGAACTAGCATTCAAATTTTTGATCGGACTTGCAAGCCCCGAAATCGCGGAGCGCATTTGTGTTGAACCAACCGTTGCAAGTTATACCCGTTATTCCCAACTTGATAAAATAAGACTCGATGCTTTTGGATTGGATTCCCAGCGCACCACTAGCCTTCGCGAAACGATCCGGGCAAATCTTTCCCACATCGACATTAAAAACCCTGCATTGTGCAGCCGTTTGCCGGGCTACCAGAAACGACGAACCATTCTTGTCGAAGAACTAAAAACTTACCTTAATAGCCCAAATGGCTCCGCTCAAGAAACGATGAATAAAGTTGCACAGCGCTGGATTGAAATAGACAAAGCATGGCCTGAAAAAGAGTTTCAGGCTTTGGTTAAACAAAGCGTCGGACTAATCGCAGACTAGTTTTAAATTAACATCAAAAAAAACACCATCCTCGCGTGGTCTGCTGAAATCAACTTTGATGCGACCAATGCCAACAGTAGTGCGATAAGTTCAAGTATAAGGATTCGGCAGGGGCGAGTTCGATGCAAGAGCATCGAAAACTTCGAATGGATTTGCCTGACACCAATACTTAAAGTTCGCCAAAAATGCTTTCGACAGCAACTGTACTGGGCACAAACAGTCGAGGATCTTGCAACTTTTGTGCAACTACGGCAATTAGCTTTCCGCCATAGTCACCCGCTTCAACAATCCAAGTAGCCTTGCCACCTGAAATGCTGGGGAATGTGCAAGCGGTCATTACAAGGAGAATCAAACCGGGCGCGGACTCGTAGAGAAATAGCGTGAAAGGCCGCTCATGTGATACACAATCATCCCCACAGCGCAAACACTATCCATATCCGCTGTGATAAACAAGGATGCCGGCTTAGAAGTCGTCAATAACCTTTTGCGATTCCCAAGAAAGATATTGAAAAACTTTGTTATCTAAGTGCCAGTTGGAATATCGTACGATCAGTTACCGGATAGCATCGGTCACAAATTATTCTTATCTAAAATCGCCGATACAATTTAGGCATCATCAATACCAGTACAATTAATCGCTAACTAAGGATTACTTCAATCCGGGGAGTTTGATGACTAGACCCTGATTGAATTCTGTTCCAGGTTTTCCAGTGCCTGCAGAAGTTGCAATACTCATTGCATCAGGATTAATACTCAAGGAATACAATACACCGGATGCAATTTCATGGGCTGCAACAAGTGAACCATCTGCAGGCTTCCATTGCGAAAGAACCCCCTTGCCTTTTGGTGCACCGCCAACTGCAAGAAGATGTTTACCATCAGGAGTAAAACGGACAGAATAAATCCAACCCGGATGAGAAGCTGGCTCTTTGTCAGAATTTGGAAGGCCTTTGTTAACAAGATTTCGAATGAACTTGCCATCCTGAAGATTCCAGAGTTTAATCACCCGATCTCCCCCTGCAGTTGCAAGAATGGTTTGGTCGGGACTTATTGCAATGGAGAAAACCCCCTCTTTATGTCCATTATCTGATTCTTTTTCCTTGTATGGCTTGATTTCGTAGGCCATGTTCCCTCCAGAAATATCCCATGCCTTGATCGAGCCCTGCATCGAACAAGAAATCAACCGTTTACCTTCGTTTGCCCAAAGCACACTATAAACAGGTGAAGGTTCGGCTTTGGTATGTGCATCAATTTCTTTAACGACATTACCCTTGGCGATATCAAAGAGCCTGACTTTACCATCATGGCAACCCGTTGCAAGCAAAAGGCCCTTGGGATCAAAAGCCACTGCATCAACAAAGTTGGGATGGCCAAAAGATTTTTGGGGCGCATCGCCTGCGATTTTCCATTCGCTGAAACTGCCTGCGGCATCAGCACTAAAAAGAACTTTGCCTTCCTTAGAAAAAGAAATGGCATTAGGAATACTGCCCAGATTAAAGGTCTGTACGGTATTACCAAAATCCGGGGACAAGGGTTGACCTTGGTTAAAAGGAATCTGGAGCATCTGGATGGAGCCATCCTCGGTGCCCACAGCAACAAGTTGATCCTTGGCAAAGGTAATGGTTTTGACAACACCTTGAAGCTTGACAGTGCTGACAAGTTTAAGATCGCTGGCCTGAAAAAATCTAATCTCAGGATCTAGACCACCCGTTGCAATCAACTGACCGTTGGGCGAAAGAGCAACAACGCGAAGAGCGTTGGCGCCGGCTTCAATGGTTTTATCAAGCATATTTGAGCCAAAATTCCAAGAGCGAAGAATTTTATCATCACATGCAGCCCAAAGAACCTGACCACCTTGACCAAACGCAAAACTACGAACAGGGAACCCAGTAACTAAAACTTTGGTTACCGCAAGATTATGAAGATAAAGAGCACCATCGGTTCCCACAGCATGAATCGAAGTACCAGCAGGATTAAAAGCCACGCCGCCTGCAAACCCCGCCCCATCAAAAAACTGCTGCTCCCTACCCAACAAAAGATCCCATGATCGGGCAATACCATCCATGCAGGTAGTAACTAGTTTGGTTTTATCAGATGAAAAAGCAACCTTTGCAACATCTTTAGGATGGCCCAATACCCAAAGATCTTTTCCATCTTCTGTCTTCCATACCCGGACATTCTTACCACTGGTTACTGCACACATGGTGCCATCCCTTGATAACACTACATCATTCAAGGCATCAACTGCCAAGGCATTATGTTTGAGAGTTTCCTTAGCGGTCGTCACATCCCACTTATGCGGGATTTTATCTTCACCAAAGGTCCAGACAACATTATCGGCAGCGCCAAATACTGCAGTTTTCAAAGGATTCGTTCCAACATCCAGCATTTTTACAACACCGATCTCATGACTGGAAAGGGAATCCTTACCCACCACCATGAGTGATCTGGGTTCCTGCAAGAATTGAAGATTTCTGGCCTGCTCGCCTGCGATTCTAAATACCTCTTTAGCCAAGGAGACATCATAAACCCTGGCCGTCTCGGCAGTTTCTTTCTCGAGAACCATCGCAGCCTGCTTGCCATCGAATGAAAGTTCAAAGGCATTCACAGGGCCACTATTCCATTCGGCCAGAGGTTTATAAATATCCTGTGCAAGATCAGCAACAGCAAGAAAAACTGTTTTGCCATCTTTACCAACGACTGCAACCGTGGTTCCATCTTTTGACGACTTAATGAACTTCACAGGTACACCAAGCGAGTTTTTCTCAGATACAAGTTTACCGTCCGCATTTTTCACAAGAATAAGCTTTCCATCATCGCAACCTAAAACAGAAACATCCTTGTTGAGCAAGGGTGCAATTACATTGATGGGCGCAGCAACACGCACCGACCAATTTGCGTTAGGGGACCAGCTAAACACACCTTTATCTTTAATCACGCCCAAAGCCTTGGCGTTATCTGAGGACCAGGCAACTTCTAAAATCGGATCCGTAATAGGAAGGTATTCCAGAGTGGATCCATCAGGCAAAAATAAAGCCATGCCATATCCTTCGATTGCAGTTAGAATCTTTTTTTCTTCATTATCAAAGGCAATCGAAATTGGATTTCCAAACAAGGGAAGCTTTGCAACAGTTTTCAAATCCGCCGCATCAAGAATTCGAATAGATTTGTCAGCCATCGCAAGGAGGATTTTCTTGCCTTGGGGAGAACTACGAATCTTGTTTAATGAGGCATCAAGAGTTGCAGAGGCAACATTAGACCAATCCGAAGTTTTACTTAACTTCAAGATTTTATCCGCACCCAGCGAAAGCAATCCTGAAGGAGAAAATTCTAGCTTTAATACTTCGCCGGAATGCAGTGGAACCAACTTGGGCTCGGATTTCCCCTCTGACTCAACCACGGCAATTTTACCATCAGCAAGGCCTGCGATGATTTGTTTCCCATCATTTCTGACAGCCAAACTCCGCACGGGGGAGGGTAGTTTTACAGGCTCTCTAGTTTCCTTTTTCGTATCGGACTTGATGATCTGCAAAGTATCATTATTTGCAAGAACCATCACTTGTGCATCATGCGAAAAGCTTGCTACATTAAAAGGTGTCGCAGGCTTGGCAATCACTTTACCTTTATCTGTAGATCCGATGGCATTGCCTGTCTTGATAGATCCATCAGGAAGAATCATCCAGAGATTTTTCGAAAAGCCTTCAACAAAAACAGCATTGGGGCCCGGCTCTGGAACACCCGCCTTGGTTGATGAAGGCGTGGACTTCCAACTGCGAACAAAACCATCATCACCTGCAGTTAAAATCATTCCAGAAGGGTTGGCAAACGCACTTAGCTTGCTTTTATGAGCTTGAATAAGCACATCTTTTTTCTCAGCATTTTGCAACAAAATACTCCCATCTGCAAATGCGACGTAAGCAGATTTATCGCCATCGCCTGGTAAAATCGCAAAGGGGGCTTCTTTAAGTGCAGAACCAATATTTATAGGTTGGGCAGCGGTACCTAGGCCATTCATACGAATTTGTTTACCCGCTCCAGCCCACATCCATTTTTTTCCATCTTGGCTGGAAACACCGACCAGAGGAATCTCTTGTAAGGGAGAGGGAACCGCAGATGCAGTTGCGGGCACCTGCCAGATTTTCATTAAACCTGTTTTGCCTACAGACATGAATTGGCTGGATTGAGGTGCGAATTCCAAGGCAGCAATCCCTTCGGGATGAACAAACTTGCTGGAAATCAATTTCCCCTCAGCAATCGACCAAACATTTGCCACCCCTTTATCATTACCTGCAACAACCCACTTCTTATCAGAACTCAGCGAGATTTTGTTAAGGCCTGCAAATTTGGTGTCAATATCACGGGAAGTTTTGAAACCTTCACCAGAATGAATTTTAATCAAAGCATCCTTGGAAGCAGTTGCAATCGTTGAACCATCGTTGGAAACCGCAAAGGCAATCACAGGTGATGCATGTTTTTTATCATTGGAAGAAGATTCTTTTGTAAGCAGGTTCCAAGATTTAATTGAGCCATCCTCTCCGGAGGAAACGGCGCCACCTTCCTTGGAAAGAAGGGAAGTTACCGAACCAACATGAGCGCCTATCACAAGGCCGGCTTTGCCATCTGCAACATTCCAAGTGCGCAGGGTACCATCGGTGCCACCCGAAACAAGCTGCAAGCCATTGTTAACAAAAATCAAGGAATTAACAGGGCCTTGATGCCCTTTTAAAACAACAGGATCTTTGAAAGTATCTTTGGGATCTGCGATTTTCCACAAGCGAATGCTACCATCTTTAAGGCCCGCAGCAGCTTTGGTTCCATCAGGTGTAGAAACAACGGAATGAACTGCCTCGCCCAATGCCCACTTTTTTATGGGATCAGACATAGGATAATCCCAAAGATTGGCAGTATTATCTGAACTCCCCGAAGCTATGAGTGAACCATCGGGGCTAACAGCAACATTAAGGACCATTTGCTTATGGCCTTGTGGCCCCGTGAGAGTTCGGATTTCTTTTCCGGTAGTTGCATCCCAAACCTTGACAGTTTTATCAAAGCTACCAGTTACAATTTGTTTGCCGTTGGGGCTAAAAACCAGAGAATATATGTTTTCAGTGTGCCCCTTTAAAACACTGGAAGGGTTTGGGAGTGAAGGTGCTTGCCCATCACACCAAGAACCCACAACCAATGCCAAAAAGACAACAGGAATCCATCTGCAAGCATAGTTATGCACAACGAAAAGAAAATTAAATCGGTTAGTGGGAAGCATTATGAACTCCAGAATAATCTATCTAAAACATACAGGCATGTGAGACAAGTTTCGCAGTTTGGAGAGTCCATGTCAACAAATTGAATGGACAAATCATTTGACCAAAGGAGCAATTATCCTGGACTGAAAACCAGCCTCATGATGGATGGAATTATTCGCCACCTTGGCATTTGCGGGAAAATCAACGCCCAGAGGTTCCCCCGTATTAGGATTAGGTTCATAAAAAGGAGCACCAGTGCTTGAAATAGTCACACGAATTTTATGGCCTTTATTAAACTTTATGCTTAAAGAACCAATATCAAAAGCCACTTTTGCAACCTTCCCCTTTTCCAGAAACACCTCTTTTTCATAACCTTCGCGGTAACGCAACCTGCGAATATAATCAATTATCAACATCGATCTGCCATCTGGATAGACATCACTAACCCTGACAATAAGATCGGTATCCAAGGCATCGGAAGAAAGAAACATTTCAGCCTGGACTTTTCCTGTCCATTCAATTGGTGCATCTAATACTTCTGTAGTAAAAGTTTTAACCTGGGCTTGCGATTCAAAAGTCCGGGCATCAATACCACCAGGAAATCCCTTGGCAGGAATGGTCGCAGGATTGATGGGATCTGCAAGAAAATCTGTTTTACTGGATTTATCCGTGCTAGGATTTAAACCAAACTTACCGCCCGCTCCAAGAAAATAAGAAGTAGGAATGGACTTGATGGGCCAATCAGTAGCTTCCCTCCAAACATTGCCCGGAGCATCTTTTTCACCCACCGCACCCATCACATAATACTTTACTGCGGCATCCTTTTCGACGCCGTTGGCCACCCCTTTTAAATAATGATCAAACCAACGAATCATATGGTCATCCATGAAAAACTTGGAGTTTTCGGGATACACCATATCGTTAGCCTTATTGGTTTCTTTGAATCTGCCATGCAACCAAGGCCCTATCAAAAGTTTCTGGGCGCCTTTAGAATTTGGCCCGCCTTGATGCTGCCTACCAACATAACTATCGATGGAACCAACAGACATGAAGTCATACCAACTACCCACAGTGAAACATGGGACATTCATTTTCGAAAAATGCTTGGTACAATCTTCATCGGCCCAATATGCATCGTAAGTTGGATGCTTGAACCACTCTTTAAGCAACTGCATGTTCTCTTCGGGATTGCCTGGAACGGTGTTCATGGTTTTGAATCGGGTAGGCCGGGTAGTTCCACCAATTCTGTAGCCCTCATGAAAAAGGCTAAGGCCTGTATCGATCATGTACTGGCAAACAAGATGAGGGGGTTGAGTAACAGCGAGGAAATTTTGTGCAAAACCTGCCTGAGAACTGCCAAGCGTTCCGATTTTTCCGGTACTAAAAGGCTGTTTTGCAAGCCATTCCACCGTGTCGTAACCATCCTTGAGGTCTCCCCAACCCAGTGCCCTGTAACCAACCCAGGTGCCTTCAGAAAGATGACTGCCCCTAAAATTCTGAACCACCACCACATAACCTGCATTGATAAGTTTTTCATAACTTTTTCGAACCGAGGGAGACTTAATGTCCGCATACCTTTGTTCATAAAGCACAGGCCAAGGCCCCTTGCCTTCGGGAGAAAAAAGATATGCAGAAAGTTTTTTGCCATCTCGCATTGGTATCATCAAATGCGCATCTTCACCCCACGCAATCCCTTGGCCCAAAAGTATTAGAAACAAAAAAGCAAAAACATTTGATTTAAACATGGTGAATCTCCTTTACACTACTTTTTATTCAGGTTGAGCATTGCCCCAGCAGGATCAACAAGCTTCAATTTGCCACCAAGTTGCGCATAACATTCAGGCAGATCAAATGAATCCAAAACATTCGGGAGCATCGATGATAAGGGCCAGTCATAGCATTCGGAACACGCCAACTCACGATAAGAACTCAATGCATTTTTAAGGGTGACTTGTTTGATATTAGGAGTAAGCGTTGCTGCAAAAAGGGCAGGAAGGGTTCCCCATCCCTTGGCTGCAAGGTGTACTTCTTCAAATCCATTGCTTTTAAGCCAATCTAAAACGCCCATCACATCCAAAACTTTTTGGCCAAGGTAGGGCGAATCAAGCATCAGGGAATGAACCGCATTGAAATAATCATTGCCATAGGGCACCAGAAATTGATTGAATCCACAGGTATCAGGTTTGGACTCACCTATACCACGAACATCGCAGGTAAAGAATTCAGCCTGGGGTTCGGCTTTTAAAAGATCTCGGATAAAAGCTTCGTTGCGCAACTCATCAGCAGAGGAATGATGCGCAATATATAGCACCGCACGCTTCGTAATTTTAGGTGGCCTGGAATCGTGGGGCTTGTCAGAAAGCCGATAAACCAAAGCAAAAACTTCAGGCTCAGTTTCAATCGCGTAAACATTGACAATAGGTTTGGGGAAATCTTTATCACGAATACTGCGTAAAATCCGATAGTCAGGATTGGCATTCCCCATAGGCATTTTCAAAACAGATTTGATGCGGGTGGTCAACTCTGCAACACCTTTTTTACTTGCCCCAACCAGGGCTTTGGCCTTTTGCTCGGTAAACGAAAACAAAGAGCGCGAGCCAAACTTTGCCACCTGCCCTTCCGGTGTACACCAAAGTGTTTCATCCTTCTCGACAACCACCTTGGGTTCTTTTTGCAAATCCGATGTCTTCGTTATGCCGTTAAACCATTGATACATGGATTCACGATTTTCAATAGAATAGCCATGTTCAGTTGGGCCGGTACAAAGCTTGATATTTTCAGGTGCCCCCAAAAGGGAGTAAAGCTTCTTAAGCTTCTCGTAGGCTTCTTCAGAGCCTCTTACATCAAAGAAATCTTTTTCCTTGGCAAGAATAACAATGGGTTTTGGTGCCAAAGCAGCAAGAAAATCTGCGTGATCGAGATTTAAAGCCAAAGCCCTGGGTGGACATTGTTCAGAATCTGCAGGGAGTTCGTTTTCAAAATTACGTCTGAAAGTAGTGACAAAACAGGCAGGCGCAGCCATGCTCCATCGTTGTTCGACGCCGCAAAGCCAGGTGGTCATGGTGCCCCCGCCTGAATTTCCGGTTACCCCAACCTTGTTTGGATCAACTTCAGGCCTGGTAAGCAAGTAATCAAGCGCCCGAATCCCATCCCAAGCACGCCATGTTCCAAAAAATTCTCCCACCAAAAGTTGCTGATTACCGCCATGCAGATGTTCGCCCACACCAATCCTTGGGCGTTTGCTTTGCTCAACATGACCATACTGAACTCTCTCGCCCTGCCCGATTGGATCAAATATAAGAACCACATACCCCATCGTCGCAAGGCCTTGGCAAAATGCCTGATAAGCATCTGCAGCTTTCCCATTCAATGAATGTCCGCAAGAACCAACCACTCCGGGTAGGGGGTACTTTTTACCCTTGGGAAGATAAAGGTTGGCACTGACCAGAAAATTGGGGCGACTTTCAAAAAGCACTTTCTCTATGGTATAGGCATCTCTTTCAACTTTGCCTGTAACTCGAGCATTAAGAGGGGTTTTAGCTGGGAAGGAGCCAAAGCAAGTTTGGATTTTCTTGCGCACAGAAAGTACATACTGCTGGGCATCTTCTTTGGATTTAAGCTTGCTAATACCTGCAATATTCGCACGATCACTTTCCCGCACACGCCTCCCCAGATAATCATGAACCATCCTCGGAAAATGATTGTAATGTTGCGGATTACTCTGGGCTGAAACAATCCCAGTGCCCACTGCCGCCAATAAACCTGATTGCATAGCAACCAGTTCCATGATGCTACGCCTGCTTAACAAAGAAAGATTATCCAATTGCATCTTCCACATCCTTTTATTTATCTGCAAGGTGAAAAAGTACTGCTGCAACCATGGTTCGCACCCCTGTTTTTATTACAGGAACATAATCAGGGAAGTAAGAATCTGAATGCGTAACAGAAAGGGGCTTCCCTCCTTGCTTGGCAATATCCAAGGCTTTAGGATCTGCTGACCCCAGAAAATAATAAAAACCGGGCACTCCTGCCCGAACAAATTGGCTGAAATCTTCTCCCCCAAGGCTCATCGGGCGCTCGTGAACCTTCTCTTTACCTAATAGAGATTCAAAAACCTTGACCGTTTTCATGGTTAATTCCGCATCGTTAATCAACTCTGGAATGAACTCAGATGCATTCAGCCTAACCACGGGTTCTGGTGCACCTGCGCCAAGTGATGCTGTCCGTGCCACTTGTTCAATCGCACTCAAAATTTTATTTCGCGTGGAATTACGCACAGTTCTTACAGTCAACTCCATTTTAACTTCGGCAGGAATTATATTATGCTTTGATCCACCATGAATGGAACCAACCGTAATGACTGCGGGATCCAATGGGTCGCGTTCTCGACTGATGATTAATTGCAAATCTCGAACAACCCGGGCAGCAATCACAATGGGATCGATTGCCTTATCGGGGAAAGCGCCATGTCCGCCTTTGCCTTTAACGATAATTTCAACCGAATCAACATTGGCTTGCATGGGCCCTGCCCTGTAATTAACATGCCCAGAAGGAAACCTACCATCGCAATGAAGTGCAAGGGCAAGGTCGGGCTTGCGAAACTTTGCAAACAAACCATCGTCAAGCATGGCACGTGCACCTTTGCCTGTTTCCTCAGCAGGTTGCCCGACAAAAAGTATGGTTCCCCGCCATTGATCTTTCATCTTTCCAAGAACCGAGGCTACACCAGCTAGGCAGGTGATATTAATATCATGACCGCAGGCATGCATTACGCCGACCAGATTTCCGTTATCATCCCGCACTTGCACTTTGCTGGCATATGGGAGATTGGTTTTTTCAACAAGAGGCAGGGCGTCCATATCTGCCCTGATCATAATAACCCGGCCATCACCATTTTTTAAAACCCCAACCACACCATGGCCACCAACACCTTCACGAACCTCGCACCCTGCAGTTTTCAAAGCGTTTGCAAGCCTTTTGGATGTAAGAATCTCCCTACCCGAAAGCTCGGGTTGTGCATGAAACTGCTTATAAAGTTCATTCAGATAACTTGCATTTAACTCATGGTGCTTCGAAATCAAATCATCAGTAACTATTGCAGCATCAGCAAAGTTCCAAATAGACAAGCTTAAGGCAAGTAAGCAAAGCATCATAAGTTTCCAGAATGGATTTGAATCCTGCAACAATCATAACCGGAAGGAAAAACGTATGATCTGATAAAAAAGACCGAAGGTCAAGGATTAGACTGCTAGGATATGTGATTTAATTCCGCCAATTCCAACCAATAGAATATTTAGCCAGATTAGAAAAACAGTTTTGTCCTATGTTCAAGAACTACAATTAATGAGCCATCTTTCAAAGTATTAATGAACTTCATGTACAAAGCAGGAGAATTTTTTTATAAACAATTTTACCACCATGGATGAACTTGCCAACATTGGTTGTTAACCGTAAGCAAATACGGTTAATACGATGTTTAAAGCAATGATCCTAATCGATAAAAGACCACAAAGGTAAAATGACAACCGATCAAAGCAATCAACGAGATGCCTTATTTAATCGACTACAGGGATGCTTTCTAAGTGGTCCGAAATCTAACACTTTACTTGGGGGCCGAACCGAGGCACTCCGCAGGTTACAATCCTACGACCCAGCCTCTTACGGCAGCACCCGCAATCATATCAATTCCAATGTCTCTCGGCTTTCGCCATACCTAAGGCACGGCATGATTTCATTAACAGAAGTGCGAGACCACCTGCGTTCAAAGTTCCCAAATGATCCAGCCCGGCTTGAAGAGTTTCTTCGTCAATTGGCTTGGAGGGACTTCTTCGAAAAAGTACTGACCTGGCACGGCTACGGATTGGATGAGGACCTGGAAGAACCCAAGCATGGCGTTGCCCGTTCAACCCGGATCCCTCTCGATATATTGAAAGGCGAAACAAGCCTTCCCTGCATTGATGGAATGCTGGACGACCTTTTTGAAAATGGTTACCTACACAACCATGCCCGACTTTGGTTCGCAGCATACCTCTGCCACTTCCGCGGAGTGAGGTGGCAGGAAGGAGCGAGGTTGTTTCGCCAGTATCTTTACGATGGTGACATCGCTAGCAACTCTGCAAGCTGGCAATGGGTGGAAAGCACATTTGCCAACAAACCCTATTTCATGAACAAAGATAATATCGCCAACTTCAGTAATGGGAAATGGTGTAACTCGTGCCGGGCTAACTGCCCTTTCGATGCTGACTACCCAACCCTACAGCAACGTTTATTCGGTGGTTCCATCGCTCCATTAATGTCGCAGGCCCCTGCGAATGTGATGCCAAATGAAAACACCCTCAGTACCAAAAATGATATCCCGGATAATATTGCCCCATTACCACCCTCCACTGATCTTGTATGGGTTCACGATGGTGCTATGTCATGTGCTGATAATTACCTCGCATTGAATCCAAGCGCTGCTGTAGCCTTCGTATTCAACGAGCCAGAGTTAAAGGCCGAACCGTGGGCTTTCCACCGCTTAGCTTTTGTTGCTGATGGTATAGATGACTTATTTAAATATCTGCCAAACGCCACCAAAGTTACACTCGTTGGAGATCCAGTGGAAAGGCTAACAACCCTTGCCAACAAACTAGGTGCGACCACAATCCACCTCTCAGAGCACCCTAATCCGTGGGTCATCAACACGACCGAGCAATTGCAGTTAAACTTTCGTGTAATTATCCACCCTAGACCCAAATTTGCCGAATACACACTCGAACCCAAAAGGTTCTCACGATATTGGGATAAAGTTGCCAAACAGGTGCTTGGCCACCGGCCGAAATCTTCCAATAAGAGGCACCAGTGAAAAAAGGCCCTGCTGTAATTTGGGTGAAGCGGGATGCCAGACTTGCTGACAACGCATGTTTGGCAGAGGTCGACCGACTTGAGCTTAATGCTATTCCCTTCTTCTGTTTTGAACCTTCCGTGCTGACGGCCAACGACTCTTCCGAAATGCATATCCAGGCTCAGTGGCAAGCCATAAATGGACTTCGTCAAAAGCTTAGAGACTTAGGATCTGATATTGTTATTGCATACGGGGAAGTCATCGAAAAATTAAACAAGTTATATGAACGCATGCCCTTTGCATACCTTTTCGCCCATGAAGAAATTGGCAATAACATTACCTTCCGCCGCGACCAAGCTGTTGCCCAGTGGTGCCTTGAAAAAGGGGTAGAATATCGTGAGTTCCCACAATCGAGCGTGCGTAGAGGAGGAGTGAACCGGGACAAACTACAACAATTATGGAAATTGCGAATCGCCGACACACAGCCACTGCCGATTCCTTACATTCGCCAATCAGAGGAAATACGCACATTGGCGGCTAGAACAGCATTTCCCAAGATGCCACAATTCACCACCAAACGCCTCTGGCAACCAGTAAGTGAGACTGATGCCCAAGCCACATTAACCGACTTTCTAACCGTCCGGGGCCGATGGTATCGGGGTGGGATAAGTTCTCCGAATACTGCGTTCACCGCTGGCTCGCGCCTTAGCGTCCATCTGGCATGGGGCACCATCACGGCCAGGCAAGTGTGGCACGCTGTTCGCTCTCGCCTCGCAGACCTTGATCCAAATGATCCTCTGGCTCCCCGTTGGAAGCAAAGCCTCAACGCATTTTTAAGCCGTCTGCATTGGCGGGATCACTTTACCCAGCGACTTGAATCAGAACCAGAATTAGAGTTCCGAAGCATCCACCCCTGCTATAGGAACACGCACTACGAAAACGACGAGAAACTACACGCAGCGTGGCGTGATGGTCGCACTGGCTACCCACTGGTGGATGCAGTGATGCGCTGCCTTGCAACTACCGGCTTTGTCAATTTCCGTATGCGCGCAATGGTTGTAAGTTTTGCATGCCATGTGCTGCATCTCGATTGGCGACTAATCCATCCACACCTTGCTCGGGTCTTCCGGGATTATGATCCTGGCATTCACCTGAATCAATTGCAAATGCAAGCTGGAGTAGTAGGATGGAACGCTATTCGAGTCTATAACCCGGCCAAGCAACTGGTCGACTGGGATCCCAACTGTAAATTTGTCAAGCGTTGGCTGCCCGAACTGAAGAAACAGACCTCAGAACAAATTCTTAATGCTGAGTTGATCCCGGGTTACCCATCCCGGATTGTTCCATTTGCAGAGCGGGCGAAAAAAATGACCGACCAGCTATATGCCATCCGCAAGTCAACTGAGGCCAAAGAGGCTACAAAGGCAGTATATCTGACACATGGATCGCGTAAAAAAAACAACTCTTCACGGCCAAAACGATCCAGACGACCCGCCCTACCACCTACCCCTACACTGTTCGACGATTTAGATGGAAACCCCGATTCGGATGATCACACTAAAGATGTTTAATGAGGCGGCCTGGGATATTTTTTGTACCCATTGAAATGGAATATCAAGGATACTTTCTAATTTTCTTTTTTGCAGGATGTTTAGCATTAATCAGAAAGACTACCCGCTTGAATCTGAGATTTAATTTTACCAATTCGAACCATGAGAATATCGGGCCAAATCAGGCAAACTGCAGAGCCAAGTAAAATCAAAACTGCAACACCAGTCAACATACCGTACAACAACCAAGCATTCTGCATCGACTGATAATCAATGTTTAATCCCTGCCATCCTGGGATTGAAAGAAACCCCATAAAAGCAGGCGATGCAGTTATAAGATGTGCAATAATTGCAACCCAAAGAGAATTAAATCGCATCACAAGAAGGGAAAAAAAGAAACCCGAAACAAGATCAGGAAGAAATCGCACAGGCTGAAAAGATTGTGATGCAAACAGCAAAGCTGTCATCCAAGAGGCCTCAACCATACCAGTAGAAACTTTGATGTTTCCAAGTAGAAATCCCCTGAAAACAATTTCATTTACAATCAAAGGAAGTATCAAAAACCCAATTACTGCAAAAGGGCCAAAAGTTATTGTTCCTTTTCCGCCAAGATCCCCATTCTGCAATTGATCATACAGATTTTTGAACACTTCCGCTTTTCCATCAATCAAACTTAATTGCGCCATCACAGGGATCAAGGCGAAGCCAACAACCAGAGCCATCAATACACCCGGAAATCCAGGAGACTTCCAAGCCATTAACTGGTTTGGATTCTTCATATAAAGCAAAAGCAACAGGGCTATGGGAATGATGCCCGCAACAGCAGGATCAACTCGCAGTCGGCTCCAATATTCCTTGGGAAGGTGAATAAAAATAAGCACCACAAAATAAGCAATAACAGCAGTGCCAACGCCACTGCAGGTTTTTTTTGATGGCAAGAGCGCTTTTAAAATCGAAGGCCAATAAAATTGCTCGGCTTCCCTGAACAAGACTTCTTCCCGATTAAATTGCCTGACTGCCCATTGTAGCGCGAGGTATGCATAACTTCCTGTCGCAGCAAGCACCAGCGCCAGATACATCATATGTCTCAAATCATAATTGGAACCGTCCATCAATTGTTGAAGCAGGATGGAAATCCCTGTGATGGGGACAAAACAGGTTGGCAGATCAAGCTTGGTTCCCGGAGCAAGTGTAATCAATACCAAAGGCAATGTCATCATAACGAGAGGCATCAAATAGTACTGGCCTTCCCTGCTACTGCGCGCATAAGCGCCAATCGCGAGGCTAAGAGCGCTAAAAAAAGCCCCCAAGGGTAATAACAAAAGAACTGCCCACAACATCAGGAACGGATTGAACAAACCCATATTCAAGTAGGTCAGGGCAAGGTGGGTAGCGGTCAGGCCCATCGTGATAATGTTCAACAAAGCAGTGGCAGTACTAAAAGTCCAAATTGCGAGAAATTTTCCCAAAACAATTTCCTGCCTGGAAGCTGCACTTATAAGAAGTGTCTCCATGGTTCCGCGTTCTTTTTCACCAGCACAAAGATCGATTGCTGGGTAAAGGGCCCCGACAAGAGCCCACATGACCAACATCAAGGGCAGGATTCTTTTGATTGCGCCTGAGATTTCTTTCTGAATGGAATTGCGGGTTAGCCCACCGTTAATTTTACTGGAATCCGGTTCAACCACTTCAATTACCTGATGAAAATTAGAAGGTAAGCCATGAGTCAGGAAACGGGCAGACCGCAACTGGGCCCCCCATTTGGAAATCAAACCTCGCAACTGACCTTCCATCAATTTGATCGAATCATCTTTTTCATTCAAGAAAAGGGTAATCGGCACCGTTAACCCTTGCTCAACTTTTTGCATAAACTTCTCAGGAAAAACAAGAACCGCATCCGAACCCTCAGCAATAAACTTTTGGGCAGCTTGTTCCAATAATTGAGGATCAAGAAGAATCGAAGCATCTAATCTTTTCTGATCCCAATTAGCCAAAAGAGCAAGAGCCTCATCTTTGCCGTACAGCGGGTTGATTCGTAATTTTTCATTTTCAATTACAAACAAAGGTGGTGAATGAACTTGCCCGGTTAAGATAAACGCCATTGCTCCTGATGTAAGGATTGGGGAAGAATTAAAAGTGGGTATTGCAGAAACCTGAGAGGCAAAAGGAATGAGAAGAGATGAATATAATTGGGCGGAGGAATCACCCGTGGCTTCCAAGGGGTTGATTACCGTGATATTTTTGGGCCGCATTTGCTGGCCTACTGCAAGATTAACAATTAATTCACCCGCAAGGGGATATAAAACCAAGGGTAAAATGATGATCATGAACAGAGTTCTGCGGTCGCGGACCTGATCCAACAGGTCGTGAGAACAAATGGTCAAGATATTTTTAAAATTAGACATTCATAAACAATCAAATGAACAGTCAAAAAAATCAGGCTTGATCAGATGGGGATAAAAACTCGCGAGCAATTACAGTCCGATCGGGCCAGGATAATTCAAGCTGCCTTTTGTAATGATAATCCCCCCCAATATTATAGGCATGTATCCCCTCCCAGTCTTCTGCTCTTTCCCGATGAGTGTGCCCGCTGAACAAATAAGCAATGGAATCACAATGTTTCATCAATTCTTCTTCCAAAAGTTTATTACCGCCCAATGCTTCCCAAAGTAAAGAATCAACAGTAGGCGCAGCATCTGGCATTGGGAAACTAATCGCCTTGCAGGCAGGATGATGGGTCACAACTATGATTTGATGCCCAAGACTGGAAGCTTGTTGCAAATGTTCTGCCAAATCTGCAACAACTTTTTTGGTGAAAGATTTATCATCATGATGCCAGCGAACAAAGTTAAAATCGTTATGTTGCCCACGCAAAAACCGCTTGCTATTATACCTATGAACTTCGTCCGGGAATAAAGCCTGCATTGCATCCTCACTCCAGGAATAATCATACCAATTAATGTTGCCAACAAGAGAAAGCTTCCACTCTGGAAAATGCAAAGGACCTTGATCAAGATAATGAAACCCATATTTCCGAGCCAATTCAGGAAGATGATTGGTGTAAACTTCCCAGGAATTCCCCCGGACATCGTCAGTTGAAACCCAAATATCATGGTTGCCAGGAACTAAAACCTTGGTGCAGTTTAAAGAAGAAAATTTATCAAGGCAAACTTCAAAGTTCTCACCATGGCCTATATCACCAGCTAGAATAAGAACATCGGGGGTTTTTTCTTTTAGCGCTTCATATAAAGCATTGTTTGCAGCCATCCCCCTGGCTATCCCCCAATGAAGATCCGCAGTAAATAGCAGTTTAAGTTTTCTGGAAGAGGACATTAATTTAGCGAAACCCATGGGACTTATGCTGGTTATAAAAAATCTGCAAACGAACCTTCTACATTGCATAATAAACCATCAACCGGCTTGGCGGGAATGCCTTTCCATCCAACGAAGGCATTTTCCCCAGGAAGCGTTGGACCCCGGATAAAAAGAAGCCAATGGCCGGGTAATTGTGCGTGGGGTCCCAGTAGGGGGACTAACCCCATCCAATGCATAACCTGCAACCACAGCCCTGGAAAACGAATCCCAGGAAGGAGCGGGAATGCCACTTGAATCTATGAGTTCGAGCTTTTTACCTGAAAGGCTCAACCCAAGAAGATGGCGCAAAAAACCATTCCTTGCATGTGAACCGGTAAGCAAATATCTTCCGGATCTATAATCTGAAGGAATTTTTTCCATCTGCGTTTTAATCAAATCCACAACGAAGTGATGGGCCGAACAAAGCTGATCCTCCACATCAAAATCCTTTTGTCCAGCTTGTATTTCTTCAAGAAACAAAGTGCAATCACCCCGGTTCTTCGATTTACCATAAGGCATGCTGCGCAACGCCATATTAAACCATTTATCCAAGAGCGGCTGCTGCATTTTCCCCTGCACTGCCCGCTTGGAAAGAAAATCAACTCCCAATAACGCAGTGCTTTCCGAATTAAAAATCAGTTCAAAAAGCGATGCACACGGACCAGCCTGAAAAGTAAGTGAGGGTAAGCGAGGCGCAAAAGCTGAAATTTTTATAATGCCACCAAGATGCAGCATTATCACGGGTTCTTTACCCTGCGCAAACATCGATTCCCCTGGATAGGCGAATACCGGATCCAAGCTGGAAGACCTGCCCGCATCGCCATCTGAATTAATACAAACAACACTTAATCCGGTGGTCTGGGAAATATCCTGCCCCGGGCCCCACCCACGGAATGCCAAATATCTTCTCGAACCCTCCATCGCCCCTAATGAAGAATCACAGCCCACTGCAAATATGGATTCTTCATTTAATTTTGCTTCCTTGATGGTAGACATTGCAAGCATGGAAAATTGATCCGCGATTATCTTGCAGGCGTTGTCAAAATATCTCGACTCACGTGAAGGCTTATCACCTGCCTTGGTAAGCCAATGGCAAACCTCTGGCGGAAACGGTTGAAACATACCCATACGAAAAACAGGCCGAATAAGCCCTATTTGATCAGGGATATCTATCAATACAGAATGCACGCCGTGCTCTCCCGCTCCAGCGTGCAATCCAAGAATAGTACGGATCATGAATCACCTTTGAAAATAAATCAGGCTGCAAGTTCCACTTCTCGCTCCACATACCCACCTGCACAAGCCTGAACAAAACATTCAAAAAGCTGGGTATCAAGCGCAGTTGCGTTATCCGATTGCGGATGCCATTGCACCCCGATGCAAAACCAGGAAGGATCCATGTATTCAATTGCTTCGATAACACCATCCGGTGCTACCGCACAAACACGCAGGCCCCTGCCAAGGTTTTTTACCGCCTGATGATGATTGCTATTTATCCTCATTTCTTCACTACCATAAATTTCCATCAAATAGGTATCAGCCTTGATCAATGCAAGATGACGATGAAAATCATCCGAATTATCAAAATGAGGCAATGATTTGGGCAACTCTTCGGGCAGATGCAAAAACAAATTGCCTCCGAGGGCTACATTGATCTGCTGCATGCCCAAACCAATTCCCAACAGGGGCTTCTTCAATTCCATTAATTTGCGAAGCAAAAGCCTGTCAGAATCTTCGCGCCTCTCAGGAATCATCCGAATAGAAGGGTGCATCGACTGGTTGTTCCTGCGGGGATCCATATCGGCTCCGCCAGTCATCACCATTCCATCCACCATCGAAAGAAATTCGTCCATATCTGTATCTTTGGTAAACGCAGGCATAACGATGGGTAATGCACCAGCCTCAAGGATTCGGTCGCAATAACCACTTGCCAAACGAAATAGGCCCTGCTTATTTTTCTGGGGGGTGTGAAGATCCATATTAATACCAACTATAGGTCGACTGGATTGAGACATTACAATTTCCTTCCTTGGAATAAATCAAACCTGTACTTAAAAAGTTCCATACAAGAAACTTGGTTCTTGATTGCTCTAGAGGGGGGTATATAGCGAGATGAATATTGAAATCTCAAGGCCGATTTGCCAGAAAAAAGGCGCAATAACCCCTAGGTTAACAGAAAATTTACATCTGTATCCCAGCGGCTTTGCCTTAACTACCTGCTTTAAGAATATTTTTGTTTTTTGAGGGGCAACCAACAAATACCAACCTATCGGCCTTCGCATTCCTTGATCAATTGCCTGAAGCGAGGATCGTGACGAATGGATTCCAAGTCCGTGTCTTCCTTCATATAACGAAAATCCGTATATCCAAGTTCTACTGCAATACGCAATGTTTTAAGTGACATTTCAATTCTTTTCAAAAGAGAATAACTACAGGCAAGATTATAATGTGCCAATGCATCAGCAGGACGAAGCCTAACCAACCTTTTATCAATTGCAAGGCCTTCTGCATATTTCCCTTTCAAGGTAAGAAGATTACCCAACACACGAAGCACATCAACATAATCAGGATTCACCTTTAAAATTGATTGATAAAATTCAAGTTCGAAATCTGCCTGATTTTGCACAAGCAATGCAGCTTTAGGCGATTTCCCTGAATCTGAAAGGTTTGATTCCTCGTTGGGGTTGTTATCAGATTGATCCATGGCAGGGCTCCCATCAAGCAATAAACAATTTTCACAAGAATTCACAATATTTTAATCTAATCGATTATAACGCATAGATTCTGTTCTGCAAAGACTTCCACAATTAAAAAAAGCAGAGGCAACATTATTCATGCTACCCCTGCTTTAAAAAACTGATCAATATCACTTTAATTAATCGTCATCGTCATCATCGTCGTCGTCATCATCGTCATCGTCGTCATCGTCGTCATCGTCATCATCGTCGTCGTAATCATCATCGTCATCGTCGTCATCGTCGTAATCGTCATCGAAATCATCATCAAAATCTTCGTCAAGATCTTCGTCGAGATCTTCGTCATCAAAATCTTCGTCCAAGTCTTCATCATCAAAGTCTTCATCATCAATTTCATCATCGTCGTCGTGATCATCGTCGTCATCGTCATCATCGTCGTCGTCATCGTCGTCATCATCGTAATCATCATCGTCGTCGTCCCGCAACGATGGTAAAACAAAGGCTTCATCTTCAACTTGATCGATAATCCCAGTGATGCCAGGTTTCAAGGCCACCAGATCTTTTAGCAAAAATAATTGACTAGTCATCACGCAACCCTCTTCAAACAAAGGAGACAAATTAAAAGAACTCATGGTTAACAAAACACCTTAAAAAGGTTGGCCCTGGGAACCCCGAACAAGCTTGATAAAAAGCCTAGCAAACCTGCATTAGTTTACAAGTCTGATCGACATTAAAACTCTTGGGCTTTGCTTCATCTTTTCATCGAAACTAACAGGGCTCAAACTAATGATGTTAGGAATTATTAGGAAAGTTTAAAACCTTGTCAAGCCAAGGAAAGATTGTTTTTTAAATTAGTACAAAATCATAACAAATGAAGGTTTTTTAATACTAACCTTAACGTGGTTTAAAACATTATTTCTTACTAATTCGAAGCTAAATGTTTCTTTTTTTGCTCAATAAAAGGCAAATGATGATTAATATGGCCAATAGCTTTTTCGAGCAGATTTTTCAAGGAAACAGGGCCTTTTTCACTATGAGTACCAATTCTAGACCAACTGGAATCAGGCAAAACGGCTAAAATTCTTGCCATCTGCGAACGAACCAAATCGATTAACGCCAATTCCTCGAGAATATTTCGTTGATGATACGATAATGATTTTAAAAAAAGATTCTCATCGGCTCCCAAAAGCTGGGGGTTTTCCAAAGCTATGACTCTTTTCATACGATCAGCAAAAACTGGCTCGAAATCTGAAATATGGCAAACAACCTCCTGAGTAGACCATTTTCCCGCAAAAGGCCTAGCCAACAAATGCTCTAAAGGCATTTGTGCAACGGCTTGCCTCAGTAAACAGCCGCCTTGAATGTATTGGGAAATAAGATCCTTTAATTCTGTGGTCATCTTAACCTGCAAGTTTGGTAAAAGAATCTCTTAAACCAGTCAGTTGCTGCCTGCGCTGCGCCTCCGGTGCAAAAGGATCGAAAGGAATTGGCCCACGGGCTATTTGTTCGAGCAACCCATGCACCCTTCTGCGTAATTCTGAATCGCGCCTTTCAAGGGCATCCAGCAAAAAGGGAACCGCACTAATCCCATAACGTTGCAATTCTTCCCCTGCTCTTTCAGAGCCCGATGCAAACTGCACCAACAACTCCAAGACTTTCTCGCGCTCCAATATTTTTTGCACACCCTGCGTTTGATCTAAAGGCTTATTTTGATCCACCGGGGTTGAGGGAGGCCTTTGCCCCATCGTCTCACGAGAAGGAATCACCGTGCTTGGTAACCCGATCGAATCATTATTAAAGCTATTACCCAGATATTCCTGAATTGCTATCGGATCGCGAATCAAATCCTGAGGGGCACCATGCGTACGCACCGTTCCACCTTTGATCAAATAACTTCTGTCGGTGATCGATAAGATTTCACGCACACGATGATCCGTAACCAAGATACCAATTCCCTGCTTTTTCAAATCGAGAACAATATGCTGGATATCTTCGATGGTTTGGGGATCAATGCCAGTAAAAGGCTCATCCAATAGAATCAAGAGCGGATCACAAGCCAGGCAACGGGCTATTTCCAGCCTTCTTTTTTCACCGCCAGACAATCTCGCCGCATTGTTCTTCTTAAGATGAGTCAAACCAAATTTCTCGAGGACTTTTTCTGTACGATCGAGGCACTCCGAACGAGTCAACTTACGCCCAAGAACGCGATGCTTTGGCATGATTTCCAAAATCGCCATGACATTTTGCTCAACCGTCAGCTTTCTAAAAACGCTGGTTTCCTGCGCCAGATAGCCCATGCCCAATCGGGCACGACCAAACATCGGCAGATGCGTCACGTCTTTCCCGGCAAATATAACTTTACCACCGTTAGGCGTAACCTGTCCGGTGGTCATGCGGAAACTGGTGGTTTTTCCGGCGCCGTTGGGCCCTAATAACCCAACGACCTCACCCACATCCACTTGAAAGGTAACCCCGTCAACAACTTTGCGGCTGCCATAATACTTGACAAGTCCGCGCACCTCGAGGATCGCCATCCTTACTCCTTTTCAGACCTTCGAAACTATTTCACACCTTGATTTACAACGCTTTCTGGAAATCGTGCAAGACCAGTCTAGTAATAACAATCAAAGAAAGGTAAAACAGGGAAAATAGGCCCTCAGGGAAATTGCCATACCTTTATATGATTTATTGCGGTGCTAATTATCGGAGCTTTTATGAAAATCCTTATCGATGAAGATACCATTAAAAAGCGAGTCGCTGAAATCGCCAAACTAATTTCAACGGAATTTAATGGCCAACCCATCACTGTGGTCGGTGTTCTTACAGGCTGCCTCATTTTCGTTTCAGATCTGGTTCGCCAACTTAATCTCCCGGTTCGCATTTGCTTTGTTCGGGCCAGCAGCTACAGGGGCAAAACCACGGTTCCTGGCGATCTTAATATCGATTCATCCATGCTGCCAGATATACAAGGCCGTAATATCCTACTTGTGGATGATATTTTAGATTCTGGCCATACCCTTAGCAAACTTTCCTCCTATTTAAAGGAAAAGGGCTGCAAAAACATTCGTACCGCCGTGCTTCTTCGAAAAATAGGCAGGCAGGAACATCCTATCGAACCCGATTACTGTGGTTTTGAAATCCCCGATAAATTTGTGGTTGGTTATGGGTTAGACTATAACGATGAATATCGCAATCTCCCATTCATCGGAGACTTAAGCTAACTAACCTGTTTTTCTTTGCAGATTGGATTACCTTTGCGTGCCTTTGCATTTTTAATCGACAGCACCGAATACAGTGGCAACGCCAGGCAGCTTCTTGCCTGCGTTACTGAACTTCGATCCATGAATTATACTGTGGCAGTGGGTGTCCTTGGCCGAGAGGCGCCCTGGTCTAATTTACTCTCAGATACAGGAGCATTGGTTTCCCATTTTAAGAGTAAAGGCATTTGGGATATCAAGTCCTTATTAAAATTAAGACGATGGCTCCAACAAATACCAAGCGATTTCCTCCATGTGATCAGCCTCAAAGCTTTGGAGTCCCTCGGGCTTGCCTCTCCTTCCTTCCTTGCAAAATCTTTTTTATCAGGCATTCCAAGCACAGGATTTCGCCCTAATTTATGGCGCAAAATAATACTTGCGAAGGTGCACAAAATATTTTATCCCACCATGGCTTTTAAAAATCGACTGCAGAACCTTGGTATTCCTGCATCCAAGTTAACCTATCTTCCACCCGGCATCTCGCTTCAAGTTGTCCAACAATCTCCCATTCCTTTTTCCGAAACCCCTTATCTATTTTCTTCAGGCCCCTTTCATCACGACTTCAATCATCGCGATGCCTTGTGGAGCATGGATATTCTTCACTATGTAAAACCCGAAATAAAATTATGCCTCACCGGCACCGGAGCTAATCTGCAAAGCCTTCATTCCTTTCGCTCGGCCCTTATGACAAAAGATAAAATCCACTTTCGGGGGCAGGTCGATCACCAAGAGACCTTGCTTGCTAATGCCTCCATCATTCTTGTAACCAATCTTACACCCGGCGGTTACTACTCGGCATTGGAAGCGATGCTTTCAAGCAAACCCCTAATCACCTCCAATACACCGGGGATCACAGAATTAGTTGAAGATGGAAAAACCGCGGTTCTTTATGCCCCAGGCGAACGCGCAGAACTTGCCAAAAGAATCAGGCTACTACTCGAAGACCCGGCAAGAGCCGCAGAAATCGCAGGGAATGCCAGAGAATCAGCAGAATCCAGATTTTCCGCAAAGCATCATGCTGCAAAACTGTTACAGTATTACGATGACTTCAAATAGGATTTTAAAGGGGATTTATCTTGCGTGATGTACTAACCCTAATTCTTGCTGGTGGCAAAGGTACCAGACTCGAACCCCTCACCAGAGACCGTGCAAAACCTGCAGTACCATTTGGCGGACTTTACCGCATCATCGATTTCCCGCTTTCCAATTGCCTTAATAGCAACCTGCGTAAAATCCTTGTACTCACCCAGTACAAAGCGCGAAGCCTTGACAGGCATTTAAACCTGGGATGGAATTTCCTCAGCCCCCAACTCGATGAGTATGTTGAAGTCCTTCCTCCGCAGCAACGAATTGATGAACACTGGTATAAAGGCACCGCAGATGCCATCTATCAAAATATTTATGTCATCGAAAAAGCAAACCCAAAATATATCGTAATTCTTGCAGCAGATCATATTTACAAAATGGACTACAGCGAAATGATTCGCCTCCATATCGAGAGGGGATCCGATCTCACCATAGGATGCATTCCGGTTCCCGTTGGGGAGGCCAACCAATTTGGCATCCTCGATGTTGATGGCAGGGATCGCATCACCAACTTTGTCGAAAAGCCCGAACATCCACCCGAAATTAATGGCAACCCCGGGTTTTCACTTGCATCCATGGGCATCTATGTCTTTACTGCAGCATCTTTATTCGAACTTCTCTTTGAAGATGCTGCCCGTAAAAATAGTTCCCACGATTTTGGTAAAAACATCATCCCGAGCATCATCTCCAGGCTGAATGTCCATGCCTTCCGCTTTCAAGATAAAAACAAGAAATCAGTACCCTACTGGCGCGATGTTGGTACTCTCGATGCCTACTACCAAGCAAACATGGATCTCGTTGGTATCGACCCTGTACTTAATCTTTACGATACCGAATGGCCCATCCGGACTTTCCAGCCCCAGTTCCCGCCACCTAAATTCGTATTCAACGACGAAGGTGCAAAAGGCCAAAGCCGAAGAGGTGAAGCCCACGACAGCATTATCTGCCAAGGCAGCATCATCAGCGGCGGCAGCGTGTCGCGCAGCATTCTTTCCTCTGGCGTGCGTGTCAATAGTTACGCCATGGTTGAAGATTGCATTCTATTCGAAGGCGTCAATGTAGGCAGGCATTCCCGAATCCGAAGAGCCATCATCGACAAAAACGTGCAACTCCCCCCAGGCACCACCATTGGCTACGATATCGATGAAGATCGTAAACGCGGATTCACTGTTTCAGAAAATGGCATTGTGGTGATTTCCAAAGCGGAAAGCCCGGAAAGCTTCTCTGCCAGGCAAATACGAAAGTAAACAGGGGATTCTAATGCCCCAATCCATACCCCGGTCAATGTGGTTCTTCGCTACCTTACTTATGCTTGGAACCACTGCAATCATCATTCCATGGGTGTTCAACCGCTCTATCCAGCTTTCCACCCAACAAATCGACCATGCTATTTCTCTATGGAAAACCGCAGGACCAACAGATTACGACCTCGAAATTCTCGAAGCCAAAGAACCAGGCGGATTCAAAAAACAGTTACTCATCAAAGTTCGAAAACAAATGATCACATCACTGGTCATTGATGGCAACTTTGCCAACTTGCAGGACACCCCCCAATACCAAGTCCCCGACCTTTTGGAATCAATGGCTAAAAACCTCGCAAAAGATCAACAATCAGGCCAGCCTTTCTTTACAACCGCTTCCCTTTCCAGCAAAGATGGACACCCCCTCCGCTATGTCAGGCGAAACTCCATCACAAAAGAGCGATTCGAATGG
>RFZJ01000003.1 GCA_009920765.1 Planctomycetota bacterium | reverse complement strand
TAAAGCTATATAGCTTTAAAATAACCTTTTAGTTAAGCTTTCAATCATTAATTTTATCAAATAGTTAGATTTACTTGGAGATCTTGTGGCGGAATTAAATCAAAGTAAACTCCTGATAAGTATTGCAACCTACAACGAACACGATAATCTCAGGCCATTGGTTGAGTCCATTAAAAATTTTATGCCCCAAGCTCATATCTTGGTTGTTGATGATAATTCTCCGGATGGAACAGGCCCCCTTGCTGATGCTTTAAGCCAAGAACTTTCAGGTATTCATGTGATTCACCGTACTGGGAAATTGGGACTAGGCACCGCTATTGTGACGGGAATGAAGTTTGCCATTAATAACGATTTTGATTATTTCATGAGCATAGATGCAGATTTTAGTCATCACCCAAGATATATTCCTCCCATTTTTCAAGGGATGGCTGAAAAAGATGTAATGATAGGCTCTCGCTATATAGCAGGAGGCGGTACGGAAAATTGGCCTTTTTCCCGCAAAGTTATTAGTACTTCGGTTAATTATCTGGTTAAGTTGCTTTTTTGGATGCCTGTTCGTGATGCTAGTGGGGGCTTCCGATGTTATCGAACTTCCAAACTAAAAGAAGTTAACTTTGATCGGGTTTGCTCAAAAGGATACAGTTTTCAGCAAGAAATGCTATTTAGAGTATATCGGTGTGGCAGTAAACTTGGTGAATATCCGATTATTTTTGAAAATCGTAGGGCCGGGTCTTCCAAAGTAAATTGGAAAGAAGCTCTTAGATCAATCTCGCTGCTCATTTATCTTGGAATTATGTCTCGATTCAAACGCAATTTATGACCAGCCAGTTTTCAGAAAACGAGATGGGTGAATTTTTCATCAGTTCATGTTTTTACAAAGGTTTCCACTTTAGCATTTATTGGGATACTTTTTACGTTCAACTATTGCTTGCGGGTGCAGAGGATCAAACTTCCCGTATTGATAAGTTAGCATTCACTTTTCATAATAATCAACTGATCAGGAAAATAAACAAATGTAATCGACTTGTTGCCTTGTTAGATTCTTTATACGCAGGGGAAAAAGTTTCTGTAAACCCTTTGCCTAAAGGTACTCCCTTTCAGATGAAAGTCTGGGGTAAGTTGATTGCAATTCCGTATGGTCAAATTAAAAGTTACAAGCAAATTGCCACAGAGATTGGTAATCCAAAAGCAAGCCGTGCGGTTGGGAATGCATGCGGAAAGAATCCAATTCTTTTGTTGATACCGTGCCACAGGGTGGTAGCTTCCGATGGAACTTTAGGAGGGTTTTCCGCAAGTTTTAGTTTAAAGAAAACCCTGTTGGATATTGAAGGCGTTAACTTAGCTTGACGTTCCCCTGGCCCAAAATTTCCTCGAGTTCTTCGACAGGAAACCGGTTTGGATTAACTTGGAACGCCCGGCCTAACTTGAGTACACAAAGATTTTTTGCGTAATCTCGAACCGAAAGGTAAACCGGACAGGTTCCTGGGCTTGTTTTTAATACATCTGCAATTTGATTGATCTCGTGGGGTTTGTTTGTGCCTAATGAAACTTGCAAGTAAAGGCCCTTTGCAAGTTCTTTTGATGCTTGCTCCACGCTGAAAACTCGTTGTAGGATAAGTCCGGGTTCATCTCTTGTTCGCTCTACTTTGCCTTTGAAAAAACAGACCCGGTCTTCTTGGTATTCGTCTTTGTAGCGAAGATAATCGTCCGGCCACATCACACAATCAACTGCACCATTAAAATCTTCAATTCGACAGCGAACATATCTGGTATTTCCATTCTTGGCTTTTTTTGTGTTCATATATCGGATCTGGGTAATCATTCCCCCCAGGGTAACTTCATGATCTGCAGGTAAATCACGAAGTTGTTCACATGAATGTGTGGAAAATCTGCGAATTTCTTTTTCAAATTGAGCCAGCGGGTGACTTGAAAAATAAAAGTCTAATACCTCTTTTTCGAATTTAAGTTTTTCGGTTTCATTCCACTCTGGGACTTGAATTAAAACTGATTTGCTGGTGGATACTTCCTCGGCAGGACTTTCGGAAACTTGCGCAAACAAGTTGCCCTGCCCTGTTTTTTTGTCATGTTGTCTGTCAACAGCACCTTTAATTGCTCTTGGCAAAAGATGCATTAATTGTGCCCTATGTGCCTTAAGGCAATCGAGGGCACCTGCTTTGATTAGTTTTTCTATCACGCCTTTGCTAACCAACCTAAGATCAACGCGTTCACAAAAATCGAATATGTCGCGGTAGGCACCTAGTTCCATGCGATTGCGAACAATTTCTGCAGCAGCATTATTCCCGCAGCCCTTTATTGCCCTAAGGCCAAAAAGAATTTTTCCATCTTGTACTACAAAATCCGAATCACTTAAGTTTATATTTGGAGGGCAAACTTCGACTCCACCCTTCCGGGCATCATCAATATGCATGACAAGACTATCGCGTTTGTTTCCATCTTCAATTTCGCTTGTAAGCAATGCAGCCATGAACTCTGGTCGATAATGTTGCTTTAAGTAGGCAGTTTGAAAACCAATATGGGCGTAAGCGGCGGAATGACTCTTGTTAAAACCATAGCCACCGAACACCACGATTAGTTGAAAAATGTCACCTGAAGTTTTTTCGTCAAGTCCACGCTCCTTGGCTCCCTTGATAAATTCTTCTTTCCTTTTATCAATAATTTCATGTTTCTTTTTGCTGATTGCTTTGATGCATGCATACGCACTTGATAGTTCGATACCACCCAGTTGGTTTAATATCTGCATGATTTGTTCTTGATAAACCATGACGCCAAAGGTTTCGGAAAGGATTTGTTCCATGACTGGGTGCGCGTAAACTGGGTTTTCCCGGCCATGTTTTCGGTTGATATAGGAATCAACCATACCACCTTCCAATGGACCCGGCCGGTACAATGCCATAATGGCAATGATATCGCGAATATTATCAGGTTTCATGCGCTTGAGCAGTTCGCGAATCCCACTTGAATCCAATTGGAAAACACCTTTAGCATCGCCTTTTTGCAATAGCTCATAAGTTTCTTTGTTTTCTAATGGGATTTTGTTTAATTCTATTTTTAAACCATGATTTTTTTGAATCATGCGTACTGCATTATCGAGAGCAGTAAGAGTTCGTAGTCCTAAAAAATCCATTTTTAAAAGGCCAACAGTTTCCAAGTCACCCATTACCCATTGAGTTGTGATTACTCCTTCCTCTTTGCGTTGAGATTCATCACCTTTTCGCACAATTCTTTGCAGAGGTACGTAATCGGTCAATGGGCCATTTGAGATGACCACGCCCGCAGCATGAGTACCTGCATTACGGTTTGTACCTTCAAGCTTTAATGCGATATCCATGAGTTCTTTGATTTGTGGGTCATCATTGATACAGTGTTTGAATTCTGAATTGCCATTGATGGCTTCTTGGAGGGTTATACCTGGTGTTTCAGGGACTAATTCGCAAAGCTTGGTTACTCGATCAAGGGGAATATTAAAAACCCTGCCTACATCTTTAATGGCTGCACGGGCAGCCATGGTTCCAAATGTTGCAATTTGGGCAACGCTTTCTTCGCCATACTTTTCTCTAACATAAGCGATAACCTCTTCACGTCTTTCCTTGCAAAAATCGATGTCGATATCAGGGGCCTCGCTTCGATTGGGATCAAGAAATCGTTCGAATAAAAGTCCATATTCAAGCGGGTCGACATGACTAAGTTTGAGAACATAGCTTACCAGCGCCCCGCAAGCGGATCCTCTTGCGTTACATGGTATTCCTTTCTCAGTTGCAAACCTGACAAAATCAGCGACGATCAAAAAATAACTTGCGAATCCCATTCTGCAAATAATGCCAATTTCTTTTTCGATTCTTTCAATTGCAGCTTCAGTAGGTTTATCGCCATAGCGATCCTTCATTCCTGCATTACATAATTCAGTTAAGTATTTTTCAGGGGTTTTCTTTTCGGGAGGAGAAAAAACGGGGAAATGCCTTTTACTGAAATCAAGCTGGATATCGCAAGTATCTGCTATTTCTTGGCTCCGTTTTACCGCTTCTTCCTGTTTTGGGAATAACTTGTACATTTCCTGGGGGGAACGAATGTAAAATTGATCAGAACCATATTTCATCCGATTTTCATCGGTTCGAAGTCTTCCGGTATTTATGCAAAGTAAAACATCGTGGGCGTTACTGTCTTCGGGTTTTAAGTAATGGGCATCCGAGGTTGCAACCAAAGGTAAACCAAGTTTATTTGCAATATCGATCGCGCCCCTGGCACATTCTTCCTGAATGGAAATTCCATTATTTTGTATCTCAACAAAAAAACGATTTTTAAATATTTTTGCAAACCATCGAGCTAAATCTGCAGCTTCATTGTGTTTTTCTTGAAGAATAAAATCGCTAAATTCACTTGATGCACAACCACTAAGGCAGATGATACCTTCACTGTGAGCTTTTAATACTTCTTTGTCAATTCGCGGAACATAATAATAGCCTTCTAAGAAAGCTATTGATGCCATTTTTATCAGGTTTTGGTAACCTTTGTTGTTTTTTGCAAGAAGGGTTAAATGGAATCCCGCGTCTCCCCGTTTTTTTGCATCACGATCTGTTCTCCCTTTCGGTGCAACATATGCTTCATACCCAATGATCGGATTTACCGCCCCGGCCTTGCATTCCTTATAAAATTCAATTGCTCCGTATAAATTGCCGTGATCGGTTAGTGCAACTGAATTCATTCCTTGTTGTTTGACATATTTGACAAGTTCAGGAATACGACTGGCACCATCAAGCAGGCTGTAATGTGTATGGCAATGTAAATGAGCAAATGATTTATCCGCCATCCTTGGAAACTCCCTTTAAATCAATGAAACAAAAACCCATTTCAATTTATAAATTTGCATTATCAAGTAAAAAATTTAAATGAGTCGTTTAAAACAAAAGGTGGGAAATTAAGATTGTAGATTTTCGGGGTCAATGATGGCCCGGGCGTATTTTGCCAGAATAAGGTGTATGGACTGAATTTTCTGCCAATCTGAGTACCTTAATGATATATCTGAGTCTTCATCGGTGGAACTCATACTTTCGGTTGCCAAGGTTAATTGCCTGTGCAGGTATTCAAATAATTCCGCTAGTCTTGCAGATTGTGATGGAGAAAGTTTCCTAGGTAGTGGGGGAAGAGGTTTATTCCCAAGAAAAACGCTGCCCTGTTTTACGGAAATTGTCTGGTCGTGTTCTAGGTTTGCGGGTAAATCGTGGTCAAATGTTTCTACAATTTGTGAAGCTTGATCCGTGCCTTGATCAGTGTCATCCGAAAGTTTGGTTTTGCCTGTATTTTCTGCAATATTTGAAATGGAATTGATTCTATTCCTAATTTCGGATTCAGAACCAAATAAAAGAATAGATCTTCCCAAGCTTATTCTATCCCCTGCTTTTAATCTGCGAATGTGTATTGCGTTTCCGTTTACCCGCGTTCCGTTAGTGCTTTCGAGATCAGTGAGTATTATTTCACCATTGTCATCTTGAATTTTGGCATGAAACCTACTGATTCTTTCATCACTAAGGCGAATGTTGTTGCCTTCCTCCCTGCCAATCGAGACAGGCAAATTCAATAAGCGAAAGGTAACGCCTTTATCAGAACCTTCAAGCACATGAATCGTTACTTTCTGCGACATAAACACTTTATATCTATTAAGAAACTAAATTTTATTTAAAAATTACTGTAACATAAATCTCATAAATATACTTCTTATGATCATACCAAAATATTTGATTGAATATCGATATCGAAACCCCAAAAGTGGAAGTTATTTTCGAAAGGTAATGGCGTACAACCGGAAATATGTCTAAGCCAGGTTTCTTGTTTTTTTGCAAGCTGTCTGGTTGCTAGGTTAATTGTTTCTTCCATTTTTTCAAAACTTATTAATCCATCTAAAAATTGGGAGATTTGAGAATATCCAATTGCTTGGGAAGCTTCTTTGCTAAGGGTCGGATATTTTTTGCGTAGACTAAGAACTTCATCAACCCAGCCCTTTTGAAGTAATTGTTTAGTTCGAATGTGAATTCGTTGATGTAAGTTCTGGCGGATTGTTTGTAGCCAAACACATCGGATTTTATCTGGATTAGTGAAACTATCGGTTTTTATTTCCCACTGTTTTTGAAGAGAACTGATCGTTTTTCCCAGCCCAGTCCAAACCTCCAAGGCCCGAATAATTCTTCGCCGATCATTTGGGTGTATTTTTTTTGCAGAATCGGGATCGATTTCTGATAATAATCGATAAGCATCAGCGAAATTTGTTTGGGGAAATTTTTCCTCTAATTCCTTTCGAATATGCTTGGGGATTTCAGGGATTTCAAACAAACCCATAATTAATGCTTTTAGATAGAGTGGAGTGCCTCCAACAAAAATAGGTGATTTCCCCTTCCCAATTAATTCCTCTGCAATTTTTCTAGCACCTTGAAGCCAAAGCTGAACAGAGCTTTGTTCTGTAGGCAATAAAATATCTAACATGTGATGCTTGATTATGGACTGTTCGTGTTGGGTTGGTTTAGCTGTGCCGATATCCATACCTTTGAAAAGGGTCATGGAATCCATGCAAATTATTTCGGTATTAAGGTGCTGTGCTAATTTGATTGCGAGGCTTGTTTTACCAGAGGCTGTGGGGCCGGTAATTATGTAAGATTTTTCGAGAATGTTCATGTCTTCAGAATACTTTCTGAAGGAGAATAATTAAACCCTAAACTAAATTGATAAGAAATTTTAAACTGCCAACATTTCTGGTTTCAGAAATGAGCCAAATTTCGGATTTTCCAAGCCTAGATAATCTTTGGCGTTGATTCGAATTGATTCAAGGTGGGAATGTCCCGGAACAACAATATTGGAACATTCAAGCAGGGAGGAATCTGCGATGGTTGAAATTCCGTAGGCAGATCCAAAAGCAGGCACCATACCCCATTCGCAATCAAAAAAAAGTTCCGACATGTCTAGAGGATTTGCCATTCTTACCTTTGTTTGAATTAAAAGTTCGATTTGTGATTTATCAAGCATTTGGTCAGCAGGCAATACAGCAATTTTGTAACTATCCATAGTTTTTAGGAGAACACTCTTTGCGATTTGTCGTCCCGGAGTATGGAGATATTTGGCCAGTTTTTGCGCAGAAAAAGCTGGCGGATGTTGGATAATATCGAAAATAATTCCCATGGATTTTAAGAAACTGTAAATTCGCATGATTTCACCAGACTTTGAGGAACCTTAATTTACAACTAAGATTGTAAATATAAAAAGCCTAAAACAAGGCCTCAAATATTGCCTATTCTTCCGATATTAATGTGAAATGGTCCGTTTATACCGTTTAATCGGCGTTTTACTACCTTTGCCCTTCTGGATTTTAGAGGGGTGTGTAAAAGCGCTAAAATTTTAGAAAAGATTAGTTAAGGGGTGATTTGAAGACAGATTAGTTTAGTCCCATCTCTAGCTAATAAAAATTTGTCGGAAAAGGCGGGTTGAGCTCTGCAGGCATTATTAAGGATTTTTTGTGAAAAAACGGGTTCCCATTTTGTCGAATTGAATTTATTTAAAAAAAGGGTTCCATCTTCTGCTAATAACAAATAATGGCTACTAAATTTGATCAAATTACCACTTCCAGTTCCATCCTTCGACCATAGAACCTCTCCTGTTTTTAAATTAACGCAACGAAATTCCGGTCCTGATTCTTGCCTACCATGAAAGCCGTATAAGAAACCGTTTGAGATAATAGGTGTACCAAAATGACAGGATAAAGATGTATCATTTGCCCAGATTTTTTCAAATTTACCCTGATTAAATTTAAGCCATGCTGCACCCGTGCCGTAACTGGCGGTTAGGAAAATTTCTTCATCTTTAACTAAAGGCGTAGAAGCATTTACGGAAGCATCAAATCTGGCACGCCAAGGAAACATGCCCAAATTTAAGCCATCAGTTAGATTAAAAACGGAAAGGCCATCGCGATGAAAAAGTATAACACAGTCTTGTTTGTTAAATTTTGCAACAACCGGCGATGAGTAACTTCCTTTAAAGCCTTCGCTTTTCCAAATGAGAGTCCCCGTTTTAATATTTATGCAAATACAACCAGCTTTATTACCACCAGCCATTACAATTAATTTTTCGTCCAGTATTAATGGTGAACTTCCAAAACCAAAAAAAATCTTGTTAGATTCAAATTCTGACACCAAATCTTTTTCCCATAGTAATTCCCCATTCGTATTATTAAGGGCTCGAAGTTTTCCATCAGGGGAAATGCATATTATTGCAGTTTTATTTACTGCAGGTGTCGACCGAGGGCCATCGCCTCGGGAAAAATCATCCTTGTAATTAGTAGGGAAAGATTTTCTCCAGTTTACTTTTCCTGATTTTAATGAAAAAGATGTGATTTCTTCAGTGTTTTGATTGCGGTGATGGAGAAAAACAGTTTCTGCAAAAACAACAGGCCCGCTAAAGCCTTCCCCAACATTTACAGACCACATTATTTGGGGTTCTTTGACAAATGTTTCAATATTGAGGAATGCTTGGCCATTTCTTTTGGGACCGAGAAAACCAGGCCAATCTTCAGCTTTGACTGGAGAATTAAGGAGAATGAGGTATAAAAACAAGTATATTTTCAGAATATTTTTCATGTTAAATCCTGTATAAAAGAAAAGAAAATTGCAAGGTTCATGTCCTATTTGCAAAAAACTGCTGTTTGAATCTTGTACTACACCGCTAAAATAATGATAGTTCATGAAATTTGAAAGAAGATAGTTTTGCTATGGCTTGATTTTCAAAACTAAAGTACGAGGAAACAAGCAAATGAAATGTCATAAATGCTCTAAAGTTGCAACGATGCATATCACCGAAATTGTATCTAAGGATAATGTGCAAGAATGTCATTTTTGTGAAGAATGTGCCCAAAAGTATTTGCAAGAAGAAAGTTTTGATAAAGAAGTGCTTGAGGTAAACCTTGAGCTTTCTTCTGCGAAAATCACAGAGAATTTAGCTAGCTCCACTGCGGTAGTTTGTGAATCATGTGCCATGCAGTTCACAGATTTTAGAAATTCCGGTCGTTTAGGTTGCCCTCATGATTACACTGTATTTCATGACGAACTATTGCCTTATTTGGAAAATATTCATGGGGAAACCAAGCACTGTGGTAAATTCCCGACACGTTATGGGGCCAACAAAGATATTCAAAAAGAGATTGACCTTTTAAGAAAGCAGCTTCAAGTAGTAATTGAAAAAGAAAAATATGAAGAGGCTGCTAGTATTAGAGATAAGATAAGATTCCTTGATAACCAGTAAATAATATTAAATTTTAACCTTGGCTAACATCAATTATGATTTGTAAGTACTGTTCAAAACCTGCGACAATACACTTGACCGACATTGTGGGCGGGCAAAAAAAAATCACCAACATTTGTAAAGAATGTGCTGAAACCAAGCAATTATTAAAGCAATCCGATAACGATCTTCCCGGCATATTGCAGGGGTTGATTTCAAAACATATAGGAAAAGAGGCTGACGAACTTTCCAAATTGGTGTGCCCTGACTGTGGAACCCGGTACATGGATTTTCGTGCCCAAGGGCGTTTGGGTTGCCCTAAAGACTACAATTATTTTAAATTGGGTCTTGAGCCATTGATCGAAAAAATTCAACATTCAAAAAAGCATCTTGGTAAAATACCCAAGCGAAATCCGGATCTTTCAGGTAAAAGATCTGAAGCGATTTTAAAAATCAGGCAAGATCTTAAAAAAGCAATTGAATCAGAATCCTATGAAGAAGCCGCAAAATTGCGGGATTTACTTAAAGAAAAGGAAAATCCGGATGAATTTTGATTTACTCTCAAAATCAAGTGGTGAATGGCTTAAGGGAAGTGGTGTTGAATCGGATATTGTGATTTCCAGCAGGATTAGGCTTGCAAGAAATCTAGCTGGTTTTCCTTTTCCCAATCGTGCCAGTAATTTCCAAAAGGCCGAAATTGAAACCCTTCTTAAAGACCGTATTCAAACGCTTGAATTTGAACAAAAATTTGAATACGTTTCTCTTACTGCACTCAACACTCTTGATCGCCAGTTCCTTGTTGAAAGACAGCTTATTTCTCGAGAGTTGGCCGCCAATGAAGGTCCTCGTGGGGTTGCTCTGGGAAATTTAGAATCCCTTAGCCTAATGGTTAACGAGGAAGATCATTTGCGTCTGCAGGTGATGCGTTCAGGGTTTTCGCTTGAAAGTGCTTGGGAAACTATCAACAAACTAGATGATTTTTTAGAAAAAAAAGTTTCCTACGCTTTTCATGAGGAATTTGGCTATCTCACTGCCTGTCCTACTAATGTTGGGACAGGAATGCGCGCCAGTGTGATGTTGCATTTGCCAGCCTTGGATTTCACCAAGCAAATTGATAAAGTTTTCCGAGCATTACAGCGTATCAACCTGACACATCGTGGTCTTTATGGCGAAGGTAGCCGTTTTTCAGGGCATTTTTTTCAGATTTCTAATCAGGTTACTTTGGGTAAAAGCGAAAATACCATCTTAAATGAAATTTATAGCGTAATTCCGCAAATCATTGATTACGAAAGGCAAGCGCGTAATGCCTGGAAAAAAGATAATGGTCAAATTCTCCAGGATCGTATTTCTAGAGCTTTTGGCACACTCAGTTCTGCTACCATGATGACTTCTGATGAAACAATGGAGCTTTTGTCTTATGTTAGGCTAGGTATTCATATGAAGATGATTGAAGATGTGGATATTAATACAGTAAATGAATTATTTATTCAGACCCAACCTGCGCATTTACAAAAATTGATGGGCAGCACCCTTGATGGTGAAGAAAGAAATACAGCGCGGGCAAAATTCTTGCGTAGCAAACTTCGTAGTTCAGGATCGACCCCTAACTAAATCCTGATAGAAACCTTATCATGCATAGCCAATCTGTTTTAGAATTGGAAAATTGGCTTATCGAAAATGCTGTTCCGGGTGGGGGTTGGGCTTATTATTCGAATAAAGCAGCCTCCATAGAGCCAACTTGCTTGGCTCTTTTGGCACTTAAAAATAGTAAATATGAATCTAGTAAAGAATTTTCTGATGCTGTCTGCTTTCTGCAATCTTGCATTGGGCCCAATGGAATTGTAGTTCCACCAAATGGGAGGCCAGAGGCTTTTTGGGTTACTTCCATAGTGCTTTTTACTTTTGTAAAACTTAATCTAAGCGCTAGTGCCGTATCTTCGATGGCTTCCATTTTGCTTGAAATTAAGGGCACGGTTACAAAAAATAATCAAGCGTTGGAAATTCATGCAAAGGGTATTAATCCCCAAGTTATGGGTTGGCCTTGGTCTTTAAAAACTTTTTCTTGGGTTGAACCAACTGCATGGGCTGTTCTTTCCTTAAGATTGGCTGGTTTGCAGGATAATCCCAGAGTAATTGAGGGACTTGAATTTCTCCTTGATCGTCTCATGGATGAGGGCGGTGCAAATTATGGGAATAAAACGGTCCTTGGAAAACTCTTGGATCCGGTGCCTGGCCCCACTGCACTATGCTTATTGGCATTAAACGGTACTAAGGAATCTATAAACCCAAAGGTTCAGGCGTCGATTTCTTATTTAAAACAAAGTATTTTTGAGCCTAATGATTTAGAGCATGCATTTTGGGCAGTTCTAGCATATTCGTTATATTTAAATGATAATCTCGAAGAATTGGTGAATCTTAAAAATGCCATAGCAGATCTTTTCGGTAAGTTCATTAATGAGTGGGAAAAAGAAAATCAACCACTTGGTAAATCTGTAGGTCGCGTTTCATTGGCTCTTCTTGCAAGCAAATCCTTAGAATCCAATGTTTTTTTATTAAATATGGAAATTAAAAAAGTGGTTGTCAAAAAAGCCCATTTGCCATCTGAATCTTGGGGTGAATGGGGCAAAAGGTTTTTTCGTCGATTGCTGATTGATGGTTTGGGCGGGGTTCAGGTAAGGCAGGAGCAAAGTGTGGTTACATGGAAAAATATAGCAAGTTATGAAGATGATCTTTTTTCAGCTCTTAGGGAAATGTACCAATCATTTAGACAAAGGGTTCCGCTAGCAGGTAAAAAAGTATTTATAAAACCCAATATTGTTGAATTTAATTCAAAGAGGCCCATTCATACAAATCCGATGGTGATTGATGCAATAATTCGTTTATGTATTGAGGAAGGGGCGGCGGAAATTGTGGTGGGTGAAGGTTCGGGGCATCGTAGAAATATGGGATGTTTGATTCGTGAGTGTGGTTTGGAAAAAGTTTTAGTCGAGCATAGGATTCGATTTGTAGACATTAATTACGATCAAACCCAAAAAGTTGTCAATCTAGGTTCAAAAACTAATTTAGGATACATTTACTTCAGCAAGGAAGCTTATGAATCTGATGTTTTAATATCTGTTCCTAAACTTAAAACTCATCATTGGACAAATGTCACACTTTCTTTGAAAAACTTGTTTGGAATTGCTTCAGGTCAAGCTTATGGGTGGCCTAAAAATGAGCTTCATTTTCAAGGTATTGTAAATAGTATTGCAGACATTAATTCTACGCGAAAAGCTGACCTTTCAGTGGTGGATGGTATTGTTGGCATGCAGGGTGATGGGCCCCTTTACGGGGATTCGATTGATGCAAATATGCTTCTTATGAGTGATGATCCTGTTGCAATTGATGCTACTTGTTCCAGATTTATGGGGTTTGATCCTTTAAAAATTGAACATATTAGTTTAAGTGCTAAGGTTGGGCTGGGGAATTTGGAGTCGGATAAGATTAAATTAGTTGGAATGAGCGGGGGTGAAATTCCACAGTTAAAATTCGAAAGCCCCCCTGGTTTTTAAGCTTTATTATGAATTGAGTGCTTTTTATCCCATCCGAGGTAGCGGATTTGAAAATAAAATTAATTATTTTGGCAAGATCAGTATAAATGCCTGCGAATGACTATAATATCTTAGGTGAAGAATTTTTTTGTTTTGGAGATGACCCAAGATTGTTAAAAGTGTATGTTTGTGATCTTGTGGTAGGTCATTAGCTTAAAAGTTTACAGGGCTAATTTAAAAATGTATGAGCGTTTTACTGATCGTGCTCGTAAAGTTATGCAACTTGCCAATCAAGAAGCCCAGCGCTTCAATCATGAATATATTGGTACAGAGCATATTTTGCTTGGGCTGGTAAAAGAAGGTTCCGGCGTAGCTGCGAATGTTCTTAAAAATCTTGATATTGATTTGAGAAAAATTCGACTTGAGGTCGAAAAAATTGTTCAATCCGGTCCTGATATGGTCACCATGGGGAAACTTCCCCAAACACCCAGGGCCAAAAAAGTTATCGACTATTCCATTGAGGAAGCTCGAAACCTTAACCACAATTATGTTGGAACAGAACACCTTCTCTTGGGCTTATTGCGCGAGCAAGAAGGTGTTGCGGCCCAGGTTTTGATGAACCTTGGCTTAAAGCTTGACGATGTCCGGGAAGAAGTTCTTAATTTGCTGGGGCATAACATGGCTACCGAAGAGACTGGGGGCGGAAGTAGCAGTGGTGAAAAACAGCCAGGTCGGGGCAAATCCAAAACACCCGCATTGGATAGTTTTGGACGAGATCTTACCGAACTTGCTAAACAGGGAAAACTTGACCCCGTGATTGGCAGAGCCAATGAAATTGAGCGGGTTGTTCAAATCCTTAGCAGAAGAACCAAGAATAATCCTGTGCTTCTTGGTGAAGCGGGGGTGGGTAAAACTGCTATTGTTGAGGGGCTTGCTCAGTTAGTCATAGATGGAAATGTTCCTGAACTTCTTCGAGATAAGCGTATTGTTGTCCTTGACCTTGCGATGATGGTTGCTGGTACCAAGTACCGAGGGCAGTTTGAAGAACGCATCAAAGCAGTTATGAATGAAGTTCGACGAGCTAAAAATACTATTCTTTTCATTGATGAGCTTCATACTCTTGTTGGCGCTGGGGGGGCTGAAGGTGCAATTGATGCTTCCAATGTCCTCAAGCCTGCGCTTGCCCGTGGTGAAATCCAATGTATTGGTGCGACCACCCTTGATGAGTACCGAAAGTACATCGAAAAAGATGGTGCATTAGAAAGGCGTTTTCAACAAATCATAGTTAATCCTCCTTCGAAAGAAGAGGCTGTTGAGATTCTTCGCGGCCTTAGAGATAGATATGAAGCTCATCATCGAGTTCAAATAAAGGATGATGCACTTGCAAGTGCTGTTGAATTGAGTGATCGGTATATTAGTGGCCGCTGTTTGCCTGATAAAGCAATTGATGTAATTGATGAGGCTGGTGCGCGAGTCAGGCTAAAAGCAATGACCAGGCCGCCCGATTTGAAAGATTTAGATCAACAGATTGAAAAGCTTAATCAAGAAAAAGAAGCTGCTGTTGCAGAACAAGATTTTGAAAAAGCGGCCCATTTGCGTGATCAAGCAGATAAACTTAAGAAGAAAAAAGAAACCATTACCAAAGAATGGCGTGATAAGTCTCGCGAAGTGGATGGCGTTGTTGATGATGATGTCATTGCTGAGGTAGTCAGCAAAATGACCGGTGTTCCGCTTAAACGCCTTGAAGACAACGAGACCGCGCGATTGCTTTCGATGGAAAAGGAGCTTCATAAGCAAGTTGTAAGTCAATACGAAGCGATAGAATCCATATCTAAAGCTGTACGCAAGAGTCGTGCAGGGCTTAAAGATCCTAAGCGGCCGATTGGTAGTTTTATTTTTGCTGGTCCCACCGGTGTAGGTAAAACTTTGCTTGCAAAGCGCCTTGCAGCGTTCATGTTTGGAGATGAAAATTCTCTAATCTCAATCGATATGAGTGAGTATTCAGAAAAGCATAATGTAAGTCGCTTGGTTGGTGCACCCCCTGGATATGTTGGATACGAAGAAGGTGGCCAGTTAACTGAAAAGATCAGGCGAAAACCTTATAGTGTTGTTCTTCTTGATGAAATTGAAAAAGCGCACCCTGAAGTTTGGAACATGCTTTTGCAAATTATGGAAGAAGGTCGTTTGACCGATAATGTCGGCCGAACAATTGACTTTAAAAATAGCATTATCATTATGACCACGAATATCGGTGCCGCCGAGATTACTGGTAAAGTTGGTGGCTATGGTTTTCATAATCGTAAAGATGAACAAGCAAACTATTCCAAAATGAAAGAAACCGTGAAGCAGGCTATGGAAAATAATTTCCGTCCTGAATTCCTTAATCGAGTGGATGATATAATTGTTTTCAGGCCTCTTACCAAGCCAGACCTCAAGAATATTATCGATATCGAATTAATCAAGGTTTTCAAACGATTAAAAGAAAAGAATCTCAGGCTTGTTCTTACGGAAGAAGGCAAGGAACTTTTGATCGAAAAAGGAACTAGCCTTGATTTTGGTGCCCGGCCTTTGCGTAGGGCTATCGAGCATTTCTTGGAAGATCCCTTATCTGAAGATCTTCTTCGTGGTTCTTTTGTCGGCAAAAACGTTATCAACACAAAGGTTGTTGAGGTTGACGGCGAAAAGAAGATAGTATTTGAACCCACTTTTGAAGTTGAAGAAAAAGAAGTGCTTGAGCCTGTTGGGCCTTCTGGAGAAAAGCCCTCAAAGGGTGGAGATGCTAAGACTTCTTAGTCTTGCTCATTTTCTAATATTAAAAAGCCAACCTTATAGGTTGGCTTTTTTTATGATTTTAAATTTAGCGAAGATGTGTTTTGCGAATCTTTTCCATATGAGCGAATGCTGGTTTTTGTACCCAATCTTTGTCAAATAAACCGCAATTTGGAAAATCAGAACTTGGATCGTCAGCTATTTCAGCCCAGTGAATGGATTGAATATATCTTTTGCTGAGAGCTAAAGAGGTAAAAGATTCAGCCCAGTCAGCTTGGGTGGCAGGGGTTTTTGATCCTTTCCAGTTGCCAAATTCATAATCCCCCAATTCGTCTTGGTTTTTTATTGATGGGTAACCCAGAGTGATGGTCAACGGCATGCCTAAAACCGCATACAAATCTAACAACCGAGATGTTTCGAGCATGTCTCTGCAGAAAGATCCATTAGGAGATGATCCCATAACGATTTCAATATCGATTGCAGCGAGATTAAGTCCAGCCCTGCAAAGGTTGTCAGTGAAAATAAATGGTGAAAACGCTCGCTTTTTGGTGGCAGTGTATTCCCCCCAAGGTTGAGTGACGCCAATAATAATTTCTAAGGAAGAATGAATTTGTTTTGCGATTTCCGCTAGCTTGCATGCAATACGAAAATAAGTTTCATCGCCAAACGCTGGTTCAGTTGCTACATTTAACCCCGAGCAAATGATCCAGCGGTGGATTTTTCCCTCATACCGCCTAATGACAGTATCTAAAAAACGAGCCATTGCAGTTGCATACTGAGAAGCAGTACTGGTGGAAGAGGCCAACCATTCGGGAAGGGATTCTTTAGTTATTTGGATAACAGGGCCACCAATCACTTCCATTCCTGTGGCTAAACAGCTTTCCACCGTTTGGTCCACTTCATCCCAAGAGAAAATTCCTTGTGAAGATTCTATTTTTTTCCAGTTGAAGCCGACTTGCATGTAATTAAAAGATTGTTCCATTTTGCTTGAAAGAGACGCAGGGAAAGGTTTTGAAATCTTAGCAGAAAGTCCGGTTTCAAAGGGTTGGTTACCTTGATGCCTGATATCGAATATTTGGCGAATATATTCCCGAATTAAAAGATCAGAGCCTTGGTAAGCGTATTCTATAGCTGTTTGCAGATGTTTTTCTTGTTGAGAAAGAACGGAACTGCTGAAGGATTTTCCGAACTCCAAAGTTGATTTTGAAAGTTGATCCCGAAGTTCTTGGTTAATTTTTAAACCGCTAAACTCCCAATCAGCATTGAAATTTCGAAATTGATTTACTTTTCCACGCGCCAATTCGGTGATCAACGAATAGGGTGAATCTGATAAAGGTAGGGTTGAAGTTGGTGATATGAAAAAGCCTTGATTCCCAATATTCCATGGAATATTCAAAAAACAAGAATCAGGTTCATCTTTTTTCAATGATAAAATATTCTTGTTCCTGCTGACAATGCTAAAAAACGGCATGGTATCTGGGCCACCCGAAAAATAGGATTTAAGCAGTTCTTTTTCCAAAGTTTTATCGATCGAATCAGGAATATTAAAAGAGATGTTGCCCATGAATTCGCTAAGGTTGCAATTTCCAGAAAAAACAAATATACACAATATTATGATATTATTATGGACGGTTAAAAGCGATAAGTGAAATAGAAATCAATTATAATTAGTGTGCCGGAATATCTTTGTCAGAAAGTGCAATAATTGTAATTCCTAGTTCATTTGCGAGGGTGATTGCTTCTTTTTCGCCTAAAAATATTGTTTGCTCCGCTTCTATCGCAAGAACTTTACCTCTGGCCCTATGAAGGGTTTGAATGGTATCGAGTCCTATGGTTGGTACATCAAATCTACGGTCTTGGTTTGGTTTGGCCACTTTTATAACAACAAATCCGCCTGATTTGCAGTATTCCCCAGCCCGAGTAATGTTTTTATCTGTTCCTTCAATAGCTTCAACTGCTAAAACCGCACGATCTTTTACAGCAACACTTTGTCCCACATCTAATCTGCCCATTTCACGCGCCAGTTTCCAGCCAAAATAAACGTCCTGCATTTCAGAATTGGATGCTACCCTGCGAGTTAATGTACCTGGTTGCACTAGAATCTCCGGTATGTAATCAAGGGCGGATGCAAAATTTATGCCATCTTTAGCGAATTCTTTGATGACTGAAAGCAAGAGTGTGTCATCTTTGTTGTCTGTTCTTTTGCGAAGATACCAGAAAATTATGGTTCGTAAATCAGGTGCGAGATTGAAAATTTTCCAAGGTTTGTGAAGTATATTTGCCTTGTGAATCTTGCCTGCCATTACCACATTCTTTACGCCATGTTTTTTAAAACGATTAATCATCTTTCCCAATTGTGCAGGACCTGACCAGTAGAAATGAGTAACCAAGTCTTTAAGTTCGGGGCCTGCTTCTTCAGTAATTCCAACACACACAACATTTAGACCCAATCTGCGAGCAGCTTGCGCAAAAACTATGGGAAATTGACCATAGCCTGCTAATAGTCCAACTGGCTCTTCCAAGAGTTTTGTAGAGGTCATCCTTTAGATAACTCAACTTTCATCTAGCATGGATTTTTTGTTGACTTAACTTCATTCCTCGTCCGGGATGTTAAGTTGCTTTTTAATCTTTTTGATGTCTCGAAAAATATCAGGGAGTTGGTTCAGTCGTATAAGAATTCGCTTTTCGTCTCTTTCTTGTCTAGCGGGAATCCCAAGCAAACGCTCGCCTTTGCCTGCAGTTCGCATTACCGCACTTCGTGCACCAACTACGACTTCATCGGCTAAGGTTACATGGTCTGCAAGGCCTGCTTGCCCTGCTACTACCACATAATTTCCAGTAGTACAGGAACCAGCAATACCAACTTGGGCGACTAACAGGTTATGTTTGCCAATTTCACAATTGTGTCCAATTTGAACAAGATTATCAACTTTGGTCCCTTCGCAAATGCGGGTAGGTCCAAAGGTACCTCGATCAATGGTGGAACCTGCACCAATTTCGACATGTTTTTCAATTTCGACATAGCCTGTTTGAGGAATTTTTTTGTGTATTCCATCAACCAATTTGTAGCCAAATCCATCTGCACCAATCACGCTATTTGCATGAATTGTAACATGGTCGCCAATAATGCAATCATCGTAAATAACAACATTGGGATGCAAAACGATATTGTTTCCAAGGGTGCAATTTCGACCAATTGAAACTCCACCATGGATTATACAGTCGGTGCCAATGGTGGAATTATTACCGATTCGGGCAAAGGGTAAAACCGAAGTTCCAGCACCAATTTTAGCGGTAGAAGAAACCCAAGCCAAAGGGTCAACTCCAAGAGGATATGGATCTGGTTTCCCTTTAAAATGTTCAACAATAACTATAAAAGAAAGCAAAGCATCATTTACAAGAATCAAAGTTTTACCATGCGAATCAAATTCGGTTTGGCAAACAGCGACCTGGGCCTTTGATTCAATGAATTGCTTCTCGTACTTTGGATTATCAACAAAAGTAATATGGCCAAAATCTGCATATTTCAAGTTGGATGTACCCGAAATAACAACAGAATCATTTCCAATGACTTTACCGGAAATCAAATTAGCAATGTCACGAACTTTGGCAGACACTTATTCCACCTAACCTTCCACAAAGTAGTAGAATAAAATCAATTACAAGCATAGATCGTAATCATTGTCATTTAATTGGACAACCCTAGTTTTGAATGGATTAACCTTTGGGCTTAATTCTAAAAAAATCCCCTTTCGAAGTACCAATGTAAATCGAATCCTCATAAAAAACAGGGGAACCAGATATTTCGCCTTCAAGTTTCAATTTTTGGATCAATTTACCATCGTCTAGATTTAAAAAATAAAGATTACCATCAAATGAACCGGCAATTACCGTATTATTTAAAATGAGCGGCGAGGCATCAACTTTTCCATCGGTTTGAAACCCCCATATCTCCAAACCTTTTTCTCGGTCAATTGCATGAATCTTTTTATCCCTTCCACCCACTACAACAAGATTTTTGGAGATGGCACAGGAACTAAAAAATGGCTGGGATCTTCTTTCGGGTTTGTAGTTCCAATTAATCTTTGGTTTTTTCCAGTTGATACCTAGTACATTGTTGGACATGGTGCCGACAAACAAATCCTCCCCCGCAATAGAAGGAGTGGCTCCAGTTTGCCCGCCAAGGTCAAGATTTGAAAGTTCTTTTCCAGTTTCAGCATCAAGGACATGAAGAGTGCTGTCGCAACCTGCAGCAAAAGTTTTGCCATCAATTACAGCGCAGGATCCAAAAAAAGGGCCCTCCATTTTAAACTTCCACATTTCTTTTCCAGATTCATTCAAGCAATAGAGGTTTTCGTCTTGGCTACCGAAAAGTATGTTTTTCTTGAAGAAATTTGCTCCACCAGAAATTTCACCATTGGTGGCAAATCCCCATTTTTTTACACCTGTGTTTAAATCAATTGCATGAAAGTTGCCATCGATATCCCCAATATAAATTACATCATCCTGAATGCTGGGCGGGGCTTTAAAAGGGCCGCCTTTGTATTTCCACACTTCTTTACCGTCTTTGCAATTCAAACAATAGGCTTTTTCATCCATACAGCCAAAATAAACCCTTCCATCGTGAACAACAGCAGTTCCTTCAATTGAATCCTTGAGAGAAATTTTCCATTGGATTTCGAAAGGGCTTTTAATCGAGGTGGGTAAAAAACCATCCTGCTGGGGGTTTCCCCTAAAAAGAAGCCAAGATGAAACAGTATTCTTGTCTTTTGCAAAAAGAGCATTTCCAGCGAAAATACAAGCAATAATAACTTGTGTTAAAATCAGGTAGATCAACCCATTGCGAGTTGATAAATTTCGAGAAGGTCCTTTTCCAGTACTAGTCTTGGATTGAATTTGGCGGTCCATTGTTCAGAAGCCTCCTCTGCTAATACTTCAAGAATTCCGTGAGAAACACCGCAGTCGTGAAGGTTTTTTGGTATTCCAGCTAGGGCGAGAAAGCCGGTAATTATATTGGCAAGAATATCGCCGGATTCACCTATGCCATCTGTATTTTTACCTATGTCTGTAACAAGAGTATTATAGCAATTGCCAACATGATGACTATTAAAGCGTAATACATGTGGTAGAAGAATCCCAATTGCAATTCCATGTGGTATGCCATAGTGGGCAGTCAAGGGATTTGCGCAGGAATGGCATATTCCAAGCATTGAGTTTTCAATTGATATCCCAGCAAAATGGGCGCCAAGTTGCATTGCACCCCTAGCGTTAATATCTGATGGATTTTTTAAAACTATTGGGAGATTTTCGACTAGCATACCCCAAGCTTGTCTGGCAAAAGTTTGGGAAACGGTGTTCTTTTTAGTGCTGACATATGATTCCAGTGCATGGGAAATAGCATCGATACCCGTGGCAGCAGTAACCATGTGTGGTTGAGAAATAGTGAGTTCAGGGTCAAGAAGGCAAACTTTAAAAGCAGCTTTTTTGTCTCCACACGCCATCTTTAAGTGTGTGCTTGAATCTGTGATAAGTGCAAAAGATTGTGCTTCACTTCCCGTACCAGATGTGGTGGGAATGCCAATGGATGGTAGCATTGGTTTTTTAGCTAGCCCGATACCTTTGTAATCGGACATCTTGCCACCGTTTGTGAGCAAAAAATTAATTCCCTTGGCGCAATCCATTGAACTACCACCGCCTAGCGCCACAATAAAATTTATGTTGTTTAATTGGGCAAAATCTTTGCCCTTAGCAACATGAAATTCTTCTGGATTCTCTTCGACATCGTCAAATAGGAAAACTTCAATTCCGGATTTTTTGAGAGAGGAAAAAACCAATTCAGTATGTCCAGCTTTTTTAAGGCCTGGATCAGAGACCAAAAGGACGCGGGAGCCACCTAGTTCTCGAGCCAATGCACCTACCTGATCAGAACAACCGGGGCCAAAAACAATCCGGTTGAGTGGGCTAAAATCAAATGATGTCACCTTAGAATCCGCTTTGCTGGTAGGCTCTTTGCTTGTAGAGGTGGGTGAATAAGTTACCCTCATGAGGCTGATCCCAAGTAAGGCGATTCGTTGGTATAGGCCCAAGATTCAGCCTGTCCACATTTGTACTGTTTAATAACGCATGTGCAAAATCCTTGTCTTCTGTAATGGCAGTTGCGACAAGGGTAGGCCCGATTAGCTTTAACATATCAGATTGTGGACACTCAACCACGCTCGCATAAGGGAAAAGAAATTCCTTATTGGCAAGAGGGTGATCGTATGTTTCGCAATGAACGATTGCAGGAAGCAACCAAGCGCATCTTCCTTCCTTTACAAATCGAGGTGTTCCCCTAACTTTTTCCGTGATATCTGATGCGCCAGGGGTTTTAAGCAGGTTATCAATCATGCCTGAAATTCTCTCGGGAACATCAGGATTAGCAAAAGCCGCAAGTTCAGCATTAGGATCATCGTAAGAGCGTGCTTTGATTTTTGCAAGTTTTTCCGAAATAGCGTGTGCTATTTCTTTCCCGTGTGAAGGTACCCAAACAGCTGACACATTGATGCAAGACCTACCACCATTGGCTGCAATCGACTCAGCAATGATATCAATATAATCTTTCCAATGAGAAATCTTATCTTCGCCTATCAAAACTTTGCTATATCCTGGCCCGTGAATCTCGACCCTGTGGTCGTTTTTGTAAGGTTCGGTTGTGGTGCTATCACCAAAAAGCATACTTCGGCCAGTGCCACGAAGTATTTCACTGGCACCAGCATGATCAGTTGGGCAGAAATTTAGAGCAGCAGCAGGTATTCCAGCCTTCAAATATGCTTGAATAACCCTAAAAGGTGTCCAAGGCTCTTCACGGCCTGGTTTAAGAATAAGGGGGATCTTTAATGCTGGCGTTGGGGCCCATAAGGAATGTACACCTGGAGAATTGCTCGGTAGAATAGCACCAAACGAGCTGCAAGTAGGAACAAAACATAAGGTTCTACCATCTTGGGATCCATGGCCTTTGTCCAAAATTGACATGTCTAGGCCGCGAGTTAAACCTGCAATAATCGTGTCGATATTCCTTAAGACATACTCAACCTTTCCTGCGTTTCGTTTACAGAAAACCATGGGAGATCCCGTGGTTGATGATAAGTTTCTAATGTAATCATCAAAACTCTGCGCCTGATCACCGCAAGGAAGGGTGTCGGTAGCAAATATTCGCCCGGCTTCCTTTACCATATGCATGAGCTTATCCATGGGGATGGCCTGAAGCTCATTACGGGCCTCTTCCATTTTGGAAATATCCCTTACAATCTGACTGCCATTGACTTGGCTTACCTCTGCAACCGTTTCACCAGTAACATGATGGACAAGCTGAGTTTTATTCAGACTAGTATAGGGTTTTCCTAATCGTAAAGCAGGAATGTGAAGCATTTATAAAGTCCTTTAAGATCCTATTTAAATAAGCACTAAAATATTAATAGACACCAACAACCGTGCTTGCAGCAAATTCACTGAAAGGACGAACGCCACTTACCCCATCCCAAGGATATTTTTCAAAGGGGAGTTCGCGCTCACCTTCGTCACGCTCAGGAAATCTAGGTACAAAGAATTCCTTGGTAAGGGTGGTTAGAAGAACCCTACCCGTCTGACCATATTCTACAAGTTTGTCATAATTCTTGGGGTCAACGACTTCAATTGCAGCCCTGGGTTGGGGTGCATAGTAAGAGATTTTAAAGCCGTCTTCAGGGCAAATAGGCTTTGAGCAAGCCAAACCCATCAGAGTATTACCATAGGTAGGTGTCATGTAAACATCACCGTTATCAAGCATTTCTTCATAAGCCTCGCGGGTGAACTGGGGAGTGAATTCAGTACCACCAGAGAAGATACCGGTAATACCCGCAGCCTTGATTGATTTTAAACCACCTGCTGGGATTTTTTTTCCAAGCTGACGGAACTTGTCCTCAAGTTTACCAGATCTTAGGGCTTCATCCAAAGCTGCAAGCAGTTTAGGGGTAGTAAACATGCATTTGATATCGTGCCCCCCAGCAAGGATGGTTAGAGCTTGATCAATGGCGTGTTCTTTGTAAAGATTTGCCATTCCAATTTCGCGCATTTTGATAAGCTTGACAACCCATCGTGGATCAAGGTCAATACAGAAACAAATGCCTCCCCTGTGTTGTGCAAGATGTTCGATAGCTAATCTTAGACGCCTTGGGCCTGAAGGTCCAAGCATAAGCCAGTTGCTACCTTTTGGAAAGTATTTATCTGGAAGGGTATCTGACATCATTTCGTAATCGATACGGAAGTCATCAATAACAACACGAGTTTTAGGTAAGCCGGTGGTACCTCCGGTTTCAAAAACATATGTGGGTTTTCCTGCATAACCTTTAGGAATCCAACGCTGAACGGGGCCACCTCTTAACCACTCGTCTTCGAAGGTTCCAAATAAGCGTAAATCTTCAAAGGTATGGACATCTTTAAGAGGGTTGAATTTGTACTCCTTGGCTTTCTCGAGCCAAAAAGGAGTTCCAGTATCTGGGCTGAAATGCCATTGCACAACTTCCCTGACTTGGGCGTCGAGCTTGGTTTTTGCGTCTTTGACCAAAATTTCAAGAGATTTAGTTTCTGCCACAATCGATTCCTTAAAATAAAAGATTACTTTCCAGATATAGCAAAAAGAGTCGTTCCTGTATTAACAAACAAACAACCGTTGATAACAGTAACAGGACCTTTGATAGGTTGATCCATTTCTATTTTAGTCGGCTCACCTTTTGTTTTTCCATGGGGAAAAACATAAATGTCGCCAGAATCAGTTCCTATAAAAACCTTACCATCAACATAGTATGGCGAAGCCCAAGTTCCATCCCGGAGATCGTAATCCCAGAATTTTTGCCCAGTCTTGGCATCCAAACAATGTAAATAGCCATCTAATTCAGCCAGATAAATAAGGCCGTCATGAATTGCAGGAGTACTAAGAGTTCTTCCAAAATTGATTTCTCTGCCTTGTTCAGGTTTTGGAATAACCTTGCCCCCATAATGCCAAACTAAACCAGAATTTTTATTGACAGCAGCTTTAGGGTCGAACTTCTCATCCTTAGGACTAAGATCTTTATCAGGATTGTCAGGAATTTTGGTGGCATCAATACACCAAAAATGTCCTTCCCCCGGGCCATCATCGGGGTTGTTGCCAGTTCCCACATAAACTTTGCCTTCATGGATCACCGGAGTGGCCATGATGTAGCTTTTGTTACCTCTGCCACCGGGTTTAAACTCGGTCCCCTTGGGATTGCAATCGAACTTCCAGAGGAGAGTTCCAGAGGTGGGTTCAAAAGAGTAAATCCAACCATCCCCACCGGGAAAAATAACCTGAGATTTTCCATTAAGAGTGAAAGCAGCGGGATTAGACCATTGGCCTTCCATGATATTTTTACCTGGGATACTACTTTTCCAAGCGAGCTTTCCGGTATTTTTATTAACCGCTATAAAACTGGGTGCATCAGGGGCAGGCAATTTGTGTTGATTAGGATCAACTCCATTTGCAGTTACAACAAACACATTATCGCCGAGAATTAAGGGAGAACCAATTGCTAGAAAGCATGGAAAAACGCCGAGATCTTTCATCATGTCGATTTTCCAAATGATAGCAGGTTCGGTTTTACCCTGTGCGAGTTCGGTGGAAGCACAAACAAGTTCGCAACGATTGGAAACATAATAGATTTTTTTCTGATCGTAAGCAGGATAGGAACCAATACCTTGCTTGGGCCAGTCGTTTAACTCGGGTTCGGGCAGTTTGTCGTGGGTGATTTGCCAAAGAAAGGAACCATCTGCTTCGTTGAAGCACATGATAACTCCACGGTCGCCCATTGCTTTAGGATTGCGAGGTCGTTCGTTGTTTGTGCCTACGAAAATTTTTCCATCCGCAATGGTTGGGCCACCATAAGAAACAGTACCCATCTCTGCGGCCCATTTGACATTCTTGCGGGCATCTTTTTTGATGCTCCAAGAAGCAGGGATGTTTTTTTCGGTGGGGTTGGATTGGTTACGCTCGATCGAACCACCAAGAAAAGGCCATTCTTTGAGAGGTTCTGAGGGAGGGAAAAAAGCAAAAGCACTGGATAAACCAAGGGCTAAAACCCCAAAAAAAAGGCTTGAAAGATTCATCAGAGCATTCTCACATAAGGAAGGTTCTTGGAGGATCGTTAATTCTTGGTGATGGAGTAAAGCCTACAGGGGTTTTCCGTGATTATAAAAATCGTGGAATTGACCGCAACGGGAGTGGCCCTGATTTTGCCCTTCATTTCAATGGTGCTAATCAGTTTCTTTTCCTTAGCAGCAGCAAAAACGAGCATGGTACCGTTTTCATTCCCAATATAGACTTTACCATCAACGATATATGTTGAACTCCAAGTGTCAGCTTCCATGTCGTGCTGCCAAAGTTTTTTACCAGTTTTTGCATCGAGGCAATGAACAAAACCATCATACTCAGCAGTAAATAGCATGCCGTCGTGAACAGCAACGGTGCTCATGGTTCTGCCGAAGTAGTAGTTGCGATCATAATCTTTATCAGCAGGCCCGCCGTAATGCCAAACAAGACCAGAGGCTTTATTTTCAGGGGCATCTGGATTGTAGTTTTCACCAGCGGGAGACAAATCTTTTTCCGGATTAGCAGGAACTTTAGTTATGTCAATGCACCAAAGATGACCAACCCCTTTATCGTGCTCGGGATCTTGCCCTACACCAATATAAAGCTTGTTGTCATATACAACGGGAGTAGAAACAAAGTCGTTGCGAGTGCCCTTGCCACCCAATTCGTACACGGATTTTTTGGGGTTACAATCAAACTTCCAGAGAAGGTCGCCATTGGCAGGATTGAAGGTATAAATCCAGCCATCGCCACCTGGGAAAATGATCATTGGTTTGCCGTTTGGTTCAGCGTAAACAGGGTTGGACCATTGGCCATGCATCAAAAGTTTTCCCTGATTGATTAGGGTTTTGATTTCGACCTTCTCGCCGTTCTTTTTGGCTTCTACAAGATTTTTAGATGGAAGATTGCTAGACCATTTGACTTTGCCAGTATTTTTGTCGATGGCCAAAAAGCTCGGGGCTTCAGGTTGGGGCACATTGATATGGCCTTCATCCACCCCGTTGGAAGTAATAACAAATAAAGTGTCACCAACAATTAAAGGTGAACATGTTGCAAGATTATGTGGGAAAACATTAAGATCTTTGATCATATCCAAGCGCCAGATGATGTCCGCATCTTTTTTTGAGGTGTATTTTTCATCAGTAACACCATCGTTTTTGCCATCAATAAAGCCTTCTGTATCAGCGCAGATAACTTCACAACGGTTGCTTACATAATAAAGGCGATTGCCTTCAACCACAGGGCTGGAGCAGATACCTTCACGAGGCCAGTCATTAACCCTGCCTGCAGGTAATTTATCATGAACAGATTGCCAAATGAGCTCACCAGTTTTTTCATCAAGACACATGATGATGCCTTTATCATCTTTGATGCTTGGGTCACGAGGAGCATCATTGTTGGTACCTAAATAAATTCTTCCGCGGTAAATGATTGGCCCACCGTATGCCTTGGAGCCTAAATCGACCACCCATTTAATATTTTTCTTTTTGCCTTCCTCATTGCTCCATGAGTCTGGAAGATCTTTTTCAACGAGGTTTACCAGGTTTCTGCTAACGGAACCTCCAAAAAGTGCCCAATCTTTGGTAGTTGCAGCGGGAGCAGGCGCATTTTGAAGGACAACTGCTTCAACTTTTGGTCCAACCAAAAAATATTGCGAAGCAGCTCCGGCAAGTATTGCACCGGTAATACCTAGGATCGAAAGCCGTCTGATTGTCTTGTTTTTGATGATCATGTCTATTTCCCGTTAAAAAATCATTGATTGAAGAGATAACAAAATCAACTGCACTCGAGTTTACTTTTTGTTGGGAATAACCTTTACATTGTCGTAAAAGATTTCAGTCCCAGGTTGATTTTCAAGTATACCAGCAGCATACCCATAAATTCCAGCGCTACCTTCAAGGTTTGCAACTGGATCTTTAAACTCAAGAGTCCATTCGGCTGGTTCTGGTTTATCTCTGGGCCAGATTTTGCCACGAATAGTACCTTCTGTACCTGCTGCTTTCTCAAAAGATAGCTTAAAGGTATACCAAACATTTGGTTCCCATGGGTATGAAATAGTTTTGTCAACCCTAGGCAATGCATCCCAAGAAATAAGCCGTAAAGACTTGGTTTTTCCAGTTAGCATAAATGAATATCGATTTGCAACAACCCCCATATCGGGAAGATCATCACGCACCTTGGTTCCCATGATATCTGACTGTATGGTGTATTCAGTAAAGTCCGGCATCGTGATGAATGCATTGGCTCTGGCCACTAACGGGCTGGGGTTAACAGCCAGTTTCTTTAAAATCTTTTTACCATCAATAGTAACCATTTCAAACTTACCCTGACAGTTAATCCATCCACCAGGAGTTCGTTTTTCAGGAATATTGGCAAAGTTTGGTACATAGGGAAGCACAGGGGCAACCCTGACCCTAGTTTCTGCAGTCAGCATTCCAGCTTTTGCCACCACTCTTCCAAACTGTGCTGGGGGAGGAGATTTGCTAATCTCAAGAACGGTTTCCATTCCCTTTTCATTGCTAAGTTTGCCATTTAATGGCGGAGGAGGTGTAGGGGCTGGAGTTCCGGGTGCGGCGGGGGGCAGGCCTTCTGGAGGTCTAACTCCGGCAAGCGACCACTCTACCTCAACAGGTCCGATTTTGTTTCCATTGGCATCATAAGCATAGGCGGCAAGGGATTGTTTTTCTTCGGGATTTAAAACAAAATCAGCGGGTATAATTTGAAGGTGGGCAGCTTCGCCTAAAGCAATCGCTTTGCTTTCAGGTTTAGCTTCTGGAGCAGAAGGCTTCCAATCTGGTTTGCCAATGCAATAAAGATCTTCGCTAGTCATAAAAATAATCTTGCCATTAACAATCGCAGGGCTGCCGTTGATTTCAATATCTTCGCCTGCTTTGCCGTCTTCACCAGGTTTACCTTTGAAGAGTTGGGCATGGAGGCGCTTGCAACCTTCTTTGGAGGGTTGAAGAATGTGGAATTTTGAATTAACTTCAGCAATATAAATTTTACCATCAGCAAGTACAGGAGACCCCTTGGTATTACGTCCGTATTGGAATTTCCAAAGTTCTTTGCCTGAAGAAGTTTCCAAAGCATGTAGGGAACCTACTTCACCACACATATAAAGAACGCCATCACTAATTACAGGGGAAGCAAATTTAGCTTTGATACCGTCAGTTTGCCAAACAACCTTAGGCTGACCGTTGGTAACTGAGGCAGCGTCAAGGCAAAGTACCCTGCCCTGAGTATTAGCACCAATATTTTCTTCACCCTGCCCTATGTAGACAAAGTTGTCTTGAACGACAGGGGAACAGTTAACGGATCCGCTACCGAAAAGGTGACTCCAAACTTTTTCGCCAGTGTTAACTTTAAAAGCATGAACCCCACCATCGCCGCCACCACTTATTAAAAGGCGTTGTCCATTAATGTTTGCAACAACAGGGTAAGAGTAGTACGTGTCTTTTACAGGAGCCCCGGTGGAAGACCACCATTGGATTACCCCGGTTTTTTTATTGAATGCGACAAATCTGTTCCGACCCATGCCCTGATCGCCCCAGCTAGCATTGATCATGCCAATAATGAGAAGATCACCATCAACTATAGGGCTGGTAACGCGTCCACCATAACCAGTAATTCTGCCGTACTCTTCTGTCAATGATTTTGACCAAAGAACCTTGCCATCCTTGTCAAAACAAAAAAGCAATCCTTGTGTACCATGGGCATAAACATTTCCAGTTTCAGGATCACCAGCCATATTTGTCCAACCGAGGCGAACACTTACAATATCTGTGTGAAAAACATTAAACTTGTGTTCCCAAAGTAGCTTGCCATCTTTCATGGAAAAGCACATGACTCTTTCTTGTTCAGAAATCCCTTTGCCAACTTTGTTGATAATGTAAACACGATCATTTTGAACAATGGGAGTAGTCCGCCCACCAAATGGGGTTTTCCAAATCAAATTATTGTCAGGGGTTTCAGGATTGGGGGACCATTTTTCAGGAAGGTTTTTGTCAGTGGAAACGCCATTTTGAGTGGGGCCGCGCCAGTGATTCCATTCAAATGCTAAAGGAGCGGAAGATTTAACTTCTTTGTTTTCAGATTTTGTTCCTTCTTTTCCAGCAGGTTTGGAATCAGAAGATTTTTTGTCATCAACTTTGTTTGTTGGGGTAGATCCAGTTTTCTTTTCCTGCTTTGGTGCAGATGTTTCTCCGCCGCACCCTGTAAAACAAGTTGCAAAAAAAGCAGAAATAGCCAAGGTGTGAAGAATCTTGTTCATCTTTAAATTCCTTACAACAAACAAAGCGAAAATCAGCAGGCTTATCATGGTAAATTGTATTTCAATCAACATAAGCCATGAATAAAGCCAACGGTAGGTTATTACAATAACTTATAAAACTTATAACTTATGTTTTAACAAAAATCATCAGAATTGCATCTAAGATATTTGTTAGATTTGTATAAATCTTTTAGATTTCATTTCTTGTCTGGGTAGAGAGCCATCAGGTACGATTTTAATTATTGGTTTGAATAAGAATGTGGTCTGAATCAACTTGTCAAGTTTATCTCTAATTGAGTGGGAAATATTTGGCAAAGTTTCGACCTCAAATAATAGTTCAGGTTTACCATCAGTTTTGTAAAAAGTGATTCTAAAATCAATTATTCCTTCTATTGAATGAAGCATGTTTTGCAAAGCAGAGGGGTAGATGTTATTACCTTTGAGAAAAATCATTTCATCAGCGCGGCTCAATATGCCACCCAAAAGACTTTGCCCTTTGAAACCACAGGTGCATTTTTGGTGATTTAACTGGACTATATCACCAGTTCGGTAGCGTAAAAGGGGGCAACCTGCCCTGCCAAAAGAGCTTAAAACAAGCTCTCCAATAGAACCAAGGCTTAGCTTTTTCTGGGTTTTTGGGTCAATAACTTCTGCAACAAAAGACTGTTCAACGATGTGTAATAGGCCGGGAGTAACTGAACATTCGACTGTCACAGGCCCCGTTTCTGTCATGCCGTGATGATCCACAATAATTCGACCCCAATCTTTTTCAATTCTTAAGCGGGTCGCAGGTATATTAGCTCCGGGTTCCCCAGCCAAAACCAATTTTTTTAGCGACAACTCTCGGAGATTGATACCTTGGTTTCGTGCAACCTCAGCAAGCCTTATAGCGTAACTTGGCGTGGTAAAAATCACATTGATTTTTTGATTCAGAATGAATGCAAGTCTCGATTCGGAACTCATTCCTCCTCCAGGAAAGCTTAAACATCCGGACTTACATGCAGCTTCAAATGCTGTCCAAAATCCAAGAAATGGACCAAAAGAAAAGGGAAAGAAAAGACGGTCCTCTTTTTTAATGTCCGCTAATTCAAATATTTTCAACCAGTTTGTTAAAAGCCATTCCCATCCTTCTTTTGAGTCTAGAAAAAGTAAGGGTTTGCCAGACGATCCGGAAGTTTGGTGAAAACGGCTGTAATCAGAAGGTTCTAAATAATGAAAATCCCCGTAAGGGGGATAAATGAGTTGGTTGTCCTGCAATTCGTTTTTTGAAGTAAATTCAAAAGAATCAAAATTGTCTTTGATCCAAGATTTGGAGACAGTCCTTGCGTTTATACCAAGCTTTCTGAGATAAAAAGTGTTCCTTGGTAAAACCGCTTCCCAGAAAGTCAAAAAAGAATCTGTTAGCAAAAGATGTTCTTTCCAAAAGAAAGTTCAGCTTAACGGATTTCAAAACAATAAAGAAGTTCCTGATCCCGGATGAAAAGTTTGCCATCGGAAATTGCAGGATGAGCCCAAATCCTGCCCCTACTTTTCTTTGAATTTGAAAGTTCAGGAATCTTGAACTTGCTGATTTCTTTGTATCCTTCTGGTGAAGCAGCAAGCATTGCCACTTCACCAGAATCTTCAGCTAATACATAAAGCCTTCCATCAGCAGCGATAACGGATCCAGCACCGATTGATTTTCTGGGAGAAGACCATGCAACAGTGCCTGTTTCAAGGTCAACGCATTCCCAAGCCCTTTTTAAGTGGAAGCCATAAACATGCTTTCCAACTAATACTATACCCCCATTATCATTGGCGATTTCTTTCTTGCTGTAAACCTGCTTTGCTTGGAAACCGGAGCTAGATTTTTCAATTTTGAAGCAATCCATCCCGTCTCCAAAACCAACAGAAGTTGCAATTAAATTCCCAGAAATAACGGGTGAGGTACATACCACATCATGATATTCTGCTTCGCGCTTGTATTCCCAAAGGAGTTTTCCATCTTCGGGGTTTACGCCAACGCAGCCTTTTTGGGTGATTTGAACAATGGTTTTTTGACCATCAATAGTTGCTAAAGTGGGGGAAGCGTATGGAGCTTGATACTTTACATCAGCAGAGCGCCACAATGGTGCTCCAGTTTTTTTATTAAGGGCAGCTAGCAGGCCAAGTGGGCCACCAGGAACAATAATGAGTTTGTCACCATCGACAATAGGTGACCAAGAGTATCCCCATCCAAATTTTTCTGGTCCACCGCCTACAGGATTAACTTCAGCAGATAAATCCTTGGGTAGGTCTTTTTTCCAAACTATTTGACCAGTTTTTGAATCGGAACAAATTAAAGTACCCTGACTACCTAAAGCAAAAACAAGATTTTCGTCAAAGGTGGGAGAACCATTGGGACCACCACTGAAAGTATTTCCACTAAAGTCGAAAACAGGTCCAATCTTGGCATTCCATAGCTCTTTACCGGTAGAGTCGATTTTTAAAAGCAGTTCCTCACCTTTACGAGCCCCCATGATATAAAGATTGTTTTGAGAAATAGCAGGGGAAGAGTAGCCCGTACCACAATCTTTGAATAGCCAGGCTTGCTTTGGGCCATCTTTAGGCCAGGTTGCAAGTAATTTTGATTCCTTTGAATGTCCGGAACGATCCGAACCTCTGAATCCCGCCCAGTCTTCGGCAATTAAAAAACTACTGGCCGAGAATAAGAAAAAAAAACCAAGCGATAATTTATATTTTTCACTCATGACAGGTCTCCAGAGAGAGGGTTTTATTTCGAGGATACATCGAAGCAAAAGACAAGATCCTGATCACGTAGAAAAAGTTTGCCATTGCTTACAACTGGGTGAGTCCAGATTTTACCAGATTGCCTTTCAATCTTGGTTGTTTCAGGTATTTTAAACCTTCCGGTTTCAACCCATTCTTTAGTACTTGGTTCAACAAGTACAACGGTTCCATCATTTTGGCCATAAATGTAAAGTCTGCCACCAGCAAAAGTAAGAGAACCAGTTTGGTTCAGCTTTTCAGATTCCCACTTTGCTTCGCCTGTTAGCAAATTCTGGCATTTCCATCGTGCTGCCCTGTCATTGCAATTGCCAGAGGCACCGTAAATGTGGCCATCCAACAGGACCACACCGCCATGATGGTTTTCCATCACCTTGTTTTCATAAATGATTTTTGAGGTGATACCTGAATCAGTTGGGCTTAGGCTGACCAAACCGCATCCAGTTTTGTAATCCGAGGTGACATAAACCTTATTGTCATGAAAAATGGGTGTTGGAATAATGGCAATGCCATTTACTCCAACCTTTTCAGCAAACAATTTTTTACCAGTGTTTGCTTCAACACCCACCAACCCACCAGCAGTCATTTGAATGTACACATCGTGCTTACCAACCTTGGCTTTAATGATGGAAGAATAAGATGCTTCATCAGTGATGTCAGTAGTACGCCAAAGAACTTTGCCAGTGGATTTGTCTAAAGCAGCAATCGAACCCTTAGGCCCGCCAGGACTGCAAATAACTTTATTGCCATCAATAAGGGGAGATTCACTGAATCCCCAAATTTTCATGACTTTGCCCTCGAGTTCCTTAGCCATTGATACAAGCCATTCTTTTTTGCCTGATTTTGCATCAACGCAAATCAGGTCACCCTCGCCACTTATGCCATAAACTTTACCGGCATCAAAAGAAGGAGTGGATCGAGGTCCACCGCCCCATTTGTTTGGATAGGGCTTGCCAACGGGAGTAGACCAAAGTTGTTTGCCAGAAGTCGTGTCGAGGGCAAAGATCGATTCCGAATCGTTTTGAACCCCCATTAAGAAAAGATTATTTCCAACGACTGCCGGACCTGAATACCCAATACCTGCGTCTTTAAAAGTCCAAAGCAATTTAGGACCGGTAGATGGCCATGATTGAAGTAAGCCCTTTTCGTTGGAAATATTGTCGCGATTTTGGCCACGCCATTGGGGCCAATCTTCAGCCATTGAATATGAAACCATAAAAAAAGTGGCACTAATTAAAACAAACGCAGGAGCTCGAAACATATTAAATTTCTCTTAGGTGGGAACTTGTACCATTAGCTTAAGAATAGTGGAAAGATAAGTCTGCTGCAAGTAAAAGTGGTGAGTTAAAAAATCTTTTCAGAACTGGACTTAATAGAAGATTATTATGTACCAAAGTTAAAGCAGAGATTCAGTTTAAAAGTATCATACATTAATAGAGGCACTGGCTTTTTGAGTGTCTGGATCCAAATGTTTTGCCCCTAATATCCAGAATAACCCTGCGAGAAAATACATTGCTGAAACGGTAACGAACCCAGCGTTTAAGTTTCCCACCTTTTCTACAATTGGTTGCCCATCAACAGATATGGTCCTTTCAAATGCAAAATTGTCTGCAATTCCTCCTATGATCCAAGGGCTAATTGCATCACCTAGAGCGTGAATCGTAAAAATGGTGATAGCAAAAGCCATTGGGCGGAGCAAAGGTGGAGAAACATTTAAAAGGATAGCATTGGTTGGCCCTGTATTTATAAAGGTACAAAAACAAGCAATGAAAATTAAAACCCAGGCAAATGGAAATGGAACATAAAGAACTGCAAGAAATACAGGAAAGCCGATAATCATACCAATGCCAGATACAAGGAAATAAGACCCTTTGTGAAAGCGAGCACAGTAATCTGCAGCAAATCCCCCGAATAAAGTGGCTAATAACCCAGAAATAACAATAAGCAAGCCCATAATAATTCCAGCTTCTTGTTCTGTGCCGTTTTGCCTGAAAACGGAGACGTAATAAGGAAACCAGTAGGCGATTCCACCAATAGCAAAAGTGTTGGCGGTCATGCCAAGGATGTTAAAAATGATGGAAGGGGTTTTTAAAAGGATAAAAACATCTTTCGATTGAATTTTTTTAGCGATTTGGTTGGAGGCTTCTTGCGCCCCAATTTCTGGTTCTGGCATTAAAAAACAAAGAAAGCCTAATAGGATTCCCGGAGGAATTACCCAGTAAAACGCATTTGGCCAGCCTGCAATTCCTCCGAATGCGTACCCAAGCGCACTGCCAACAGGAATCGCTCCATAAAAAATTGACATGATTATACCTCTGCTTTTTTCAGGGTATAAATCTGAAAGAATGGTTGGTGCAATTGGTCCGTATGAAGCTTCGCCAATCCCCACCATGCATCGGCTTAGGGCAAGAAATGCATAAGAACCAACAAAGGCCATGACGATTCCTAAAGGCAAGCCATTGGTAGCGGAGTTTTCGTTTAATTTAGCAACCGTGCCTGAAAGTCCGCTGAGTCCACTGGCAATCGACCAAAAAACGACCCCATAGCCAATAAGATGCCAGCGTTTGATTTTTGTGCAGAATATCCCAAAAATTGGGGCAAAAATCATGAAACTTGCCATAAAGCATGTCGCAAGGATTCCTAATAAGGCTTTTTTATTGTCGGGAGAATGATTGCTTAGTAAATCGCTTTCAATGCCAGCTATGGTTGACGAAAGTATATATCGATCGATGTAATTAAAAAGATTGATTGCGAGGAGAAGCGTAAGCGCCGCTTTAGCTTTGGAATTAATCAGCATGATAGCCTTCTTAAAATAAACGCAAACACCATTAAGTCTCTTTTAAAACAAAAATGGCTAATTCAATCTAGGCAGACTTTCAAAAGGATCCTCCTGTTTGCCCCATTTGCCCTATTGTTTTGTGGTGTTGCTATGGATTTAATTTGATCGGATCTTTATAAGGTTCCGGTAATTGGCTTAAAAGAATCGAATAGGTTTTTAAAGTTTATGAAAATTGATTTGTGCTTATATGAAAATGAAAATGCTGGGATGTTGGAGCCAGTAGCTTTAACCAGACCCGTTTTTTCATTACTTTGCGGCACGAAAAACCTTTATGAAAAAATATCTGCCAAACTTGGTTTTGCACCTGGGGCGTGTTTTATTCGCAAGTATTTGCAAGAAACAGTCCTTTCTTCTCATATGAATTTAGCAGTAAATTCACCAGATTGGATCGAGGGAAAAGATAATATCTTGTTTGTTGATGGGGCGTGGATACCTTCGTTTGATTTTCAATTTCAACTCGATTCTTCGCATGCTGGCATTTGTTCTGGCAAGGTTGTTTACTATTTTTGCAAAGGAAATAAGCTTACTACTTTTTCAGATATACAAGATAATCTTGAATTGCTCGAGAGCTTAAGGTCTTTGCGTTTACCTGAAAAAAAAGTTGAAGGGGTTTTGCTCGAATATTTATGGGATTTTGTAGGGAATAATGCTGAACAAATTGTTGCTGATATGAAGGGATCGCGCCAACTTACAAATCCGATCGAATATCCTGCTGGTTTGTTTGGTCCGATTGATCAGTTATTTATACATCCTCAGGCCGAAGTTGAACCCCTCGTTGCTTTTGATACCACGAAAGGACCTGTAGTTATTGAAAGTGGGGCAAAAATACAAGCTTTTACCCGCTTGGAAGGCCCTTGTTTTATTGGTAAAGAAACTCAGATTTTTGGCGCTAAAATTCGGTATGGTACTTCCATTGGCACAAATTGCAGAGTTGGTGGGGAAATTGAAAACTCCATTATTCTAGGATATACCAATAAATATCACGAAGGTTTTTTGGGCCATTCCTATTTAGGAGAATGGGTCAATTGGGGCGCTGCAACTAATTCAAGTGATTTGCGTAATGATTATGGTCAAGTCAAAGTTCAGGTTGATGGTCAATTAATTAACACCGGACTTAATAAAGTTGGTGTTTTCTTTGGTGATCATTCTCGAACATCGATCGGTGTTTTGCTGAATACCGGATCGAATATTGGTGCCTTTGCCAATCTTTTATCAGGGGGATTGCTTCCACGTAATGTTCCTGCATTTGCTTCTTGCAAAAATGGGAATATTGTTCATGGTAATGCATGGGAAATTCTAATGCAGATTGCTTCTGTCGTAATGCAACGCCGGCAGCGTGAGTTGTCCGCAGAACTCGAACGCTTATATCTGAATGTCTTTCAAATTACCGCTGCTCAACGGAAGAAAATTATCTTCGAATCAGAAATTCCTTTTAATCGCAAATCAGCTTGATTATTCTCTCTCCAGATACATTAAATTTGTGTGATATCTAAAAGGCGGTTTAATATGACACCTTTAAATCGTAGGGAAATTCTTGCTAAAAGTTTATTGGCAGGTGGCGCGCTTTGTACTGTCGATAATGCATTTGCATCAAAAGACTCAAGGCAAAATTCCATTGTTGTTGAAAATCTTAAGCCTGGAACTTTAGATTGGCAGTTAACCTATACTCGGACGGATTCCAAGGATAAACTTCGTTGTTCTCTTATTGAAGGGTTTGCCTCCCGTACCAGTGTTTCAGCGGGTGAATTGATTACTTTTTTTGTTAGTTCATTAGTGCCTGGCAAAGGTGTTCTCGATATTTATCGCCTTGGGTATTATTCCGGAAAAGGTGGAAGATTTGTCCAGCAAATTGGCCCTTTTGAAGTTTTTAAACAGGAAGCGCCCCCAGTTGGCGAGCAGCGATTAAGAGAATGTAATTGGAAAGAATCTGCATCCCTCAAAATTCCTGAAGATTGGCTTAGTGGTGTGTACCTTGCCAAGATTTCCAGCAACCAACATCGCTATCAGAGTTACATCGTTTTTATTGTCAAAGATAATCGAAAAGCGGATTTTCTTTTTCAATGTAGCGATAATACCTGGCAGGCATATAACCAATGGCCTGATGGTTACTCACTGTATACCAATGAAAGACCGGACAAAAAAGTGCTTGTTTCAGGGGTTAAAGTTTCTTTTGACAGACCCTATGGAAAATATCCGCAAATTTTTGACAATCCTTTGTCCCAGGGGTCGGGGGAGTTTTTGCTTTGGGAGTTTCCTTTGGCTTTTTGGATGGAAAAAGAAGGCTACGATCTTACCTATGCTTCTAATTCAGATGTTCATTCAAATGCTGATGAGTTGCTGCGTGTAAAAGCTTTTCTTTCTGTCGGGCATGATGAATATTGGAGCTTGGAGCAATTTAATAACGTTAAAAATGCAGTGAATAAAGGTGTTAATGCCGCTTTTCTTTCGGGAAATTCGGTATGCTTTGTAGCCCCATACTCTGCTTCCACAAAAAATGTTGCCAATAGAACCTTAACCCGTGCTGGAAGGTATGGCGGGGTCAGGCCCAAAGAAAAACCTTTTATGGTGGACCTAAACCTTGATGGCCCCAACGAATCCACGCTTATTGGCGCCCAAACCGTAACACCTTTTAATGGTTCAGGTGATTGGATTGTAAGCAAGCCGGAACATTGGCTTTTTAATGGTACCGGAATGAAAAAAGGAGATAAAATTTCAGGCTTGGTGGGCTGGGAGTTTCATGGCGAACCAGCTTCTATTCCAGGTTTAGAAGTAATTGCAGAAGGCCCAACATATACCGGGAGCGATGTGGAATCACACTATACTTCAACTATTTATCCAGGTCCTAAAGGAAATTTTGTATTTAATGCCTCCACCATTTTCTGGGCCCAAGGGTTAACCCAACCACCCGGACACATGCCTCCTATTTCCCATCATGGCAGGCCTCAGGGGCCTGATGAGAGGGTACAGAAAATTACAAAAAATCTGTTTGAGAAATTCCTCGAAAAGAGTTAACTCCACTGTTGCAACTTGTATCTGGAAACCGCAATATATCTTAATGTGCGGTTGCATCATCATGATCTTTTAGCAAAGGATGTAGGTATGAACGGACCATTGAACAGAAAATTAAACATGGGGCTTGTGGGTGGTGGTCAAGGTTCATTTATTGGAAAAGTTCACAGTATTGCTGGAGTTTTGGATAATAGGGCTTCTCTTGTTGCAGGCGCTTTATCCTCAAATCCGGAGCGTGCCAAAGATTCTGCTTCGGCTTACGACATCAAGCCTGATAGGGCCTATGGTTCGTATAAGGAAATGATTTCAAAAGAGTTGGCCTTGCCTGTTGGTCAAAGAATTGATTTTGTTTCGGTTGCAACCCCTAATCATACCCATTTTGAAATCGCAAAAAGCTTTGCAGAGGCTGGAATCAATGTCATTTGTGATAAGCCCATGACTTTTGATTTGGCACAAGCTGAAGAGTTGGTCAAGGTAGTGGAAAAGTCAAATGTGGTATTTGCCCTGACGCACAACTATACTGGCTATCCTTTAGTACGTCAGGCTCGAGAGATGATTCTTTCGGGTGAATTGGGTGAAATTAATGCCATCCGTGCTTTTTATATTCAGGGTTGGCTTCGAACCCGGTTGGAAGTTTCTGGCCAAAAACAGGCTGGCTGGAGGACTGATCCTGCAAAATCCGGCGCTTCTGGTTGTTTTGGTGATATTGCAACTCATGCCTACAACCTTGCCCGTTACATGACAGGCCTTTTGCCAATGCAAATTTCCTGCCATTTAAAAGTTTTTGAAGCTGGCCGTGCTTTGGATGATTATGGCACGGCTGTCATTCGCTTTCAGAATGGTGCCTTGGGAACTGTAACGGCTTCTCAGATATCACATGGCCGTGAAAACGATCTTTTCATCGAGGTTGATGGAACCAAAGGGTCTTTGGAATGGCATCAAGAAGAGCCAAATAAAATGTGGGTTCGGACCAATGGTCAACCGCATCGCTTGTTTACCCGGGATCCAAACGCTCCATTTTTGGGGGATATGGCAAAATCATCTTGCAGGCTTCCTAGTGGTCATCCTGAAGCGTTTTTAGAGGCGTTTGCCAATATTTACAATGCTGCTTATGATGATATTATTCGCAAATTAAACGGTGAAAAATTTGCTGGAAAGAATACGCTTTACCCTAATGTTTATGATGGTGTTGATGGTATGAACTTTATTACCAGATGCGTTTCAAGTTCAACGGAAAACGGTAATTGGGTGAATCTCAATAACCCCGCATGTCGAAGCTGATGATTTTTTCTTTTAATGAATCTAGTTAAAGCAGTATTAATAGAAACTCTTTCTTCTTGGTTTGAGGAAAGAGTTTTTTTGTTTATATGCTTATGAATTGAATTGTAAGCGGTTTCGCAATATCATGGCATAGAATGTAAGTGGAAAAGGTTTGAGCTTCTTAAATGCCCATATTAGAGACTTGGGCAACTTTATACCTAGGAGAATTATTGTGCAAATTAAAATTTCGACCCGACATGGCCACATTAGTGATGAGGTTCAAAAGCATATTCAAGAAAAAGCTAGTAAACTTCTTCATTTTTTTGATCGAATCTCCATGATTGAAGTAACCTTAGATCATCAAAGAGCAATGAAAGTGGTCGAACTTGCCGTAAATGCCGAGCATAAGCATGATTTTTTTGCAAAGGAAGAAAACACAGACTTGTACACCGCGGTGGATTTGGTGATAGATAAGGTTGAGCATCAGATTAGGAAGTATAAAGAAAAGATACAGGACCATCGTAAAACCCCGCCGATGGGCGAACTTCCCAAGTCGCTTTAAATATTGCATTTTAGATGAGAGGGATGGTGAATCAAAATGCGAATGTCGGATTTCATAGTGCGTTCTGCCATAGTTCCAGAACTTAAAGCCACTGATAAGGAAGGCGTGATTCGAGAGCTTTTAGAAAGCCTCTGTCGCAACGGTTGTTTTAAGGATGTGGATGTTGAAGACATAATCAAAGCAGTGCTAAAGCGAGAATTGCTAGGTTCAACTGGTATTGGTGATGGCATAGCTATTCCCCATACGAAATACAGTGGTGTAGACAAATTAGTTGGGGTTTTAGGTATTTCGCCTACCGGTGTTAGTTTTGGTAGCAGGGATGGAGAGCCAGTTTTTGTTTTTGTACTGATCATTTCTCCAGTTGATCAACCCGTAGTTCATTTGCGAGCCCTAGAGACTGTATCGAGAGTACTTCGTGATGATCCTTTGGTAAAGGCGTTAAGGGCTTGTACAACTGCAGATCAATTGTTTGAGCAAATGAATCAGTATTCAAAAATGTAATTAGCAATTTTTTGGTTGGGGAAATTATTGGAGATGAATTGGTGGAAGATTCGAGCCCTGAGCTTCTGAAGAGGGTGGTTAAAATAAAAAATCCAAATGGGTTTCATATGCGGCCCAAGGCTGCATTTGTTGAGGCTGCCTCGCGTTTTGCTTCCGATGTTAAGTTGATTTGGGAAGGTCAGGTTTTTAATGGTAAAAGCATGTTTGAACTTATGCTTGTTGCCGCAGCGGAGGATAGCGAAGTGACTCTGGAAGTTTTTGGTTCGGATTCGCATTTGGCATTGCAAGAGCTTGAAAAAGTGCTCGCAGAGGAAGATGCTTCGATATCAAACTGATTTTGTTTATTTGTTTGGAACAAGGTGCTGATGGAAGTTTATAGAGGAATACCAGTTTACCCTGGGGTTGTGATAGGCCCAGCTTTGTTGCTTGATACCGAAGGGTATTTGATTCCCCAAAGGTCGATTAATGCTTCTAAAGTTACAGAAGAATTTGAAAGGCTGAGGATTGGGATTAGAGACGCAGCTATTGAGGTGCGCTCGAATCAAGCGATCATAGCCTCTAAAGTTGGCGCCCAGTATGGTGCTATTTTGGGTGCTCACGCTCAGATGATTGAAGATCCTTTTCTTCGAAACGAAATTGAATCACTTATTTCAAAAAGCTTTTTTACTGCAGAATATGCACTTAGTTTGGTGATGCGCAAGCATATTAAAGAGATTCAAAGCTTGCCTGATTCAAAAATGGCCTCTCGCGCAACTGATCTTTTTGACATTGAAAAGCAAATTCTTGGCAAATTGATTGGTCAAAGGAAAGAAGGCCTTAATTTTTTAAATGAGCCTGTCGTTATTCTTGCCCATGATCTTTCTCCGAGTGAGACAGCAAAGTTAAATACCAAGCTGGTTCATGCCTTTGCAACAGAGGCTGGTGGAAGGACGAGCCATACCTCGATTTTGGCTGGTGCTCTTGAAATACCAGCTGTTGTAGGTTTGGGAAAGTTTATATCTGATGTAACCGGTGGAGATATTGTCATAGTTGATGGTAATTCCGGGCTTCTTATCATCGACCCTGATGCCGAGACATTGCGAAGATACCAAAAAACCCAGACGGATATAGTTTCGCTAGATGCTTCTCTCGAAAGTCTTCGCGATCTTCCTGCAATTACCCAAGATGGTGTTGAAATTAAACTGCTTGGAAATATTGAGTTTCCGCACGAAACCAAGCATTGTCTTGATAAAGGTGCCCAAGGAATAGGCCTATATCGAACGGAGTTTCTTTTCATGGGAAAAGATGTAGTTCCCAGTGAAGAGGAGCAATTTGAAGCTTATAAGGAAGTAGTTCAAGCAATGGGGCGAAATAGGCCGGTGGTGATCCGGACTTTGGATTTAGGCGGTGACAAATTGGCAGCTTTTTCCAATTTGCATATTCCCGAAAAGAACCCGTTTCTGGGTCTTCGTAGTATAAGGCTATGCCTTAGAAATATTGGCTTGTTTAAAACCCAACTCCGTGCCATTTTGCGCGCTAGTGTTTATGGTAATATTCAGTTGCTTTTTCCAATGATTTCTACAGTTTTAGAGCTTCGACAGGCTAAAATGATCGTATCTGAGGTTAAAGAAGACTTGTTTGAGGAAAAAGTGCCGTTTAATAAGGATATTCCAATTGGAACTATGATCGAGGTTCCGTCTGCAGCCATTCTTTCAGAATTAATGGCAAAAGAAGTGAGTTTCTTTTCCATTGGCACCAATGATCTGGTACAGTACACTTTAGCAGCGGATAGGTCGAACGAGGATGTTGCCTCGTTATACAATCCTGGTGATCCTGCCGTTTTACGGCTGATTGAAATGGTTGTAAAGGCTGCGAAACACTCCAATGTTGCCTTGAATGTATGTGGCGAGATGAGTGGGGACCTGATATATACGATGTTGTTTCTTGGCTTAGGAATTAGGCAGTTAAGTGTTTCACCGCATAGTATTCCAGAGATAAAGCAATTTATCCGGATGGTGAACCTTAAAGATGCTGAAAATGTTGCCAAAGAAGCTATGCGCCAACAAACTGCGCGTGATGTAAACAATTATTTGCGGGAACAGACCCGGAAGCTTTTGCCTGACTCGTTGATGAATTAATTACAGCCAACGAGTTTGTACCAAGGAAACCTTCTATTTGCCTGTAGAACATCAAGATTTTGTTACAAAAGATTTTAGGCAGATACTGTTTTCTTCGTGGACTATGATTTTAAGGCAGATTTATTCTGGTGTTGCAGGAACTTTGTATTATTTTAGTTTCTGTAATGTTTAATCCCGCCTTGTGCGGAAATATTTTGCATGAAATTAATACTGGGGAATTCTTTACCCCTAGCTACCGATCAGGAAAACTTTTCCAAGCTTCCTTATCGTTTCCAGAGCAACAATATTTTAAAACCTTTGCAAGGGCAAGGTGTTTCAAACTTTTGCGTTACCTTTGAGCTTAATCAAATAACAAAGCTGATTCGTTCTCTATTTTTACAATCTAATTTAGTAGTTAAGATTTTATATTTTAATATTGGCCACATTAAAAAAAATAGGTGTAGTCACATAAAACAACAAATATACATCGGCTTTTATGATATGAACTTGTTTGGTTTGCGAATTGAGCAATGCAAAAAGATCGGTGAATTTGTTTTCGCAAATACTTGCAGAGTATCCTTGAACTCTAAAACACATTCAAGTTTTAAAACTTTTTTGATTGCAAGATTTTCTCGGAGCTTTTATCAAAGCTGTGGGAATCAAATTTGTACCATTAGCCCTTATTTCCATTCGAACATGGCCTTTTGTGGCCAACCAGTTACAAGGCTTCGACTTACAGACAAAGTAGCAGTGGAGCCTTCCAGGATATTTTCCTTGTTGGGTGTTAGTACCCATAATCCCCCTGGTTCCCCTTTGGAACTGCTGGGGTTGAATCCCGTATTTTAATTTGAAAATGAAAGGTTTAGATTCAGATGAAAAAAGTTATGTTGATTAATGTTTTGCAACCCGAAGAGTGTCGAATTGCAATTCTTGAAAATGGTATCCTTGAAGAACTTTATGTTGAGCGAAATACTCATGAAAGTTTTGTGGGAAATATTTACAAAGGAAAGATTGTAAATATTGAACCCAGCATTCAAGCCGCCTTTGTTGATTTTGGTATCGGAAGGAATGGCTTTTTGCATGTTTCGGATGTTGAGCCAACTTATTACAGGCATCTTGATGGGTTTAAAGAAGACGATGAAGATGAAGAGCGTGAAGATCGTAGGCCCAGGCGGGGAAATTCCAATGGCGGTTCAGGTCGTGCTTCTCGAAGTAAGCCTTTTGAAAAGGGCAATATACCAGATGTTGAAAACCTACCCCCAGAAGATCCCCTTCCCATTTCAAATATTCCTGAATTTAGCAGTGAGTTACTCGAGGAACAAGATGATCTTGCATTTGAAAGCACGAGCGATTTTGCAGATCCTGACTCTGATTCTTCTATAAGTTCAAATTCGGATGATTCCGTTACTTTTGGGGCGGGATTGTCTGATGATGAACCTGTTGATGATGATTTTGGCCCTGATGATAATGATGTTCCTCCCGTGATGCCTTCTGCAAACAGGATCACAGGTGATGGTGATGCTGATTCGGATGGGCCAGATGAAACCGAAGTCGATGACTTGCTTTTTTCAAGGCCTAATCGATCCACGCCTCCTGCCCGCGAGCCTTCTCCTGATACTCCCGATTCATTTGATGAACCTGTTTTTCAAAAACCCCAACATTCTCATGCACCAATTGAAAGCTATGACGATGTTGAAGAGACAGCACAGGATTCGGATCAATCATTTGATGCGGATGAAAATGTTGAGCAGGAGGATGAAAGTATTGGCGGAGATGTCCAAGATCCCATTCAGCCTCGAGAAAATCGCGGACAACGCGATTCCCGTGGTCCGCACCGAGACCAGCGCGGCGGGGATAATCGCAACCGAGGGGGCCGAGGAGGAAATCAGCGCAGGCCTTCGGGGGGCGGAGGCTTTTCTTCCGGTTCTAGGGAAGGAGCCCGCGATCAAGGAAGAAGCAGTGGTAAACCGATGCGGGGCAACACCAGGGGCGGCAGGCTTTTGGGCAAGCCTAAGCCAATGATTCAGGAAATCTTTAAGAAGGGGCAGGAAGTTTTAGTACAGGTTATTAAGGATGGTATTGGGAATAAAGGCCCTACTTTAAGCACTTATATAAGTATTGCTGGTCGGTATTTGGTCCTTATGCCTGGGCTGAATCGCGTTGGTGTTTCAAGAAAAATTACCGATGAAGATCAGCGTAGAAGGCTTAAAGATATTTTCGTGGATCTTAAGCCGCCGAAGGGGGTTGGTTTTATTATTCGTACCGCTGGAATTGATAGGAATAAAACTGAACTTCAACGGGATCTGGCTTATCTTGCAAGGCTTTGGCAGGTTGTTGCGAAGCGTATTTTAAAGGTAAAAGGCCCTGCTGGTATATACGAGGAAAGTGATATGGTTACTCGTACTATACGCGATACCTTTACCAGTGATATTGATGAAATTGTAGTAGATGAGAAAACAGCATTTGAGCATGCACAGGAGTTTCTTCAGTTTGTGATGCCCAGATTTGCCGATAGGGTCAAGTTTCACGATAGTAAAAGGCCACTATTTCACCATTATGCAATTGAAGATGAAATTGCCAAAATTCAAATGAAAAAGATTCCCCTTCCCATGGGTGGCTCTATTGTCATTGAACAAACAGAGGCCTTGGTTGCAATTGATGTGAATAGCGGAAATTTTAGATCTGAAAGCAATGCTGAGGATACTGCTTTTCGCATGAATATGCAGGCTGCACGCGAGATTACCAGACAACTTCGCCTCCGAGACCTTGGCGGTGTTATTGTTAACGACTTTATTGACATGCGGGAAGAAAAACATCGCAGGGCTGTTGAAAATGCCATGCGAGATAATGTAATGCGGGATCGTGCTAAAACCAAAATTCTCAGAATTTCGCCCTTTGGCATTATTGAGATGACCAGACAAAGAATTAGGCCTTCACTTAAACGCAGTGTTTACCATGATTGCCCTTATTGCAAAGGCATGGCACAAGTTAAAACAAGTGAAAGCATGGGTATTGAGGTTATGCGTTTGGTGCAACTTGCTGCTTTTAAAGAGGCTGTTGCCACGGTTCGGGTCAGGGTAGCTTCAGAGACTGCTGACTATCTTTTAAATAACAAAAGAAAAGAGCTAGGCAAGCTTGAGGATGAGGCTAGAGTGGGTATTTCAGTCCGAGGTGAGATTGGTGTACCCCCTGAATTACTTGAAGTCTTTTGTGTGGATGCAAACGGTAACGAGCTTAAAATTCATCCTCTTCCTGAACAGCCTCCACAGCGCAGGGGAGGTCGATTTATTCCACCGCATTCAGACCGCGGCCCACAAGGTGAAGCTCCCTTCCGTAGAGGACGAGGTGGCCGGGATCGATAATAAAGTTCGGGTAGAATAGGTTGAATAGCAAGGGGCGGGTTTCCTGCCCCTTGCTTTTTTATTTTACTTTTGAGCTTGCCATGTTTGCTTTTCCGAGTTATTACGCCCCCCACGCAGTGTATTTATTGTCAGAATCACACTGCTTGGCGTTTGTAATATCTTGGGGGAGATTGATTTAAGTGCTGTTGCGAAAAAAGCCTTACTCATTGTTTGCAGCTTTTTTGCTGTCTGCTTTTTACTGCCTTGGGCAGTTGCAGGCATTTCAAGTTATTGCCCCTGCTAAAACAGCATCTCAAGGTAAGAATTCTACAGAAATTGAATCTTTTGCATCTTTTCAGCGAAAAATTCCAGGTGATTCTAAACCTATTCGGGTTGATGCTGATTCTATTTCTTCCTGGTCGGATAAATCTAAATATTATTTATTATTAAAAGGTCATGTCTTTTTAGAACAAAGTGTTTTGCAAATTCGAGGTAACCAAGCCTTGATTGTTGCTGATATTGAATCCTATAAAATGCGTGGTGTTTGGGAGCTTGGGATGTATGTTGAGGGCGATGTAAAAATTGACAGCTCCGCTGAGGTTCGAAATGCGAAAACTGCTTACATTGAATTGGCAACGCGAGGTGAGTTTCGGTTTAATGCGGTAAAAAGCAAAGTTGAGCAAAGAGATTGTTCTTTAGATCCGCTTTTTAAAGCTGCTCAGGAAGGCAAAGCTAAATCAATCGCAGAGCAGCAAAAATCACAAAAGATTGTACCTGAGAAAGTGATTCCTCCAACTAAGCCTATTGAAGAAAAGCTTAAGCCGGTTTCTCAGCTTCCAAAGCAAAATGAGCCAGAGATTTCTTTGCCAATTATTACCCCGGCCACCCCTGCTCTTGTTACAACTTCCTATCAGAATAGTGCGGTGGTAGCACCTGTTAATCCAGAACCAGTTTTGCAGAATCCCTTGCCTGGAGCAGTCCCAGTCGCCCCTTCCATAGGAATTCCGGGGTTGGGTAGTTTGCCAATTACACCTTCAGGAATTGATACACCGCCCCGTCAATATAGCGTGTCTCCTAGAGGTTCATCAGGGTTTAATATTCGGATGGAGCCTTTGGCAAATGGTGAGCAAGCCGTGATTGTTTCGGGTGGCGTCATAATGAATGTTAAGGATGTTGCGGGAATAGGATTGGTTGATATCGAAGCAGATCGATTGGTGATTTGGACAAAAGGTGCGAATCCGCAAGAAATTATTGGCAATCTTAAGAAGCAAACTAATCAATCGGGTAAGGAGTTAGAGCTATATCTTTCGGGCCATGTAGAGGTCAGGCAGCAAGATCCTGCAAAGCCAGGGAATAAAAAAAAATCGGATGCTGGGGAAGTACGAATAATACGTGCTGATGAGGTTTATTATGACATCGGGAGAAATACCGCGGTTGCGCTGAATGGAGAGTTGGAATTTTATCAACCAAAACTTACCGACCCTTTATTTGTTCGGGCCAATGAAATTCAGCAACTTGCAGCCAATCAATACAAAGTTGTTAAAGCAGAAGTTTTTTCCAGTAAGATGCCTGCGGATCCAGGTTTGAAGATTTATGTTGCAGAGGCTACTATTGAAGAACGAACAATCCCTAAACTTTCTATTTTTGGAAAGCGATTTGTGGATAGAAATACCGAACAGGAACTTGATCAAAAAGAAAGCTATGTTCGTGCCAAAAACATGTTTATTGAATTGGAAAATTTCCCCATCTTTTATCTGCCCTACCTTCAAGGTGATGGTCGTGATCCTTTAGGCCCCATTGAGGGAGTTAATTTAGGTTTTAACAACATCTTTGGTGGTCAGTTCGGTCTTACCCTTAATGCATTTGATCTTTTAGGCATACAGCCTTTCGAGAATACAAGATGGCGTTTCGATATTGATTATTTAACCAAGCGTGGCCCTGGATTGGGTTCTGATTTTGATTATTTGGCACCAGATTTTTTTGGTATTCCGGGTAAAGTCAACGGTCTTGCAAAGATTTATGGCATAATCGACCATGGAGCAGATAATCTTGGTGGTGGCCGAACTGTAGGTGAACCTCACCCTGAGTATCGAGGAAGGATTCTTTGGCGCCAAGGTATTTCCGATATGCCAAATGGATTTACTTTTCTTGGACAGGGTGCTGGGATAAGTGACCGTAACTACATTGAACAGTTTTTTAAACCTGAATGGGATAATGGTATCAACCAAGATACTTGGGCTTATCTAAGGCAAACAGACCAGAACATGGGTTGGTATGTTTTAGGGGAGGTCAGAACCCGCCCTTGGATAAATGAAACAAATTGGTTGCCTCGGCTGGATGGATTTATTTTAGGCCAGCCTTTGTTTGATATTTTTACTTCCAGCACTTGGGGTGGAGCTGCTTACGGCAATTTGTTGATTACCAATGATGGAACCCCAGTAGTTAGCCCTTTGACGGATGTTGAGAATAGTACAGGTAGGTTCAATGTTAGTGAAGAGTTAAGTGCGCCATTTAATTTGGGTAGTCTCAAATTAACCCCATACATTAAGGGCGATCTTGCGCTTTATACCAACGATCTTTCAGGAGATACATTAGGTAGGGCCTGGGGTGGTGGTGGTGTTCGTGCTAGTTTGCCTTTCACAGCAGCCTATCCTGACTTTAAATCCGACCTGTTTAATGTTAACGGAATAAACCACAAGATTGTAAATAGTATCAATTACTTCAATGCTGCATCATCCGCACAATATTCGAATTTTGCACAACTAGACCGATTGAATGACGATGCTTCTGATCAGGCCTTGCGAGATATCAGGAATCAGCCGACGATTTATCCTAATGCGTTTAACAGTAATCTTCTTACTACAAACAATCCTTATTTTGACCCTCAAATTTATGCGATTCGAAGAACTATTGATACTCGTATTGATACGCTAAACCAAATCCAAGTTATTCAAGGGGATATCAGGCAGCGATTGCAAACTAAGCGTGGTTTTCCTGGTAGCCAGCATGTTGTCGACTGGATGGTTCTGGATCTTTCTGGTTCATTCTTTCCCGAAAAGAATCAAAACAACTTTGGCAATTATCTTGCTTTTCTTCAATATGATTATCTTTGGAATATTGGTGACCGTACTAGCTTTACAAGTACGGGGTGGATTGACCCTATGGATAATGGTGCAAGGGTCTTCACCTTAGGCAGTTATTTAAATCGATCAGATCGAACCAATTTTTATCTTGGTTATCGAAGTATCGAACCGGTGGAAAGTAAGGCTCTTACAGGTGCTGCGACTTATATTTTTAGTCCCAAATATGCTGTTACTGGTAGTAGTACCTATGATTTTGCTACTTTTCAGAGTGTTAGTAATTCGCTGGTTCTTACCAGGGTTGGTACCGATCTTCAGGTTAGTCTCGGTTTTACCTACAATGCAATGCAGGATAATTTTGGTTTTACTTTTGAGATTCTTCCAACAATTGCTTCAGGCGGGGGGCGATTTGTTGGCCCATCTAGTAATTTTACCAATAATGGCGGCGTTCTTGCCCGATAAATTGCAGTCATTTCTTTTTTATGATCCATCTGCTACTATTTCTTAAGCACTAGGTTTGTTTGTGGGAAATGCATTTCCATCCAAAACTTTAGGGGCATTTTTTCTTGTGGATGCTGATGAACGAAAAAAAATGAAGCGGCCTTGGAAAGATAAATTTCATTGTGCTTTCAAAGGTATGAAACTCGGCATGCGAGGCCATTCCAGTTTTTTTGTTCATTTCTTTTTCGCATCAATGGTCGTGGCTTTTGCTGTTGTTTTAAGATGTGATTTGGTTGAGTGGTCTTTGCTGATAGGTTGCATTGGCTTTGTGCTGGTGGTAGAACTTTTAAATAGTTCAATCGAGATGCTTTATGCGATTTTGCCTGAAGATGTCCGGAGTAGCCGTTTTGAGGTTTTAGATATTGCTGCAGGAGCTGTTTTGGTTGCTAGCGTTTTTGCATCTGCCATTGGTTGTATGGTTTTTGTACCGAAGATTATTGCAATGCTTGGCTTTTAATTATAGGAATTTAACATGTTTGAAACCGATTTGAAAAATGCTGAAGCATGGGTCGATGATAATCACGACAACCTTGTTTCTGATCTAAGGGATTTGGTTAGGATCCAGAGTATTAGTACTGATGGTGAGCATCAAAAAGAAATTGAACATTCTGCTGAAGCTGTTTGTTTGCAAATGAAAAAAGCAGGCCTTAATAATGTTGAAATTTTACGGACTGGCGATTCCAACCCTTTTGCTTACGGAGAGTGGTTGGGCGCACCAAATGCGCCGACTTTGTTTCTTTACTCCCATCATGATGTCCAGCCAATTAATTATGAACATCTTTGGCTTAGCCCACCTTGGGAATTAACGTCAAGAGAAGGCCGGCTATTTGGCAGGGGATCTGCCGATGATAAGGGCGCTTCTGTTGCTCAACTTGCAGCTATTGCTTCTTGGCTTAAAACTGCTGGTAAACTTCCTGTGAATGTTAAAATGCTTGTTGAGGGGGAAGAGGAAGTTGGTTCTAAAAACCTTGTCAAATTCTTTAGCGAAAATCGTAGCCGTATCCAGGCTGATATTATCGTTGTTTGTGATACTGAAAATATCCGGGTTGGTTTGCCTTCAATCACTTATTCACTTCGTGGTATTGTTACTTTGTTTGTAGAAGTAAAAAGCGCAATGATCCCAGTTCATTCAGGTATGGCTGGCGGGGCTTTTGCTGATTCTGCACTAGCACTTTCCAAAGTTTTATCTAGATTATGCTGGGAAAATGGTCCTATTCCTGTTCCAGGTTTTTATGATTCTGTGAAACCTCTGACTGATACGGAAAGAAAAACTATTGAATCATTGCCTGTAGATGCTGATGGATTAAGGAAGTCCTTGGGTGTTCCGGATCATGTTAAGTTTGCCCTGCAAAAAGGGAAAAGCATATATGAACAGACATGGCGCCACCCTGCAGTTACAGTTATTGCAATTGAAGCAAGCAATATTAAAGGTGCATCTAATCAAGTTCTTCCTACTGCTTCCGCGCTTGTAAGTTGTAGAATTGTTCCAGATCAAGATCCAAAACAGGTGGAAGAATTGTTGCGCAAAACTCTTGCTGCCGATGCCCCTTGGGGTGTGGAAATTAAGGTTACAGTTCATGGGAGTTCTGTTGATTGGTGGATGACAGATCCTAAGGGTCCGGCTTTTGAAGCCGCAATTGCTGCACTTGAAAAAGGCTTTAAAGCTAAACCTGTGGGAATTGGGTGTGGCGGAACAATTGGATTTGTACGGCCTTTGGTTGAATTGTTGGACGGTGCCCCTGCCCTATTGCTTGGTATTGAAGACCCAGATAGTAACGCTCATGCTCCTAATGAAAGTTTGCACGAAGGGGACTGGATCAAGCTCATTAAATCGATGGCTCACTTGTTTGCTGAAATCGCATCGCGGTCTGTTAAATAATTGTTAGAATTTAAAGAGGATTCTTGGGCATCGGGGGATTATCGTTGTACTTTTTCATTACTCGCTCGATAATCCAGTCTGGTAACAATCCCGTGATTCTCATAAGCAATGAAGTTTGCCATGGAAATCGAAGAACTTTTGTTTTTCGTTGAATGGCTTTGATTATGATTTTTGCCGCTGTTTCTGCTTCCATTAGCCAAGGCATGTCTTTTTCGTCATTCACTTCGGTCATGGGAGTTTTGATAAACCCTGGGCAAATAGTACTTACAAAAATGTTTTTAGGACGAAGTTGGATCCGCATTCCTTCCATGAATGTATTTAAACCTGCCTTTGATGCGGTATATCCTGACTCTCCCGGAAGTCCTTTAAACCCTGCTAAGCTTGATATAGCAACTATTTGTCCTTTTCCTGAATCTAGCATGGTTTGTAAAACAGCTTCAATGCAATAAATAACTCCTAATAAATTTACCTTGATAATTTTTTCTTGAGTTTCCACATTAAAAGGTTGGATCGTTGTTGGTGCTCCAACTCCGGCATTGGCAATAAGAATGTCAACGCCATTCATGCAGTTGATTAATTCGGAAATCCCAAGCAAGGTTTCTTGTCGGTTGGATATATCTGCAGTTTTGTAAAAAGCTTTGCCACCAAGAGTTTGTACATCGTTTACAAGTTCTAAAAGAAGCTCTTTTCTTCTTGCTAAAAGTCCCACTTGGGCTCCAGCTTTAGCTAATTCTTTAGCAATTGCCTTCCCAATTCCTGTAGAAGCACCGGTGATGATAACTTTTTGTCCCAGACCGAATTTCATGGTATTTCCTTTCCGAGCATTATATTACTTGTCGATTACCAGAATTAAGGCAGTCCTACCTTAAAATCACATGTCATAATAGATTGGATTATTATGTACTGTTTACGAGAAGTTAAGATGAATAAGAAATTTATAAGCTTTCTTCTGATTCTACTTGTTTTACCGATTTCCTTGATGGGGCAAGATGCCCTTGTTCCTGCAGATAAAGTAAACGTCAGGGTTAAATTTAGAATTCAGGTTTATGGTGTTGAACGATTAAGGCAAATCGACGCGTTACTTAAATTCCTCAAAACAACAGGGTTTACCTCGACTGATGAAAATTTATTTGAAAAATTACAGGACGAGACCATTGGTTCAATTGATGGAACCGTACCATCAGGCATGGAAAATAAATGTATTAATCCAAGGTGGATTTATTCTGTAACAAGTTGGCCGATTGGGGTTGAAGATCCGTATAAAACCGAAGATCCAGTTCGAATTGAAATTGAGTTTCCCCAATATATGCAAGCGAGGAAGCAAATTGAGTTTTGGCAGGATGTCAAAAACATTTTATTTAAAGTTGGTTTTATTGACGCAGTTTCCTACAACTCCGATTTGTTCACACGAATTACTGGAAATTTAGCTGGAAAAACATTGCCAATTATTGACACTAAAATATTTCCAGAAGCTCTTAAAACAGCAGGTGTTTCTGTCACCCCTTTTGCTTTTCCCAGAGTGGTTAAAGTGCATTCCGATTGGCCATTGGTTAAGCCAAGAGTTCTGGAGGATATAAAAGAAATCTCGTTGCGAAAAATGAGTCCTGCCGCTAGAAAAAAACTAGAAAACCCTGACCAGAAACTCGAGAAATGGTTGTTGGTTTTAAATCATCAACCTCCGGGCCAAAATGAAATTAATGAACTATTCTCAAATTTGAATGATGCAGTTGTCGAGGGTGCTAATGGTGCCTTATTTGAAATTCTTGCAACCCCGGCGTCCATCAAAAACCTTGCATCTTTGCCATCGGTAATGTTTGTCACAACTGCTGAAACACAAATAAAAACTCATTACTCCATCAAGCAGAATAATCTGTTGAATATATTTTCTAATGAGGGGGCATCCCAACCTGCACGTAATTTGCGAGGCGTTGGCGCCCCTGCATCAATTGCAATTGTTGGAACAGAGTTTTTAGGCTGGGAAAAAGCCTTTGGTGAAATTCAAACACACGCAGAATTAGTTGATCTTACCCGTACGAGAGATTTTGGTATGGAAGAAATGCCTTATCTCAAAAATTCAGAAGATATTGGCTTTCATACAAAAAAAGCTCTTGAAATTGCTAAAGTATATCCTGGTGCAAAAATCGTGCTTGTAAGAATTGATCCTGCTGTGCCGACTATGTTAGATGAGGTTGCAGGGTTTGCCAACCGGGATTTAAAAGCATCATACGCGTTGTTGGCTCGTTATTCTGAAACCGATGTTGTAAAACGATTGCTACAAGGCGATAATCAATATCTTCAATCAGAAAGAGCTTTTTTAATTGATCAATTTGGTGAAGAACCTGATATTGTTAAACGAAGGGAAGCTTATAAGGAAAGCAAGGCTAAATGGGACAAGGATAACCGAGACCTCCATGAAAAAATCAATCGTATATTGAAACTCCGTGAACAATTAATGGAGTTTAAATCCCATAAATTGTTTGTTGTTTTGGAAAATGTTTCGTCCCAACTTCCTTCATATCAAAATGTGGCCCTTTCCTTATTTTCAAATGACTCGAAATTTAAAAATGCTGCTTGGCTTATGCCTGACGCCTTATTCGAGCGGTCTTCTTGGGTTGGGCCCTTTTCTGATTCCAATTTCAATGGAATGATGGAATTCCAAAATAGCAAATCAAATGATAGATGGCGTGACGAAAGACTTGTATTTCAATTTGAAAAAGATGGGAAAGTATTTGATAAAATTCCACAAGGGAAAAAGATCAGAGTCCGAGTTCGTTGGCGGGAAGGAGTTGAGTGGTCTACCACTATGGTAGAAGGTGAAACCGCCCCTAAAGCAAAGGCTAAACTTAATGTACTTTTTCTTTTAAACGAGAAACCATTGCCTAGGCGCAATCTTTCGGATCATTTTTCAGTTGTTAAAGAAACAGGAAGTGATCCTTTTTGTCTTTTTCGAAGTAAGAACTTTGCGGTATTTGAGCATCTAGTTGAAATAGATTGTCCGATTGAAGGGAATTACGCACTTGCGATTGAAGGTAAAGTGCCCAGCAGAAGAGACTTAAGTCAATTAGATTCCCACAAGGTAACCGAGGTTTTTCCAGAAATTATCATCGAATCTTTTGAGCAAGGAACCAGAATAAAAATTGGGAATTAATATAACTTATAGATGAGTATGGACTTATTGTGTTTAAAACGATGGCAGAACACTATAAATCATCTAAGATAAATATTTGTACACAAATAACATCATAGGAACCGCACTTGTTTCTAATTTGGTTGGTGAAAATGTGAAAAAAGCGATCATCAGCGATATTCATGGAAATATTGAAGCATTTCAAAATGTTCTTAAAGACATCGAATCTCAAGGTGTTGATGAGATTTATTGCTTGGGTGATGTTGTGGGATACGGCCCTAACCCTTGTGAATGTGTTGATTTGGTCATGGATTTCAAGGTGGTTCTTTTAGGGAACCATGATCAAGGCGCATTATTTGACCCAGATGGGTTCAACCCCTCTGCTGAGAGGGCTATATTTTGGACAAGAAAACAATTGGAAACTGGTGGTTCTCCTGACGAGCGGGCTAAACGTTTAGATTTTCTTTCTGCTCGCCCTCGATTACATCGTGAGGACGAACTTCTTTTTGTTCATGGTTCAGCCCGTAATCCTTTGAATGAGTATGTTTTTCCGGAAGATATTTATAACAACAGGAAAATGGAAAGAATTTTCTCCCTTGTTGGGAAATATTGTTTCCAAGGTCATACCCATGTGCCAGGGATTTTTGTTCAGCAAGAAGGTACCGATCTTTATCAATTTCAAAGTCCGGAAGAATTTGATTTTTCTTATTTGCTGGATAATCGTAAAACCCTCTGTAATGTAGGGTCAGTTGGCCAGCCTCGTGATAGCAATCCAAAATCTTGTTACGTTATTCTTGAAAATAATCGGATTAGCTATCGCAGGGTGTCTTATGATTTTGACATTACTGCTAAAAAGATATATGCGATTCCCGAGTTGGAAAATTTTCTGGGGGATCGCCTCAAAGAAGGCCGCTAATAAAAGCATAGGCGAATTCATATACTTTTTTTTTTCTAAATCCATTCAATATAAATATGAAGAATAACAAGAATTTCCTTTTGTTTTTTACGGCATCTTTCCTGCTTTTTGCAGCGTGGATCCAGATCCGTGAATCCCTCTGGCCGGCACCTAAAAAAATGCCGGAAGTTAAGGATGTTATTGCGGAAAAACCCCCAGTTAAAATTAATGAAAATGAAAGTACTTTTGCACTTGCTCCATTCAAAGAACAAGGAAAGCTTGTAACTATTGGTAGTGAAGACTCTTCGTCAGGTTTTCATCTGGGTGTTACTTTTGATTCATTTGGTGCTTGTGTCCGCAAAGTGGTTCTTAACAAATTTCAGCAAGCTGATAATCTAGGCCGTCCAGTTTGGGAAAATCAAGCCGAGAAAAAAGCTAAAAATTTGGATTTGATACCATTTGAGTCCCGATGGCACGCAGGTGCCAATTATCTTTTTCACTTCGACTTTAAAGATCAATTTGGTGATCAACCTTTGGACCTATTAGGAAAAACTGAATGGAAAATTGTTTCAGGCCCTACTGAAGAAGTTGATGTAAGGGGAATTGTCTGCCAGAAAGTTGTTTTTGAAACAAAATTACAAAACATTGTTATTTCTAAAATTTTTACGCTTTCTAAAAATGATTATCATGTTGGCATGGAGTTGGTTTTTGCCACAGATGAACCTTCTGTAATTCCTTTTAGGTATCAGGTTACCGGACCTCGAAAGCTTCCAGTTGAAGGTGACTGGTATACGAATATTTTTAGAAACGCACTGATTGCTCAAGTTGATGACCGCAACAATGTATATCGAGACCTTCAGGATGGCAGGCAGATTGCTAGTTGGTTGGGCGGCAGCGAAGTTCTTGCCAATACTCAATTAAATCATTGGTTTCGCTATGCTGGTGTTGCCATACAGTATTTTTCTTCCATGGTTGTTGTTGATGATGACCAGTCTGACCAAAAAATTATCGAAAAAGTTCGTCCCACACTCGAAGCAACATTTGCGAAGGGGGTAATTTCTAAAATTGATCCTGTAAATCGTAGTTTGAATCTTCGAATTGATGGTAAAGATGAAACATTTTGGTTCGATGGTAAAGAATCCTTTGATAAGACGGAAACTCAGATTGGCCTAGGCAGGCAAATCGCCATTTATTATCGGCATATAGCCACAACTGATAAGAAGCCAATGTATGCTGTTATCGATGTTCGAAAAGAGACTCAAGCGCAACCTCTTTTCGATAATGATATTACAGTAAGGCTTACCTCGAAGCAGTTTAATCTTGTTGCCGGAAAACCTGTAACCCATAAATATCTGCTTTATAATGGACCTGTAAAAACCAGTTTACTTGGTGACTTTAGTAAAAATGCAATGGTCAATTCTGATCAGGTTTCGCGATACACGAATAAACTTGGTTTGAACACTATGACTGATTATCAATCTCCTGGATGGATTGGTTCTTTTTGCGCTTCTATTTTTTGGACGGATATTGTTATTAAGTGCACCAACATGATGCATTGGATTTTATGGAAGGTTTATCTTCTGATACCTAATTTTGGTCTTTGTATTATTTTTCTCACCATACTTATTCGCGGGTTGATGTTTCCATTGAGCCGCAAGCAGGCGATCATGAGTATTAAGATGCAAGAACTTGCGCCTGAATTAAAAAAAATTCAGGAAAAGTTTAAAGGTGATAAACAAGCTATTGGTTTGGCTCAAATGGAATTATATCGTAAATATAATGTTAATCCTTTTGGTACTTGTTGGGTAGTTCTGATACAAATGCCTGTTTTTATGGGGCTTTATTTTGCTTTACAGGAAAGCATCCATTTTAGACTTGCCACATTCTGGCCTACCTGGATTATCAATCTTGCCGCGCCTGATATGCTAATTAATTGGGGTACCTCGATTCCATTGATAAGTAATCCTGAGGATTACGGAGGCTTTTTTTATCTTGGGCCCTATTTTAATTTGCTACCTATTTTTGCAATTGTTTTGATGGTTTTTCAGCAGAAAATGTTTACTCCGCCTCCAACGGATGAACAACAGGAAGCGCAGCAAAAAATGATGACCTACATGATGGTCTTTATGGGATTCATGTTTTATAAAGTTGCTGCGGGGCTTTGCATTTATTTTGTTGCCAGTAGTTTGTGGGGCCTTGCTGAAAGAAAATTGCTCCCTAAAACCAAAACTGGACAACTGCCTGTTTTAGCTTCTGCTACTGGGGGTAATATTTCTAAGTTTGATTCCAATGCTAGTGGGAAATCTCCTAAAAGTATGAGGAAGGAACTTGCTGGTAAGTCACTGGATAAAAGTAATTCTGAAAAAACTACTCTCGATCGGTGGCGGGATTGGTTCAATGATATTCTAAAACAAGCCGAAAAAAAATAACCCGGATTCGGGGCCATTAATTTTGAAACGGGAAATACTTCTTTCGCATGATTTGATATGTGCTTGTTCTGCTCCAGCGGGGCACGGTTCCAGACAAATCATTCGTATTACCGGCGAAAACGCATTAGATAAAGTTACTTCTTTTCTCAAGTTTAAAACAATATTCCCCCAGGACTCCAAAGGGCTTGTTGTTGCAACTATTTTACTGGATGAGTTTCGTTCAGTCGATATGGATTGCTATTTTTGGAAATCGCCTGGTTCTTATACGGGCCAAGATGTTGTTGAGTTGCATGTTATTTCTAATTCTTGGGTAGTAGATTTCGTTTTCTCGAGACTCTTTGAGCAAGGTTTTCGGCCTGCTAATCCGGGAGAGTTCACTCTCCGGGCGTTTCTCAACGGAAAAGTTGATATTGCACAAGTCGATGCTATTCATCAAGTAATAGAAGCTTCAACTCCAGATTCACTGAATAAAGCCTTAGGTAAACTTGCCGGGGGAGTTTTTGATCCCCTGCACAAGGTAAAGGATGATTTACTAAACCTTCTTGCTGATGTTGAAGCTAATTTAGATTTTTCTACAGAAGACATTCAAATTATTAGCTCGGATGCGATTCTGCAGAAAGTTGGCGATATGCTTGCTCAAATAATTCTTCTTGTTAAAAAGCTACAATCGCGGGGGGTTGGTGATGCTAAAGTTCGAGTTATATTAATAGGCCCACCTAATGCAGGAAAATCTTCACTATTTAATATTTTAGTCAAGGGGCAAAAATCTCTGGTTAGCCCAGTTCCTGGCACGACCAGAGATCTGGTCACTTATAACATTAATTGGGAAGATTCATTTTTTGAGCTCATAGATGCTCCAGGTATTGAAGAGGGGCGAAATATTATTGAGAAAGAGGCTCAAGATTTAGCAAATAAGGAAATAGGACTTTCGGATATTGTTGTTTATTGTGCTGACAAAGATCATCAACAATTTTTAGGATTCTTTTCAAAAGTTGATGAGAAATTTTTGCTTAGAGTGGCCACCAAAAGTGATGTTTGTCAAGGCCCTGATGATTGGATTCATACTAGTTCCCATACTTTGCAGGGGATCGAGTTTTTAAAGAAAAATATTATTGAGCTTGTGTATCAAAAAAATGGTTCATCTTCTTCTTCAGGCCTTGCAAAAATGCATGGATATGCAACTTTAACTCTTGATAACTTAAGGCGGGCTCATCATTGTGTTCTCTTTGAAGAACCATTAGAGCTTTTGGCCTTAGAGTTAAGGGAAGCTGTTGAAAATTTAGGACAAATTACCGGGCATGTTTTTACGGATGATCTTTTGGATCGCATGTTCAGTAGGTTTTGTGTGGGAAAATAATTGGTTCTTGGTTCAACTTAGCTTATCTTTCTATTTGGGAAGTTTTGTGTTTTCGTATATACTTCAATGCAAGGAAGGTTTGCGACTTCCCCTTATGAAAGGACTCCTTCAATATGTCTTATAAGCATCCTTTTACCAGGCATAAAACTCGTGAAGTTATGATCGGCAATCGTGTGATTGGTGGGAACAATCCTATTCTTGTTCAATCCATGACTACGCCCGATACCCATTTTGTGGAAGAAGTGATTAAACAAATTCATGCTCTTGAAGAGGCTGGTTGTGAATTAGTTCGAGTTACCGTTCCTAAGGCTGAAGATGCTCATGCATTAGGTGAGATTCGTAAAAAGATAGGGATCCCGTTAATCTGTGACATTCATTTTGATTATAAAATGGCTCTTCAGGCAATGGACCACCCTATTGATAAAATTCGGATCAACCCTGGTAATATTGGTGGTTATGATCGATATAGGCAAGTCCTTCGAAAAGCCAAGAATAAAGGCTTGCCAATTCGTATCGGAGTTAATGCCGGAAGTTTGGAGAAGGAACTTGTTGAAAAGTATGGTTTCCCCTGCCCTCCTGCAATGGTGGAAAGTGCCCTTCGATATCTTGATATTGCTGAATCTGAAGGCGTAAAAAACATTATTGTTTCATTGAAATCAAGCGATGTTCTTACTGCTGTCGAAGCTTATCGCATGTTTGCAAAACAAGCCGATTACCCAACTCATATTGGTATTACCGAAGCTGGTAAACCACCATATGCTGTTACAAAATCTGCTTGTGGATTAGCACCTTTATTGCTTGATGGCATTGGCGATACAATTCGGATTAGTTTGTTAGGCGATCCAGTTCCCGAGATCCAAGCAGCATTTGATATTCTTCAGGCAACTCAAAGAAGAGTTCGAAAACCCGAACTTATTGCATGCCCCACTTGTGGCCGCCTTGAAATCGACTTAGAAGGAATTATTGCCCAAGTTGAAAAACGCCTCGAAGGTAAATCGACACCTGTTAAAATTAGCATTCTTGGATGTATTGTTAATGGTCCCGGAGAAGCAAGGGAAGCGGATCTGGGCATTGCAGCTGGTAAAGGAAAAGGCGTTATATTTAAAAGGGGCGAAATTGTCCGACATGTTTTAGAAAGTGAAATGGTTGACGCTCTTCTTGAAGAAGTTGCAAAATGGGAAATTGAAGAAGCTCAAAGTGGAAAATTGATGGTAGAAAAGGGCCTTGGTTCCAATGAAAAGAAAATTGCACTTCCTGTTATCCGATGAAAAGGCGACTTATTGAGATTGTACTTTGTTTAGTTTGAATCGGGAGGCTTGTGGGGTATGCCTGTTCAGTTTTCGTGCAAAGCTTGTAAAAAGAAATTTAAAGCTGCAGATAAATTTGCAGGTAAAACTATTCCTTGCCCAAATTGCAAAATTCCTTTATTGGTGCCAGCTTTACCTGCCGAAACCAAGCCCGCTGATGTTTCTGTTCCTGAAATTTCGGTAAAAACCAAAAGTCAGGCTGAACAAGATATAGAAGCGATGGCGGCTCTAGCTCTTGAAGATACCAAGCAAGAGGAGGAAGTAGCCCCGCAATTTATTCAATTTGAATGTACTTTTTGCGATGATAAAATTTCCGTTTCTATCGATCTAGGTGGAAAGCAGACTCCATGTCCAAGTTGTCAAAGAATTCTTAAAGTTCCAATGCCGGCACCTTTAAAAAAGGCTGGCCCAGATTGGAAAAAACAGCCAGATAAACGGCCTGCGGGGGCTTTACGAAAAGAAGAGCCAGAACTTGAAGGTACATGGAATTCCACCATGGACACCGTTTCGCGTGATTCCTTGCTCGAGGCTGGAGCAATTGTAGAGGATTATGAACCTTTAACGCGTGCCGAAAAAATTAAACGCGCTTTATTGGTTTTGGCTGTTTTGATTTTCGGTTTATCAGGATTCCTTTATTGGAGTTCCTATCGTGGAAAAGTTAATGAAGATGCACAGATTTCTAAAATTGAGCTTAATGTGAAAAGCGGGGATCTGACTAATTTTTCTGGGGAAATCAAGGCGGTATTGCTTGCAGGTGTTGCTTCTTATCATCTTTCAGAAAATCCAAATGTTTCTGCTTCAAAAATCAAAAAAACTCTTCAATCCGGTTTAGCATCTTTGGAAAAGTCCGGTTCTTTGATGGAAAAAGATTTTGCATTATTTGAATTATGCAAATCCATCATGGAATTGGGCGGCAGTAAAGATGATGTCCGGGATAACAAGAAATTAAAGTGGGATGAGGTTCAAAAGTTTTTAAAGCAGCCATTTGAATCTTTTGCTATTCCAGAAATTAAGCTTCTGGCATTAAAAGAGGCTACCGCATTATTTATCAGTAATGGTGAAATAGATCGTGCTGTTGCATTTGCTTCACAAGTACTGTCCGGTTCTGTTATTTCCAAGGATAAAAAAATTGATGATCAGTCAGATTTTCTAGCTGTTGTTGGTATTGAGTTATTTAAATCCAATAAAATGGATGCATGTAAACAAGTCTTGGAAACAATTCGTGCTCGTTATACTTCTGCACCAACTACCCCTTTTTCTCCTTTTGCAGCAGCATTTTTTGAACTCGCTGACAAGGGAAAACCATTGCCTTTTAATTATGCTAAAGATTCCAGTAACGACGCTGATTTGTTTTGCTTATTTTGCGTTAATTTAATTGATGACAAATTGGATCCACTCATCAATTCCTCAAATTTTAAAAATGCCGATGGTGTTTTTCGGCTTAATTGTTTAACTAAGGTTTCTTTTTTGGCATCGATTCTTGGAAAAGATTCTGGTTTTTTAAAGGATGAACTGAATCGTATCGTGTCCGAGGCGGTAATGCCTAATCTTGAAAGCATTCATTCCTATTTATTACTTGCTGCAATTTCTCAAAATTTAAATATTTCTTCAGAATCATGGCTTAAAGCATCAGATAGGGTTCCCCCAGCGATTAATGATTATAAACAGATCAAGTCTAGATTCCTTATGGCATCACTTATAGCCAAAGAGAATATTACTTCTTCATTACTTGACGATGCTAATAAATTAGAACCTGGATCCTTAAGTAAATCTTTGACTTACCGCCATATAGGTATGAATCCAAAGACTACAACATGGTTTAAACCGGCATTGGATAAAGCGGTCGAACCGGATAAGTCTTTTGGTTATGTAGGAATAGCCCTTTCCTCTGATAAAAAATTGAAAAAAAAGTAAAGTTTATCCCCGAATTTTAGGTTTTTGCTATGCCAATGGGTTTTCGTTTGAAATAATATTTAATGGTATAGATTTTACTTAAGAACATAGTGGCATTGTTTTTTGTTCTAAACTTTGTGCATGGGCTTGATTTGTCATGAAAAGAATTTTTGCTATTTTCATTTGTTTGATGTTGGTTGCTCCTATTCTGGTTTTTGCCCAGACAGTCAAGGAAAGAATTGATTTGGATTTTGTTGATGGATTAAGAAAACGTGGTGATATTGATCTTGCTTTGGACTATTTGAAAATTCTTGAAAAAGTAGCTTCTAAAGAACTTAAAGCCAACATTCCTCTTGAAATTGCTAAAACCCAATTATCCAAGGCAATTATTGAACCAGACAAAACCCGCAGGCAGAAATTGTATCTTGGTGTAATGCTTGAGATTAAGAAATTTATTAATGAAAATCCGAAAAGTGCTCGGATTTCAGAGGCAAAACTTGATCTGGCTAGTCTTTCAATTCAAATGGCGAAAACCAAAATATCTGAAATTTCTTCTCTTCGTACAAATGACGAAAAGGTTGCCAAGGGAAATGAAGCTAAAGCTTTGATTCTTGATTCAAGGGCCCAGATGAAAGCTGCAATCAAAGAAATGCAGGACAAACTTGCAACTTTAACAGGAATGACACCTTCTGAAATTGCTGAATCAAAGTCTTTGACTGATAAGATCGCCATGGGTGAAATGGATGTTGCTCTTACTTTTTATGATGAGGCTAAATCGATTATTGATACCGGTAAAGATAAAGATCGTTTAGCCAGGGCGAACCTTATCACTGAAGCAATAAAAGAAATGAATAAGCTTGCTGATCGCCCTGAAACTGATCCCCAAGCTTGGAAGGCTAAAGCTTGGGTTGCACTTTATTTGATGGAGAATGGTGAACCTAAAAAAGCTAGGCCAAAGTTAATTGAAATTCTTACTGTTCCACCAACAAATAAAGCTGCCAATGATGCCAAAAGATTGGCACGATATTTCTTTTTGCAGGTGATTAAAGATGCTCCGGATCCTACAGAAAAAGATGTCGAAAAGATTATTCAAAATAACAGTAATAAATGGCTCGAAGATTATAAGGCTTATGTAAAAACTCCTGAAGGATACGGTATTCGTATGTTGCTTGCTAAAAGCTACATAGAGCAATATCGTGGGAAAGCTGTTGCGACGAATCCCCAGCGAAAAGCGGAATTACTCTCGCTTGCTCGAAAGCAGTTGACTGAGATTGAACAGGCGGAAAATGAGTTTACTGATGAAGCTCGAAATCTGAAAATCAGTTTGATGAAAGAGCAAGGTGCTTTTAGTAAAAAGGTTTCAGATTTAAAATCCTTCGAAGACTGTTTTACAAGGGCTCAATATGAGATTTCTCAGATTGTTGCTGAAGAAGCAAAAAATACCAATCCGGATGATTTGGAAAAGAAAAGAAAAGGACATGTAGAAACCGTTATAGCTTCTCTTAAGCAAGGGCTTGAGACAAAAGAAGCCAAAGATACCATGAAAAAGGGGTCTGGTTCAAACCAATATGAAGTGAATAATGCTCGTGCAATGCTTGCCTTTTATTATTTCAATGAAAAACAATTCGATGAAGCGATTGCAGTCGGTAAACAGTTTGTGATTGATGATCCCAGATCCTCCCAGGCGGCGACTGCTTCTATTTATACATTAGGGGCTTTCACTCAAAAACTTGCAGAGTTGGAGAAATCCGGGGCAACTGAAGATAAAGTTAAAGCTGCACAAACCGATATGGCCTCATTTGCTAAAATGATGATGGAACGTTGGCCAACTGATACTCCTGGTGATAGTGCCCGTCATCAACTCGCGATGTTCATGGTCAAAGATAAAAAATACTCTGAGGCCGTTACAGTCCTTGAACAAGTCACCCCTTCTTATCAAAGTTATCCCTTTTGCATGTATGAACTTGGAACTGCCGCTCTTGCTGCGGAGGGCGAAGCTAAAGATGGCAAAAATCGTGCAAAAGCTATTAAAGCTTTTGAATCAATTCCTTTTCCTACTGAAGGATCTGATCCTTCGTTAGTTAAGGTATATTTCATTGCTAAAGCCAAGCTTGGTGGAGAATATTATTCAGCTAAGCGTTTTGTTGATTTGCAAAAACTTTCGGAAGATTTATCTAGCGAATTGGCCAAACCTAATAATCGGCTCGATATGGATCAGGCTAAAGATGATGAGATTCGAAAAGCGATTGTAAATAATGTTGGAAATTTAAAATTGTTTGCGCTTTATGGCCTTGCGAATACTAGTTTTAACCAAGCTAAATTAGCAGATGTTTCCAAATTACTTGATCCTTTGGTTGACCAAGCGAGTGAAGGTAAAACACCAGAAATTAAACAAAATTTGCAGCTTGGTTCTGCTTTGTTTGGTATGGCTTTGCAGGCAAATATTTCAATTGGTGACATAGAGAAATCTCGCAAAGTTGTTAAGGCCCTCCAGTATTTATCTTCTGATGCTGAAGCTTCAGGAACAGCTAATGTTGTTTTATTGCAGTTAAATTCATTGATCGGTGAACAAATCAAGGATCTTCGTAAGAAAGGTGACCCTAAAAATCTTGAAGTTGCGATTAAAGGATTTACCACTATTCTTGACGATGTGACCAAGGAAGATTCCACTAAAAAGAAAGCTATGACTAATGATCTTGTGAGGCTTATTTCAATTAATTATTCGACCATGGGATTAAATGAAAAAGCATTGGAACTTCTAAAAAAAGCTGAAAAACCAAAAGATGATAGCGACCCTAAGGCTTTATCGGTTTATAAGGGTATTCAGCTTCAACAGGCAAGAGAATTGCGATATTTGAAAAAGTTTGATGAAGCAGGGAAGCTGATAGATGAAATTATAGGTACTAAAGATATGCCAGGTTGGGGAAACAAGGATATTGATTGCTTATTAGAAAAAGTAAAGTTAGTTGAGTTTCAAGAGAAATATAGTATTTCTTCTGGAATGGCTAGTCAAATTGTCAAAGCCTTGGTTGGAAAATCTAGTGATAATCAAATAAAAGAAAAATATTTGGAAGCTTACTATCATATGGTTTTTGGACTTTATAAATTTGGTGAAACATCCAAAGATACGGCAAAAGCTGCTAAAGGTTTGGCGGATGCTGCTGGATTGATTGAAAAATTGGAGTCCTCCCAACCTGATTTTGGAAGTATTGATTCAAAAAAACGATTTAATGACTTGTTTTCCAGTGAAATTAAACTTAAAGATGCTTACGAAGCCTTGAAAGCAAAACGCGTTAATTCTGGTGTAAAAACTGATGCTGGAAATTCGGCTCCCAAGACAGGAGATAAAAAGTAATGTTAAGAAAATGTCTAAGGCTTTTCCTTGGTTTTAGTTTTATGGGTATATTTGTGTTTTCTGTGTTTGCGCAGGATTCAATAAAATTTATAGATAAAACTAAAAAAGGTGAAAACGAAATAAATGGTTTAATCACTGGTGATAGTGTAAAAGGCTTGACAATTAAAATTCAGAAAGAACCTACTCCCAAACTTATTCCTGCGGTTGATATTATCAACGTTAGTTATTCCAGTACTGCTATTACTTCAATTGAATTAAAAAGCGCCCTAGGAAAAGAGGTTCGTGCGAATCTTCCCGGAACAAAAGAGGCCGAGCGTCTCAAACTCTATGAGGAATCAGTTAAGGATATTACAGATTTATTACCAAAAGTTAAGTCTGATGCAAGACTTTCAAAATATCTTAATTTTAGAATTGCCAAGGTGAAAGCTGATATAGCCAAAATAAAGCCTGAAGTATTGCCGGACGCTATAAAGTCCCTTAATAATGTTCGAGTTGATAATCCTGATTCTTGGATGACTCTTGGTTCTTTTAAGATCGAAGCAGAATTACAAGAATTAAAAGGTAATTTTGATGCTGCTTTGAAATTGTATCAAGGCATAGGGAAGCTTGCCGGGGTTCCACCAGATATAAAGACTGATTCGGATTTTTTAGTGCTTAAATTGTTGATGCGGACAAATAGGATGGCCGAAGCTGAGGCTAAATTAAAAGAAGTTGAAGCTTCAATTTTAGAAGGAGATCCGAGGCGAGCGCAGGTTCTTCTTGTCAAAACACAGGCAAATTTGCTAAATGATCAATTAAATGCAATTGAAGTTGATTTAAACAAGGTGATTGATTCCACAGACGAAAGCTTCACTAGAGGAAAAGCATTTAACTTGTTAGGGGAATATTATCTTAAAAAAAATAAAGAAGCTGATGCGTTTTGGGCTTTTTTGATTGTAGATACTCTTTATAGTCAAGACGTTGATGAGCATGCAAAGGCCCTTTATCATCTTTCAATTCTTTTTGATAAAGTAAAAAATGATCCTATCAGGGCTCGACAGTCAAAAGATAAATTGCTGGATCCTGTTTATGCAAAGTCTGATTATCAGAAAAAAGTAGATGTGGAAAAATAATTATTTTATTTGTAAGGAGATAAGCTGTTTTGTTTATCTCCTTACAAAACTTTTTACATTGATTGCAACTTAAAATTACATTTTTATTTTGTTAATTGTTGATATTTTTTGTCGATTAGTTTCTTTGTTTTTATTGTTAAAAAGAAAACTGACATACCCACAATAATAAATGTAATATTTATGAGAGATGCGACAGCTATAAGTGGAGTTGGATTTTGTTTTAATTGTGACCATATTACAGCAGATAGTACTTCATTTTTAGGGTTTGATATCAGGATTGTCAAAATTGATTCATTCATTGAAATAATAAATGCGCAATTCCAAGATGTTAAAATTGCCGGAACTAATAAAGGGAAAATTATCCTTAAGAAAACATCAAAATTGCCTGCGCCAAGACCCCTTGCAACTTCCTCAAATTGAGGATCTAGATTTTCAATTTGATTTTTTAAAATGAGGTAGATTATAGGTAATACCAAAACCGTGTGTACATAAATGATATCTATTAAATAGCCATCAACCCTAATGGTGTAAAACAACGGAAGAATTCCGATTCCGATTAATAGTGGTGGTATTAATAAGGGTAAAAGTACAATTCTTTGAATGACTTTTTTAAATGGGAATTTAAATCTTGCCATTGCATATGCAAGCGGTGTTCCAAAAAGCAAACTTAAGGCTGAAACAAAAAAAGACACAATTGTACTGCGAATTAAGGCTTCATTCCATCTAGGTAGGTTATTAAATTCTACAAACCATTTTGTTGACCAATTGGTTGTAGGTAAGGTTAAAAATGAGTCAGGGGAAAAAGAAATACAAACTGTAATTAATACAGGTAGTAAAAAAAAAGTTAAAATACTTGTGCTTATAAAGGTTATTGCTTTTTTTATCATTTTGAAACATACATTCTGATGTAATTTATTAGGGTTGTTAGAATCTCTGGGATTATTAAAGAAATAGTTGTTAAAATAATACCCCAGGTGGCACCTACAGGCCAATTCCCCACTTCAAAAAATTGGTGAAATATTTCACAAGAAATTGTGGATTCAGATGGGTTACCTAAAAAAAGTGGCCCTAGAAATGATCCTAATCCCCAAATAAACACAATCCTCCAGGTAGTTATTATTCCAGGATAAGATAGGGGAAGAATTATTCTTCGGAAAATTTGAAAATTAGAGGCACCTAACCCTTTTGCTACAATTTCATGATTGGTATTTATTTCGGTTAGTTGAAGGTAAACAATCAAGGTTGTGATTGGTGCGGTAAAATAAATTTCAGCTAATAAAGCTCCTGTATGATTGCGCATTAATTCTACTGGTCCGTTACAAATTTTAAAATAAATAAGTAATTCATTAATTGGCCCGTAATCGCCAAGTATTTTTTGGAGTCCAAAAATTATTGTTAAAGGGCTAACCAACTTGGTTATAAGAAGGGCCGTTAGGAATATAACTTGCCATAACATCGAAAGTTTTCGTATTAATAAACAAAAAATAAAGCCAAATATGACCGATAAAGATGAAACTTCGATGGCGAAGATTATTGTTTTTATTAAAGTAACTGGCCCTATACCGTTAAATAGGATTTGGAAATTTTCCAAAGTAAAAGTGCCTGGGGTGTAAAACCCTATTTCATTAGGTGGTTTTAAAGTGCTCAACCGAATCATATAAAAAATAGGTGAAGCTAGGCCAAAAATGATTATTGTTAAGGCAGGTAGAGTTAAAACGTATGGTTTAATATTTTTGTTTAGCATCATTAAGTTAGATTGTTTCTGGAATTAACCAAACATTTTCTATATCGATTCCTATTGTAATGATACTGTCCACTGCAAAAGGATAAGAATCTGAGGTTAGGAGTTTTAATTCTGTTCCGTCATATAGCATCAAATTAATTAGTAGGTGAGAACCCATAAATAAAATAGATGATATTTTTCCTTGATTTTTCCATGTACAGTTAATTGCATTTAGATTGATTTTAATTTTCTCAGGCCTAATAAGAACCGTTGCGTCATTTTTTAATCCGAAATATTTCGCCGGTAAAATATTAGCTTGGCCAAAATGGTTGGCAATTAATGAACAAGAGGGCTTCTCGTAAATTATTTTAGGTTCATCAATCTGCAATAATTTCCCTTGGTTCATGATTCCAATGAGATCGGAACCGCTTAATGCCTCTTCATGATCATGTGTGACCATGATTGTGGTTACTTTGATGGTTTTTTGCAAATTTCGAATTTCATTAAGAAGCTGAGTTTTTAATTCCTTGTCTAAATTAGCAAGTGGTTCATCCAAAAGTAGCAACTGGGGTTCAAAAATTAAGGCACGCGCTAGTGCCACTCTTTGTTGTTGTCCCCCTGAAAGTTCTGAAGGTTTTCGCTCTATTTCTTTTTTAGTTAATCCTACAAGTTCACTAATTTCGTCGACTTTTTTTTCACGATCATTTTTAGGCTGATGTCTTATTTCAAGTGGGAATGATATATTTTTCCTGGCACTTAGATGTGGGAATAGTAAATAATTTTGAAATACCATGCCTATTTTTCTAGAACAAGAATCCATTTCGGTTACATTTTTATCGTCGATATAAATTTTTCCTTTTGTTGGGTAAAGATAACCCCCTATCATTTTTAAAATTGTTGTTTTTCCACAACCAGATGGACCAAGAATTGTCAGGTATTTTCCGGTAGGCAAAGAAAAAGATAAATTTTCCACTGCTTTATTTCCAGCATAGCTATATGAGATATTTTCAAGTTTAATTTTTGTTTTATTTGTCATACTGTCGCTTATCCTTTTCGCAAAATAGTGCGATCCCAAATTTCTGATATTTCCTTCCAGTTTTTTGAGTAAGTTTCATAAGGATAATATTGAAGAGACCCGAATTGATCTTTTGTATGTGGATACAATGTTTTCCAGAAAGGGTCTTCTTTTGCCATAGTTTCTGCGACTGTTAGTAGAGAGGTCGCTGAACCTCTCCTAGAAAATTCTAGTTGTATTTCTTCAGAAAATAGTTCATTTATGGCTGTTTCAGCTAATTTTTTATTTTTTGATTCTGCAGGAATAGCCCAGAAAACTTGTACAAAGGCCCTGTCATTTATTGGAACACTAGCGCCTAAGGTGTTTTTTTCTCTCATTGCCTTTATATACTCGGGACTATGCATGTTACCTGCGGTAACGTCCTTATTTGCCAATGCAAGGATCATGTCATTTGATGTTGGCCACCATAGTTTTATATTATCTCGATAATTTCGAGCAAAACGAAACACTTCATCCAAATTAGTATTTATCATTTCGTGGGCAGTACCATGGCGATTTTCAGCACCTGCTTTAATACAGGCAAAAGTATAAAGTGAAAGATAAAATGAGCTGTATAAACCAATTTTTTTTATAAGACTTGGTTTAACTAAATCTTCCCATTTTGATGGTGGATCTTGGACAAGATCTTTATTGTATGCGAGGGTCATTACAGAATCAGGATATGTTAAGCCATGTTTTCCATGAACTACCCAATTATTGATTGTGGGTGAATAAAGATTTTTGTGATTTGGAATATTCTCAAGATTAAGTTGGGCGAAAAGTCCCTCTTTAATCGCAGGATAACCTTGTGTGGCGTCGCAAATCATTAGGTCAAAAGGAGGATTATTAACAGGGGCGGTTTTTAGTTTTGCTAACCCTTCCCACCACCCTGCGTGAAGAGTGACTTTTGCTCCTGTTAGATTTTCAAATCTTGGTACAAATACATTCCGCATAGTTTGTTCATGCCCGCCTGCATAAACAAAGATATTCAGTTCTTTTCCGGAAAAAGGGCCTTCCTTTTTGATTTGCTTCTTGCAACCAGTCATGATGTTGGATCCAAGGTATGCTAGGCCACCTATGAAAAATCTTCGGTTTAATAATTTGTTATTCATGTTTTAATCACATTTCATCAAAGATATTTAGTTGCATGTTTAATTTAAATTTTTGAAATTTACAAAAGCTTTATATATTCTGGTGAATGTAGTAATCCAGCATAATCCACCAAAGATCCATACGGCTTGAGGAAATTTATCCGGGGCTAAGCAAATAAATGAAAAAAATAATATGGTTTCAGTACCTTCGGTAAGTCCTCCTAAATAATAAATTGCTTTATCTTTGTATTTTTCGCTAATGATTTTATGTTTAGCAGCGATTATTGAATATGCTAAGAAAGAACTTCCCGTACCAATAAAACAAAAAATTAAAAAAGAAGAGTAAATCGCAAATTCAGGCTTACCAATAGCAAAAAAGAAAGGAACGCCCGAATAAAATATGAAGTCTAAAACAATATCCAAGTATCCGCCTAATTCAGTTGGATTTGTTTTTTGTGCTATTAATCCATCAATCCCATCAAAAAAACGATTTAAGATTATCATTCCTAATGCGAAATAATAATGGTTTATCGCTAGGGCGTACCAGCTAATAACTCCGATAAAAAATCCCAGAATAGTTACTTCATTTGCGCAAAAGCCAATTTTTACTAATAAGCTTGCGATAGGTTTTAGTGTAGGATCCAAAAGTTTTCTTAATGTTGCATCAAGCATCTTAAAATACAGCCTTTATGATTAGATGCATAAATTATTTCTTTTTGGGACTACCAAGATCAAGGTTGAAATTTTCAATGTCATTATCTGAGACAGTTATTTCTGAGGTTGTTTTTTCCGGGTCTGATAAGTGTGGCAATGAAATTCGAGATGCTAATTGGGGAGCTAATGTTATTTTGTATTTTCCTGGTGAAACTCCATCACCATAAGGGAAAGTTTTCATGTTGAATGACCCATCTTCCTGCAATAGGCTGCTTGGATTATCTTTTTTAAAAGTATTTGTTGAAGCAGGATGAAAATAAATACTTCCCGCAGTAAGAGGTTTACCATTGAGGGTAATTTTTCCAGAAACTTTAACTAATTTTGGTTTGACCTGCCCGCAGCCTACTAAGGAAAAAACAAGTAGAGTTAAAAGTAATGTTTTTAAAATATTCATTAAGTGGCCTATAGTTAATCAAAAGTTGCAAACTGTCCATCAGTTGGCCGAATCAATAACTGAATTTTAGATGCGGGGGTGTTGTAGTTGACAGTGCGAACACTACCATCGCCGAATGCGAACTGCGGTCCTCCTGAAGAACTTGGGTTTCCCCAATTTCCACCACCGCATGATTCTCCAGTGTTTGCAACAGACCAACCTGTTCCAGAAGCTCTATCAGGGAAGTTATTTAATTGTGAGTCAGAATATAATTCGGAGCCACATCTTCCTGTTCCTCCTGTTCCGCCCATGATGAATGGTTCATCCCAATACCAAGATCCAGAAGAATAAGCTGATTGTGCCATTGCTTTTTCGCCAAAGAAAATCGTGTTGGATGTTCCATCAAGGATGTCTGTTATAAGGGTAACTTTCCCCCAGCCGGCGTATGTGGTAAAAAAAACTTGATCATTGGCTGCATAATCAGTTCGAGAGTTCGCTCCCAATCCACCATCGTTATAGGAATACCCTGGATAAATAGAATCATTTGTGGGGGCAGTTTGTGTAATTGGCGGTCTTCTCATTGGCATATAAAAAGTTTTTACGGCAGTTTTGAAGCAGGCAATCGGATCTCTGAATAGCGAGTCCTGTTCAATATAAGGTAAAAGGGAGTAATAAGTGGAACCTAATTGTTTTTTTGGAAGTTTGGTAGGGTCTCCCCAGCGGGGGCGAAATTGTCCGTAACCAGGAATGGTTGTGAAAGCATTGGGTGTTGTGTATGGTGCTGAATTATTTGGCAGGCTGTAATCATAGCCCCCACTGTTTGGCAAATGGTTGTTTGTTGATTCAAAACTAAGGGTAGCCATTCCAATTTGTTTTAAATGATTACTTCCTGATATTCTGGCGGCAGACTCTCTTACCTTTTGAACTGCTGGTAAAAGTAACCCGATCAATATTGCAATTATTGCAATAACGACAAGAAGTTCGATTAATGTGAATCCTTTGTTAAAGCGCATGGTTAAAAATAATCTCTGTAAATCTGTAACAAATTACAATATACCTTAATTTAGTTGATATAAGAATAATCTGGATTTAGTAAAAAATTTATTTCTGAGATGAATTTATTTTTGAAATAAATTGTTGTGTGATACTCTTATATAAGTGTTAAGTATTAGGAGAGTTGGGTTGCTTGATATTAAACCTGTTCACTGTTCTCGTATGCTTGCGGTTCTTTCGGATCTTCAGAGATTACGAATTATTGAATGCTTGAGTGAAAGACCGTGCAATGTAGGAGAATTGGCATCTTACCTTGGGAAGCACATGGTCAAGGTTTCCCACCACCTTTCTGTGCTAAGGAAAGCTGGATTGGTAAAATCTCACCGCGTGGGAAGATTTATTTATTACGAGTTGCTCCCGGGGGCGGGTGTTACAGGTTCTACAAGTTATTTAGATCTAGGTTGTTGCAGGCTTGAATTTTCAAAAACTACAAAAAAATGTTGTATCTGAGGTATGATTTAAAGTTATGGAAAAGAAATATGAAACTAGGTTGATCTCCTGTTGTTTTGCAGAAGCTATAGGGACATTTATAATTGTGTTTATTGGTTGTGGAGCTGTTCATAGTGCGGTGCTAACTGGTTCTCAATCTGGCCTTTGGCAAGTTGCGATTGTTTGGGGTATTGGTGTTACACTTGCCATTTACTGTGCTAATCAAATCAGTGGTGCTCATTTGAACCCTGCAATGACATTAACTTTTGCATTTTGGGGAATGTTCCCTGTTCGTAAAGTTCTTCCTTATATAATCAGTCAGGTTTTAGGAGCAATGATTGCAGCTTTTTTTCTGTTCGTCCTTTATCAACCTTTCATTATACAAAGGGAGACAGATCGGGGGATTGTTCGTGGTGATGCTGGTAGTGAACTTACTGCGATGTGCTACGGTGAATATTTTCCCAACCCTGGTCCTCTTTCAAATTCTGAAGGTCGATATGATCCTTTAAAGCGGAATTTATTTGATGCAAAGGTTTCTCATTTTAATGCTTTTTTAGCAGAAGTTCTTGGAACCATGATTCTAGCATGCGTAATATTTGCTTTGACTGATTCGTCAAACACTAAAGCACCCGGGTCTAATCTGGCGCCTTTTTTTATTGGCTTGACTGTTGCGGTTTTAATCTCAGTAATTGCGCCATTAACACAAGCTTGCTTTAATCCTGCCCGTGATTTTGGTCCCCGGCTTGTTTCTTTCTTTTTGGGGTGGGGGAATATTGCATTACCTGGTCCAAGGGGTGGATTTTTTACTATATATATTCTCGCTCCTGTGATTGGTGCTATTCTTGGTGGTGGCTTGTATAGACTAAATAGTTTGATGAAATTTTAAGTACTATTTTTGATTAGGAATTCTAATGAAGCGAATTCAATTTGTAATGCTTGGAGGATTTCTTGGTGCTGGTAAAACGACCACGATGTCCAAACTTGCGGCTCACTATAAATCTAAAGGCTTGAATGTTGCATTAGTGACTAATGATCAGGCTGTAAATTTGGTAGACACCAATAGTTTGAGATCTCAAGGGTTGACAGTAGAAGAAGTCGCTGGGGCATGTTTTTGTTGTAAATTTGATGAGCTTGTTGATCGCATTGTTTCACTTGAAGAAAAAGACCGCCCGGATGTAATAATCGCAGAACCGGTTGGTTCCTGCACTGACCTTGTAGCAACAGTTGTTCAACCATTAAAAGATTTGTATGGCAATCGTTTCGATGTATCACCCTATCCGGTTATTTTTAAACCAAGTCATGGCTTAAAGATTTTAAAAAATGAGGGCGGAAGTGGGTTTTCTCCGAAAGCAGCATATATTTTTATCAAGCAACTTGAGGAAGCGGATGCTATTGTCATCAATCGAATTGATGAGATAAATGCTTCTCAATTAAATGAACTTATGTTGATTGTTTCACAGAAGTTTCCCGGTGTGCCTATTTTAAAAATGTCAGCCAAGAATGGGACAGGTATTGATGAGCTTTCAATATTGCTTGATCAAAAAGGTTTGTTTGGGCGTAAAATATTGGATATTGACTACGATATTTATGCGGAGGGTGAAGCGGAACTAGGGTGGTTAAATAGTTCTTTACAAGTTCAATCTGATGGACTTCTTGATGTTGATGCTATACTTGTTGATGTTATATCGAGATTAAGAAAAGAATTGATTTTTCATAAAGCAGAAGTTGCCCATTTGAAAGCCATTGGGTTGGCTGATGGAGCGTTTGGGGTTGCTAATCTCGTATCAAATGGAACTATGCCTGAATTATCACTTCCATCAAATAGTATGATTAATCAGTTTGATTTAATCATTAACGCAAGAGTTGCAATTGACCCGGTTATTCTTGAAAAATTAGTCAGTGATATGGTTTGTAAAACATGCGATTCTATAAAAGCAAAAGCAGTCTTAGGTAAAACTCAAAGTTTTAAGCCTGGAAGACCAGTTCCAACGCATAGATATAGTGCAGTAAATGCAAAATAAGGATTACTCAAATGATATAAGTCAGTGAAGTATTAGTTTTTGGGGAGATTTGGTCCGGGATTTTCATTTTGACCGATTTTTTTAGGCTTATTGGTAGAATCAACAAATACAACTTTGGGTGTCGGTATTAATTCCCCATCAGCGATCAAGATATAGGTGGCGATAATGATAAGATCACCTACTGAAGCAAGGTGAGCGGCAGCACCATTTATGCAGACGACCCCTGAATTCTCTTCACCGATCATTGCATAGGTTCGGAATCTGGTGCCTCGGGTAACATTCCAAATATGAACTTCTTCGTGCGGTAGAATATCTGCAAGTTTTAGAAGATTTGAATCTAAGGTTATGCTGCCTTCATACTCTAAATCTGACTGAGTAACCTTGGCGCGATGAATCTTGGATTTTAACATGCTTCGCATAGGCATGATTTAGATCTTCTTTCGGTCGGATAAAATGTTTCTTAATAAAGATTATAGAAAATTCATGCGAATAAAAGTAATAGTCTATTATTTACCATCGTAGGCCATGTTTGTGTCAGATAAATAACCAATTTTTAACTTTTTTGCCAAGGCTATTGATGTTTGATTCCAATTTGGAGGCATTGCAAAAGGAACCTCAGTTCTTGTTTCGATATGGCCATCAAGGAATGAAACAGTAGCAGTGTCGCCTGAGTGCCTAAACTGAGTCGTTGGTTGGGGCGTCGAACCATTATAGGTGGCAAATGGAGCAGCAATACTATAAGATTCCTGAGCTTCGATAGGATTAGAAAAAGTCGAAATCAATGCTGAATCTGAAAACATAAAAGTTGTAGATGTGGATTGGAATTCTATGATTCTTCTTCTCATAAATATGGGAGCAGTCCAGTTTCCATTCCAGTATGTGACCCCTAAGCAACGGTTATAGCCATAGCCACCAGTTGCATAAGCTCCATTAGCGGTTTTGTAAGGAGATTTTACATTATCTTTATCAAGGCCCGGGCATTGAGTTACTTTTGAATTGTTTTCATAAAAAGAAGTTAAAATTCCATTTGCTGTATCAGCATTGTTGGCGGTGTCAACTAGTCCAAACCAGTATGTGGTTGAATAAGGCCAATTTGAAGGGTTTGGAGTGGAATAACTAAGTGGCAATACTTGAAAGGTGTTTTCATAATTCATGACTGCAAGCGTAAGTTGTTTAAGGTTATTGGAACATTGAATTCGAGTAGCAGCTTCACGGACTTTTTGAACTGCTGGAAGTAAAAGGCCAATCAAAATTGCAATAATTGCAATCACCACTAAAAGTTCTATGAGAGTAAAAGCTTTATATTTAAGTTTTGTTTTATTAATGATCATGATGCATCCAATCTTTTTGTGAAAGATAAAAAGGACGCAACATAATTAAGGCAAATTACTACATTATTGCAGCGTTTGCTTCTGTGCTCGTTGCCTGCGTCCGCAGCAAATAGCTCTAAATTTGTAGGCAGGTCTTCTGGCTCTCGGCAGTGGGAAACAATCGTTTCCAGGATTATCAGCCTTCCCGTTTTCACAGTGGCATTTAATGATAATACAACACCGATTACAGCGGCGGCCCCGCAACGGATTTTAACCGTTTTCCCTATTCTCCTGATTGCGACATGCAATCAAGCACCCACACACTTAGATAGTATGGTCTTGTTTAAAGCTTGGCAATTTAAAATGACAAAATTTTAACTTTTAGGTCCTTGGTCTTAATCCAGCTTTTAGTCTTTTTTCAATTTCATCAATAACCGGAATTATTTCTGCAACACTTTCTATAACAAAATCTGCCCCGTTTAATTTGAAAATTTTCTCTGCATTAGAAGTTCTTTTTTTTAATTCTTCGGGTGATACATTTTTTATTTCTTTTTCTCCAAGACCAACCAAGTTTCCTGTTTTTGTGACTCCGACTGTCCAAGCGCCTGCATTCTTTCCTTCTTGAATTCCAACCAAGGTATCATCTACTTTTACCCATGTATGTGGAGGGTATACCTTAAGTTGTTTTGCTGTTTCAAATATCATCCAAGGGGCAGGCCTTCCTTCAGGAACATCAGAAGAGCATATTACGGAATCAGGACAGAACCCCTGTTTTTTTGCTTCCGGTATTATTGTTTTCATTTGGGATCTTGAGTAACCCGTCGTGCTCCCAATTTTTATCCCTTTTCCTCTGAGCAGTCTGATTGCATCAGCGACTCCTGGAATTAATTTTGAGTGATGTAGAAGGCTCTTTTCCAGTGCTGGTTCAAACTGGGTGAATAATTCTTGAATATCTTTTTCTGTTGCTGGGGAACCATGGTTTTTAATCCATTGGTCTTTGATTTCTGGTAACTCTGCAAGGTATTTGATATGCGTGATCTTGTGCATACCCATGGGGCCTCGCACTTGGTCTCCATTGATATTTATGCCTTTCCTTGAAAATATTTCAATAAACGCATCTATTGGTCCACAACTTCCTTGATCTATTGTTGTTCCTGCCCAATCTAAAATTATTGCAGTAATCGAATTGTTCATTTTAGCCTTCTTGGTTTTTAGTGATGATATCTCCACGCCAATATGCTTCTGCAAGTCCGAATGACATAGTCATGCCCAACCCACTTGTTGAATTAACAATCGTAACACCATTTTCGGGGTTGTTAATAAATTGAATCAAATCTTGGTGTTTGGCATATATTCCATTCCAGCGATTTTTAATTTCATTGTTTGGTAATGTGACCAGTTTTTTAAGTTCCTGAATAATTAAATTGTCGATTTCTTCATTGTTAAAAGGGTCATTCGGATGATCGTAATCATGTGAATCTCCTGTAATTACATCTCCTGATTGGTTTTGTGATGCCATCACATGAATTCCAAATTTATCGAATTTTGGTGATTTGCTTGCGTAACGTTCTTTCACCTTTATCTGAGATCTACATGCCTGAAAATTTTTGTAATGACGAATGGTTAATCCCCCCGCGATGTGAGGACCTAAAAGCCATTCTTTCGGTTGTGGTCCAATCTTAATCATTTGTAATTTGCATTGTTTTATTTCGGAGGCTTGATAGACGATTGGAAACAAGGTTTTAAAGTCATGGCCTGTGCAAATGAAAATTTGGTCAAAGGGAACTTTTTCTCCGGTCGATAGTTGAATTTCTGGGTGCTTGACATTTGTAATTGTTGAGTCAAAAAAGAATTTTACATTATAAGTTTGTTCTAACCAAAGAGGTATGGTGTTGATTGCATTGGGTGAATCTATGCAAAGTTCCGTGGGACTCCAAAGCGCCCCATAAAGATTTGTAGTGTTGGTAGATTTGGATTTTTTGATGATATCATTTTTGTTAAGCAGGTTACATTTGTATCCGAGAGTAGGCGCTAAACTCGCAAATTCTTGCAAGACTTCCCATTCATCTTTTTCGTGTGCTAAATGAAGTGATCCGCAGGGGTTAATCCAAATTCCTGCATTTTTTTGTAATTCGAGCCAAAGTTCTCTCGATTCCAAGCCAGTCTGATAAAGCTTTCCATGTGGTAAACCGATTGGCCAAACCATCCCGAAATTTCGAATCGAAGCCCCATAGGCTTTCGAGGATCTTTCAAAAACTGTAACCGAATGCCCTCTTTTTGCTGCACTCCAGGCATGAGATAACCCAACTATTCCAGCTCCAATGATACCTATTTTTTGGATTTTAGTCATTTGTGATTTTCCTGATTTCCTCTAAGCAAAATTATTCTTCTAATTCCTGTAAAGATTGGCAATCATAAAAGTTGCTTTGTTCTAACATCTAAAAATTATATGTGAATCTTTTGTTAATCTATTCATTCTGAAAAATTTAGTTATGGCGAAATCTGGTTTTGTGAGGTTACAATTCTGGCATGAAAAATTCGATTTTTGCAGGTTATTGTTTGAATAATAATCTTTTTCAAGCTGGTTGGTCGATTATTGCAGCGTTTGGTACTTATTTTTGCATGTATGGATTTCGAAAACCTTTTACAGCTTCTAGTTACTCTGATATTTATTTTTTCGGCTTTGATTATAAAACTGTCCTTGTTGTTGGCCAGGTTTTGGGTTACATGCTTTCCAAATTTATTGGCATCAAGTTTATTTCTGAGATGCCATATCATGGACGCTCTTTATTAATTCTTTATTTGATTGGCTTTTCACATTTTGCATTGTTATGTTTTGCTTTAATTCCAGCTCCATGGAATTGCTTTATGTTGTTTTTTAATGGAATACCATTAGGAATGGTATTTGGTTTAGTCATGGGTTTTTTGGAAGGGAGAAGGATTACAGAAGCTCTACTTGGTTTTTTGTGTGCAAGTTTTATTCTTGCCGACGGTTTTTGCAAATCTGTAGGTTCGTTTTTGTTGGATAAAGGGATTTCGGATCATTGGATGCCTTTTGTTTCGGGAACATTTTTTATTATTCCCTTGCTTGTTTTTGTTTGGATGCTGTCAAGGATTTCCCAGCCTAAGAATTTGGATGTAATTGCTCGTTCAGAAAGATCACCAATGTATATTGAGGACAGAAGGCGTTTCTTTTCAAAATATTTTATTGGGCTTTCTTTGATACTTTTGGTTTATCTCCTAGTGACGATTTTGCGAAGCATTAGAGCTGATTATTCTCCTGAGATTTGGAAAGGGTTAGGATTTGATGCTAAACCTGAAAAATTTACCATTTCTGAATTATGGGTAACTTTAGGTATTGTAATTTCAAGTGGAGTTATGATTCTTGTGAAGAATAACAAAATTGCTTTTTATTTAGCCATGTTTGTGGCTTTTCTTGGTTTTTTTCTTGCAGGCATTTCGGTTATTGGGTTGATGTCAAACCTGTTGGATGGATTTTGGTTTATGGTATTGGTTGGTTTGGGACTTTATCTGCCTTATGTTCTTGTCCATACTACAATTTTTGAACGTTTGCTTGCGATGACTCGTGAGAGAGGTAATTGTAGTTATCTCATGTACCTCGCTGATGCTATCGGTTACTTGGGATATGTTGCAGTAATTATTTCGGGCGTGTTTGTTTCCAGGCAAATTTCCTTATTAAATCAATTTGTTATTTTGGTTTCATTAATTTCTGTAGTTAGTGGTATTCTTATAATTTTCGCGAGTATTTATTTTGCGAATAGGCTTAGAGATAACACTAACTAATTTCAATTACGATTTTTGGAAATTGTGATGGCAGATATGGCTAATGCAGCGTTGTTTAATAATAGAAACATTCCTTTTGATGTGTGTAATTTTAAACTTGATCCCCCATTGGGTGATCAGGTTTTGGTAAAGGTTGAAGGTTGTACTATATGTGGTAGTGATATACATTCTTTTCTTGGTAGAAGGGTTGTGGAGGTACCTACTGTGCTAGGGCATGAAATAGTTGGAAAAATAGTTTCATTTGGCCCTGAAAACAATAGGTGCGATTATTCAGGAAATCAATTAAAAGTTGGTGATCGTATTACTTGGAGTGTGGTGGCAAATTGTGGGAGTTGTCTTTTTTGTTTGCGCGGTGTTCCCCAGAAATGTGATTCGCATTTTAAATATGGTCACAAAAAACTATCGCAAGAAGTGCCTTGGACCGGTGGTCTTGCTGAATACATTTTACTGGTTCATGGCACCAAAATATTTAGGGTTCCTGGGGGATTAAGTTTGGAGGCAGCTTGCCCTGCGAATTGTACTACAGCCACCAATGTTGCTGCTTTTCGAGTGGCAGGAAATCTTGCAGGGAAAATTGTACTTGTTGTTGGTGCTGGAATGTTGGGGATTACTGCTTGTGCCATGGCTAAATTTAATGGCGCCAGGAAGGTTATTGTTTGTGATACCAATGAAAAAAGATTGTTAAAAGCCCATGAATTTGGTGCGGATGAATCCAGCAAACCTGAAGATCTTTCCAAGCTTGTATCTTATGTAACACATGGGCTGGGAGTCGATGTCATGTTTGAAATGACAGGTGTTCCCGGAGCTTTTGAAAATGCCTTTAATTGTCTAGGTATAGGCGGGAAAGTTGTACTTGTTGGGTCGGTTTTTTCTTCGAGGCCTGTGTCTTTAGATATGGAAATCGTGGTTCGAAAATTACTTTCCATAGAGGGGATTCATAATTACACTCCTGATGATCTGTGTCAGGCTTTGTTTTTTTTAAATGAAACCAGAAATTTGCCATGGGAAAGCTTGGTTGGGATATGGTTAAGATTGGCTGAAGTTGACCTTGCATTTCAACTTGCTCAGTCTCCTGAATATTATCGGGTAGGTATTTCGAATGACATTAATCTTTAGGAAGTGATGTTACTTTTGAATTGGATTAGTTTCGGAATGGGCAGCATATCCGGAAAGTTTTTGAAAGAACTCCGCAAGACCTTGCGCATATGGTTTTTGGTTTCTCCAGTCGCCAAACCAAATTATTTTACCATCTTTGAGAATAAGTGATTTGTCGCAGATTTTTTCAACTTCAGAGCAATGGTGGCTGGAATACAAAACAGTTTTGCCAAGTGACTTTAGTTCCTTGATGGTGTCGAGTAGTCCGAGAGTGCTGATAAGATCAAGGCCTGCGGTGGGTTCATCGAAAATTAAAACTGGTGGATCGTGAATTAAAGCCCGAGCAAGGGAAACTTTTTGTCTTGTACCAGTGCTTAATTTTGCTCCGAGTCTGTGGCGATACATTTCAAGACCCAATATTGAAAATAAGTTGGTAGTTCGTTCGGAAATTGTTTTGTCATCCATACCATGTAGTCTGCCATGATATTGTAAAAGTTCCTCAGGGCTAAGGCGGTCGTAAATACCGGTGCCAGCCGAAACGAAACCTAAGTTTTTGCGGACCTGGTCACCATTAGAGGATACATCAAACCCTGCAACTTTAGCACTACCGGAGGTAGGCGCAAGAAGAGTGCATAGAATTCGCATTGTTGTGGTTTTTCCGGCGCCATTCGGGCCAAGGAGTCCCACCACTTCGCCTTTTTCAATTTTGAAGGTAAGTGAATCAACTGCTTTGAAAGGGATATCATTACCCGATGTGAAAAATTCTTTTGTTAGGTTTTCAGCTTCAATCATGGTTTGATCGCTGTCGGGAATAAATTAAAAACATCAATTAAAAAGCCTGGGATTATAGTGGGCTTTTGTCTTGTTTAAGGACCCCTGCTACGAATACTTTTTCCGCACGACCTTTTACCTTCCAGCCTGCATAGGGGCAGTTCCTGCTTTTGGACTTAAACCGGTTAGGGTCGATAGTCCACTCCACATCAGGATCGATGATTGTGATATCGGCCCATGCGTTTGGTTTTAAGGTCCCCCGGTCTATTCCTAATACTTTTGCAGGATTGATAGTCATCTTTTCAATCATTTGTTTCCAAGTTAACACCCCAGGAATTATTAGTGCTTGAATGCATATGGGAAGAAAGGTTTCGAGACCGATTATACCATTTGGAGCCTGATCTAGTTCGCGCATTTTTTTCTCGGGAGCATGTGGCGCATGATCGGTTGCTAGAACTTCCAGTGTGTTGTCTTTAAGGCCCACCAAAATTGCATCGATGTCATTCTGTGTACGTAATGGAGGAGACATCTTGTAGTTGCTGTCAAAGGTTCGAAGGCATTTGTCGGTAAGTGTAAAATGATGAGGGCAAGCCTCGCCACTTGCTTTGACTCCCCTGCTCTTCCCTTGCCTAATCAGTTCTACTCCGCCTTTGGTGGAAACATGAAGAATATGTACTTTTGCACCAGTAAGTTCTGCGAGTGCGATTTCACGGTAGATCATTACTTCTTCTGCCGCCGCAGGTAATCCTCGTAAACCCAAGCGCATGCTTTCAAATCCCTCGTTCATAACGCCACCTTTGGTAAGGTCGAGATCTTCTGAATGGCTGAGAACGGTTTTGTCGAAACCCTTGCAGTATTCCATGGCCCTACGCATGATTTCTGCACTGACAACGGGAGAGCCATCATCTGTGAATGCAACAGCCCCACCATTGACTAGCCCACCGATTTCTGCAAGTTCTTTGCCTTCTCGACCTTTGGTGATAGCGCCAATCGGGAAGACGTTGGCATAGCCTGCCCGCTTTGCTTGAAGGATGACAAATTCAGCAGAAGCTTGTGTGTCGATTGCAGGTTCGGTATTTGGCATGCAGGCCACCGAGGTGACACCTCCTACGATTGCGGAATGAGCCCCTGTTGCAATGGTTTCGTCCTCTTCGCGTCCGGGTTCACGCAGATGTACATGCATGTCAATAAGGCCCGGTGTAATAATCATTCCTTTGGCATCGATGATCTGGTCAGGATTTGGAGCGAGGTTTGAGCCTATGCCAAGAATTTTCTCACCTTGAATCCAAAGATCTGCAATTTGATCAATGTTTTGGGATGGGTCGATAACTCTGCCAGATCGGATGCAAAGGGTGTTCATGGATGAATTTCCTGGAATGCGAGTACGTATGAAGTCCAGTAGGTGTTATATGATGTGATTGGTGGTCTGGGGTGGGAAGTTTTGAGGAATATCGGGTTGAAAGGTTCATTTTTGCTGACGGAGGAAGAAAAGCTGAGCTAGCAAGTGTACGGTACAAATGTATACTAATGCTATGGAGGTCGGGCCATGGCTGCTTCTTTGCTTAATCATTCTTGGTATTCGTTGCTTCAAGGTGTTTCCAGCCCGGCACATTTGATATCGGTCGCCATTCGCCTTGGATATAAATCGCTTGCCCTGACCGATACCAATAACCTTCTGGGCGCAGTTGCATTTCATGAATTATCATTGAGCCAAGGTATCAAACCGATTCTGGGTTCAGTATTACGAACGCCGACTCAATCGGCTGTTGCCCTTATTCAAAATCGTGCTGGTTATCGAAGTTTGTGCTGTATTCTCAGCAGGTTGAACTTGAATGATGATGCGAATCTGGGTGGACTTTTGCTGGAATTCAGTCAAGGTTTACACATTTTAGTTGATACTCCAGAGCTATTGGAATTATTGCACCCTCTTTATGCATCCAGGGTATGGGTTGGTGTTAAACGTTCGGGGCGCAGTCGTTCTATTTCTTCTCGTCAACGGAAATTGCTTGAGTGTGCTGATCGATTGGGGGTATCTCTCGTTGCCTTGCATGGTTGTTATTTTGCCCAACCAGGATTGTTGGAATTATATCGTGTTATTCGAGCCATTCGCGAGTGTACCCTGTTGCAACGGTTGCGGGATGATCATGTTGGAGAAGAGAGTTATTTGCTCCCTTTGAATGAATTTCAGGAGCTATTTCGTGATATTCCAGAAGCACTTGCTAATGCCAGCACACTTGCAGAGGGGCTTGAGGTCGATGTTTTGCCTAAAGGGCTTGTTCTTCCAGAGCCTTTAAATTCGCGTGGAATGAAGTCTGTAGCGCAATTGAGGGCTTTGTGTCTGGAAGGAATGCACCTGCGCGGGTTGCAAAAGAATAAAGGTGCAAAACTTCGGTTGGAAGAAGAACTCAAGATCATCCATGCCCGCAATCTAGATGGTTACTTTCTTACAGTGAATGAGATCACCGGACTGGCACGCTCGGACGGCCATACCCCCGCCCTTCGTGGCTCTGCAGGGAATTCTTTGGTTTGTTATTTACTTGGCATTACCGATGTTGATCCCCTACGACATAACCTTGCTTTTGAGCGTTTTTTGCACATGGGGCGTGTTGATTTACCTGATATTGATCTCGACTTCGATTGGAAAATTCGTGATGCACTGATTGATCATGTACTCGAGCAAAGGGGCAGGCAATACGCAGCAAGGATCAGTTCGCATTTGTTTCTTCAACCCAGATCAGCATTGCGTGAATCCGCCAAGGTGTATGGGCTTTCGGAAGAACAGATCAGTGCGATGGGCCCGGCGATGGAAAAGCGTCTAGAAACCTATGTGGCAGGTGAGCAAGCCAATGCTCAGTTGCCTTATTATTCTGGTTGCCCATTGGGGCTGTTGCAGTGGAAACAGATGTTTTTTTATGCCCGATTGTTGGTGGGAAGGCCGCATCATTTGTCGATTCATCCCGGTGGAATAGTGATCACACCAAATCCGATCGAGCAATATGCCCCGTTGCAGTGGTCGCGCAAAGGAGTGGTAATCACCCAGTATGAAAAGGATGCGGTCGAAAAAATTGGACTGGTAAAGATTGATTTGCTGGGTAATCGCGCCCTTGCAACCGTGGATGAAGCTTCAAGGCTTTCGGGAGAAAGAATATTACCTCATGCGGATATGCCTGAAGATGATCCGAAAGTTGGTCGATTGCTTCTGTGTGGGGATACTCTCGGTGTTAATCAGATGGAATCGCCGGGAATGAGACATTTATTGGTACAGATGCAGGCGCAGTGTCTGGATGATGTGATACAGTCGCTGGCGTTGATTCGTCCGGGGGCAGCTTCGATTGGCATGAAGGAAAGGTTTATTCGCAGGCGCAGGGGGCTTGAGAAACCTGCAAGCATCGAGCCTGCCCTTGCAAGGTTATTGGGCGATACCCAGTTGATGTTGCTTTACGAGGATGATTCGTTGAGATTGTTAAAAGCGCTTGCAAAGCTCTCGCCTTCTGATGCTGATACTTTTCGCAAAAAAGTTACCAAGTGGGAGACGGATGCGCAGTATAATGCTTTAGCCATTGAGTTCTTCACTTTGTGCGAAGGTTCTGGGATTTCGAAGCAGGCGCTTTCAGACTTGTGGTTGCAATTGTCAAAGTTCAATCGTTATTCGTTTTGTAAAAGTCATGCAGTTAGTTATGGGCTTATTGCCTGGAAAGCTTTGTGGCTGAAAGCTTATCACCCGCGTGAATTTTGGACTGCTGCATTGAACAATAATCAGGGTACCTATCCGAGGCATGTTTATATAGAGGCGATTCGCAGGGCTCGGATTCCCTTGTTTCCACCTTGTGTCAATCGTTCCCGTGTTGATTTCGGTCTTGAAGAAAATGGTATTCGTGTTGGCCTTGATGCCATTGCTGGCCTTTCTCAAAATTTTAAGGTTTTGTTGCATGAAGAGAGAAATTGTAATGGGCCATATACCAGTCTGATTGAACTGATTGCCCGCTTGAAGCCTGGTGCAGAAACTCTTGCACTTTTGCTCCAGTCTGGTGCTTGTGATTGTTTTGGTCTTCCCAGGCCGGTGCTTTATCTTCAAGCGGAATCGGAATTACGGAGAAGTACCCAAGAACTTTTTGCCCCCAGTATTCCCGATCGTTGGGCTCCTGTGCAGGTTTCAAAATTGCATAAAGCCCATGACGAATGGAAAACTCTTGGTTTTACTCTGGAAATGCCCCTTATCGCAATGCTGCGCGCCGGTACTGGATATACCTTGCCTGTTGGATGCGGGCACATCACAAGTTGTGATGATTTTTCTCGAAGTATTGGTGAGAAAATCACAATTGAAGGTACCGTGGCTACCGCAAGGCGGACAACAACAGAATCAGGCCAGCCAATGCAATTTATTTCTTTGGAAGATGAGACTGGCCTTGCGGATGTTGTTTTGTTTGCAGGGAATTGCAATCCGATTCCGCATATTTCCTTAGGGCCTTATGTTGTTCAAGGAATTGTAGAAGAACATCATGGTGTTCCTGTGCTTGCAGCCACTAAGATAAGTAATACGCTAGGAAAGACAACATTGCATGTACAAGAATATTCCGGGGGGTTTTCTTGAAAGAATCTGGGGAACAAAAAACATTATCTGCCCGCTGGGTTGTTCCCATCGATGGGCCGCCATTAGAATGGGGGCAGGTTCACATTGAAGGTGAAAAAATCACCGGGGTTTCTAAAGTTAATACACTTGATGTTGATGAAAATCTAGGCGAAGTTATTCTTCTCCCTGGGTTGGTGAATGCACACACGCACCTCGACTTAACAGGTTTTCCTCAAGAAAGAAAAAAAGGCAGTAATTTCCTTGATTGGATCGATTCTGTAATTGTGCATAGAATTTCAACCACCCCTGTTCAATTGCAGGAGCATATTCAAAAAGGAATTGATCAGTCATTAAAGGCAGGGGTTTGCTTGATAGGTGATATTTCAGCGGGTGGGCATTCGTGGAATTTGCTTTCCAAAAGTAAACTAGGTGGAGTGGTCTATTTTGAATTATTAGGGTTAAAAAGAGGTCGGGCCCAATTAGCCCTAGAGGAATTTTTAGGTTGGATTGAACGCCTTACCCCCCATGATTATCTTTCGCCAGGAGTTAGTCCGCATGCCCCTTACAGCGTTTGCACAGAATTATTGAATTTTGGGATTGAGCAGGAATTACCATTACAAATGCATGTTGCGGAAACTTTGCTCGAAATCGAATTACTTAAAACTAGGAAAGGTTCATTTGCAGATTGGTTGATAGCAAAGAATGTTTACGATGAATCTGGTTTAGCTCCTTCGGTAAGAAATGTATTGCAATTATTGGACCGAAACCCTCAAAGTGTATTGGTTCATGGGACATTTCTTAATGATTTTTCGGAAAAAAAGAGGAAGTTGGTGTATTGTCCGAGAACCCATGATTTTTTCAATTCTTCGGCACATCCTTTGCCTTTAATGTTGTCTGCTGGTTGGAAAATAGCTTTGGGGACAGATGGTCTTTCTTCAAATCCTGATCTTGATGTGCTTAGTGAGGCCAGACTTGTAAGAGCAAAATATCCTCTAATATCTCCTGGTTTGATTTTAGAAATGATAACGATTCACGGGGCAAGCCTTCTTGGGTTAGACAGAAAAAATGGTAGTCTTTCGATTGGGAAATATGCGAATCTTTGCTGTTTTCCAATCGATGCGAATGGATCTTTAGATCCGTTGGAAAATCTTCTTTTGGGAAATCAAAGTTGTTTAGGTTTGATGATTCGTGGTAAATGGATGGAAGTTAATTCTTCTTGAAGATAAACTTATGAATGGAATTTATATAGTTGAACTTTATTGCGGTTAAACTTTTAACGTTGGAGATTTAATGCCATTAGGCTACTTAACGATGGTTTTGCATGCGCATTTACCATTTGTTCGTCATCCAGAATTTGAAGATTTTTTGGAAGAAGACTGGTTTTATGAGGCAATAGCTGAAACTTATATACCACTCCTTGAAGTGTTTGATAATCTAGAAAAAGATGGGGTTGAGTGGCGCTTAACCATGTCCATAACCCCTACTCTTGCAGCAATGCTGGAAGACGGACTTCTATCAGAGCGTTTTGTTCGATACATCAATAATTTGATCATGTTGGCAAAAAAAGAAGTAGAACGTACTCGTTGGGAACCCGAGTTCTACAAACTTGCAAAAATGTACCTATCACAGTTTGAGATGATTCTTGATAGGTTTAAAAACCGTCATAATGGGAATCTTCTTCATTCGTTCAAAAATCATTTTGATTCGGGGAAACTGGAACTTATTACTTCTGCTGCTACTCATGGGTTTTTACCCTTGCTTATCTCGAACCCAGGGGCTGTTCGTGCCCAGATCGAAATCGGAGTAAATGAATTTGAAAGGCACTTTGGTAGAAAGCCAAAGGGTATCTGGCTCCCAGAATGTGGTTATATTGAAGGCCTTGAAAAAATTCTTGAAGCGTGTGGCGTTTCCTATTTTTTTACTGATACCCATGGAGTTCTGTTCGCAGAACCACGCCCTACCTATGGCATTTATGCGCCAATTCAATGCACTGGTTCCTCCGTTTTTGCTTTTGGTAGGGATACCGAACCTAGCAAACAAGTTTGGAGTGCCCTGGAAGGATATCCTGGTGATTATTCTTATAGAGAATTTTATCACGATATTGGTTTTGATTTAGATTTTGAATATTTAAGGCCTCATTTACATCAAATTGGTATCCGTACCATGACCGGAATCAAATATTTTAGAATTACCGGGAGATCAGGTGAAAAGAAGCCATATAATCCCGAAAAAGCCACTGAAAAAGCCGCAGAACATGCCGGAAATTTTTTGTTCAATCGTGAAAAACAGGTAGAGTGGCTTAGTGGTGCAATGAAGGATCGCCCTGCTTTGATAGTTGCTCCATACGATGCCGAACTTTTTGGTCATTGGTGGTTTGAAGGTCCACAGTGGCTTGATTTTCTCTTCCGTAAAATGCATTTTGATCAACAAACTATCAAGTGTATCACCGTTCCAGAATATCTCGAAAAATATCCCAATATTCAGAATTCCAGGCCCGTTTTCTCCAGTTGGGGCAACAATGGTTATAGCGAAGTTTGGCTTGAATCTTCAAACGATTGGATTTACATGCATCTCCATGCTTGTGCAGATCGAATGGAAGAACTTGCATCGAATAACCTTTCCCCTTCGCCCATTATTTTAAGGGCTTTGAATCAAGCCTTGAGGGAATTATTATTGGCCCAATCAAGTGATTGGGCATTTATCATCAAAGCTGGCACTACAGTTGATTATGCAATTAACCGCACTAGAACGCATATCTTGAATTTTTTGCATTTGTATGAGCAGATAACTGAAAAAAAGATTGATGAACCCTGGCTTGCTGAGGTGGAAGCTCGCCACAATTTGTTTCCAAATATTGATTACCGTGTTTTCTCTCCTGTTAATTACAAGTATTAAGGCAATTAAAGTATTTGCCCTTCATCCATGCTTACAAGTTGGGCAATTTCCGTGGTTTTGAATCCAAGTACCATTGGTCGGATTACATTTTTTAATATCGCAACATCGTAGAGTTCTGTCACCATGCCATGAAGCCTAACCCACTCGATGACATTTCCGGAAGCAAGCTCTATGACTTGCAAACCACACCAAGCTTCTGCATCACGTTTGGCAAGTTCAGAATCTAATTGCAGGCCGCTGAAAGTTTTGTCTTTGCGAGGGCCCGATAGTCCGACGATTGCATGGTTTCCTGAGAATGCCATGCCACGAAGATAACCTGGGCAGAAAACAATGGGTTCAAACACACCTTTTTTGCGATCAATCTTTCCAAAATATCCGGTGCCAGAATTGTGTACATATAATTCGCCACGATAAACTCTTGGAGAATGGGGCATTGAAAGACCTGAAACTATTGTTTCACCACTTGGAACTTCGATGACACATCCACCATCGGTTCTGCGGTTTCGCCATCCGTCCACCACGTCTGATTTGCTAACCACGGTAACATATTTGCATTTCCCATTTTCCAAAGCTAAACCATTTAAATGGCATCGGTCTTCAGGAGTGAGTTTGCTGATAAAGCTTGGTTTCCAAAGTGGGGTAAAACTGTGCTGGTTGCTAAATGTAGCAAGACATCCAAACATGGTGTTTACAAAAACAACCCGCCCTGAATCTTCAACAGCAATGTCGTGTACATCAAGGTCACCAGTGGTGTACCCAACGCGAGGTATGTAAAGTTTGTCGTGATCGTTATGAGTTTGGCCTGGTTGCAAGGCGTTTTCAAAGCGCCATATTTGGTAAGTCGAACTTAACCAAAATCCATTATCAGTGGAGCAAAGACCCATACAGCGCTGTAAAGTTCGTTCGAATACCGAAATTTGCCCATCATGTTTTCTACCAAGAAGAAAAACTTTTCCCGCTTGATAGGTTGAAAATGCGAGACTGATTTTTTCCCGGGCAAGCCAATTACTAAAATTACGTGAAGATGTTACTTCTAGCCAAGGTTCTTCATTTGCAGTGATTGGATTGGTTGTTGCATTATTCATTAAATTTATACCTAGCTGAATTAAAGTCTAATGTTTAAAGCTATGATCATTAGTATTGATTATAAATAGAAAAGCTGAAAAATAATCATATAGCAAAGTTAAGAGTTAATTAAATTCAAGTTTTTAATGATCTTTGATTTTATGGATCCATACTTGGTCGAAAAATTTCGCAATGAGGCTTATGGCCGATTTCAAGCTGGAAATATTAACCAAGCTAGAGATATTGCATTTAAAATTCTTGATAAAATACCTGAACATTCTGATGCGTTGTATTTGCTGGGTGTAATTGCCCATGGCGAGAAAAAAATAAAGGATGCACTAGAATGGATAACTAAGGCTGTCCAAGTATCCCCTAAAAATGCAGTTTTCTGGAATTCATTGGGTGAGGTATACCTCGATAATGATAATCAAACAGATGCCGAGCTTAGTTTTAAACAATCGATAAACTCTGATTCAGGATATGCCCGGGCTTACAACAACCTTGGAAGACTTAAAATGATTCAGAAAGACAACGCTTTAGCGCGATTGTTTTTCGAAAAAGCCACATTTGCTAATCCTAGTTATGCCATTGCATTCAATAATCTTGGTGTTGTTTTGCAGGGGTTAAGGTTGAACGATGATGCAAAAGTTTCTTTTGAAAAAGCACTGCATTTAAGGCCGAATTATCCGGAGGCTCATTTTAACATTGCCAATACCTTGTTTAATCTTGGCGATGTGAAGGGTGCAATTGAACATTTTAAAAAAGCAATTAATAACAAGCCTGATTATGCAAAAGCCCACTTTCAAATGGGGCTTTTATTTCAGCAGTTGCGCAGGGATTATGATGCATTGGCATGTTTTCAAAACGCAGTAAAATTTAATCCCAATGATGCTGAGATGCTTACCAAACTTGGTGATCACCTACTCGTCAAGCAGGATTGGAAAGAAGCAATTGCAGTATTGGAAAAAGCAGTTGAAATAGATCCAAATGCTATGGAAGGATTCGCACGCCTATGCCACGCTAAACAGTTGGTTTGCGACTGGGGTAGTTATAAGAATGATTTGGATTTACTGTGGAGTAATGCTGCTATAAAAATTGAAAAAGAGGAGTGTCCGGTTGTCGGCCCTTTTCAAGCGCTTACACTTCCTTGGTCATTAGATCAGTTGCAGTTGGTCGCCAAGATGCACAGTGCCAAAATTAAAGTTGAAGTAGAGTTTGAAAAGTTGCATCAACTTGATGTGTATAAGAATGAGTGCTCTTCCAGAATACGAATTGGGTATCTTTCAGGGGATTTTTATGATCATCCTGTTGGTCATCTTTTGCATGGTTTTTTTGGAAGACATAACCTAGAAAAATTTGAAGTTTTTGTGTATTCATTCAGCCAAAATGACGAAAGTTGTTTTCGTAAACGCATCGAAAAAGAAAGTGAACATTTTGTCAATGTTGCAGGAAAGAATGCCAAAGATATCGGGTACCAGATTGCATCTGATAATATCCATATTTTGGTGGATTTGATGGGTTATACAGGGTTTAACCGGGTAGCTTCTTTTGCAATGCGACCGGCACCTGTTCAGGTGAATTTTTTAGGCATGCTAGGAACCATGGGTGCAGATTTCTTTGACTATATTATAACTGATTCATTCTTGACACCTGAGAGCTATCAGGTTTTCTTTGATGAAAAATTTGTTTTTATGCCTAACTCTTATTTGATTGCGGAGTTAGAACCCGAATTTTTTTCCGAAAAGTGTGATAGAAAAAATTATGGGTTGCCTTCAGATGGTTTTGTTTTCTGTAGTTTCAACAATAGTTATAAAATCGAACCTCGTGGATTTTCAGTTTGGATGCGAATTTTAAAGCAAGTTCCAAATAGTGTTCTTTGGCTTGCAGGCCAATCGGGTGGTTACTTACTTGAAAAAAATCTTCGTAAAGAAGCTGCCCGTTGTGGTGTAGATGAAAACAGGCTGATTTTTGCAGGTTTTCTTCCAAGGCAAGAACATCTGAAGCGGCATCAAGTTGCTGATTTGTTTCTTGATTCGTTTGTTTACAATGCTGCAGCAACATCAAGCCTAGCTTTACAGTTGGGGCTTCCAGTACTTACCTGCCCGGGTGAAACCCTAGCTTCTCGAGTTGGCGGTAGTTTGTTGCAATCAGCTGGTTTACCCGAATTGATTGTTAATGATTCAATTGATTATGAAAGGCTTGCAGTAAAGCTTGCAAATGATCCAAAATTATTACAATCGTATCGCGTTCGATTGCTTGAGAACCGATCAAAGTCGCCTTTATTTGATAGTAGGCTTTTTGTTGGCAACCTTGAAAAAGCGTATCTTTTTATGTGGGAAAATTATAAAGCGGGTAATAAACCGATCTCTTTCAGGGTTGATAAATAATTAAAGAGTTTTTAAGTATTCGATAACTTGGGATCTTTCCTGTTCGGTCAAGTCGTCACCGAAAGTATGGCCAATATTTAGTCTTCCTGGTGTTGAAGTGTCATACCACTTTCGTTGTTCTGGTGCCTCTATTTTGTCAAGATGTTCATTATTGTTTTTAAATTGATAATTCCAGCCAAGTTCCTTCTGGTTGTAATTTGAATATTTATTTTCAAAATCACGGGTGAAAACTTTGGGCCTAGTTTTTGAATTTAAAAGTGAATAAATTGATGGGACCGATCCATTATGCAAATAAGGGGCGGTTGCCCAGACTCCATCCAAAGGTGGTGCTTGATACCCATTAGTTTCACGGGCTTTATAATCATCGGAAAACCAACCTTCAACTTCTTTTGAGAACCAGGAGGAATTATAAAATCTTCCAAATTCTTTGGTGATGCCAAAAAAGCGGTTGGTGTCGGTGCCTATGACTTTAAGTGGGATAATTTTATTGGGATAGTTTGGCTTGTCCCCGTAAGTGCCGTGGCATTTCGAACAGTTGTTTTCGAACAGGGTTTTCCCTGCTTTTGCTAAAGAATAGTCGATAGGAAATGGGTAAACGGGAGGTTGAATAGAAAGCATATAAGCTTGTAGGTTGGCGAATTTTTTTTCATTAATATTAAAGTGATCTGGCCCATGTATCGGGCTCATCATAAATTGCATTAGTGAGCGAACAGATCTAGCGTCCGCACCCCCAGTTGCATACATGGATTTTTTCTTTTTCAAAAGCCACCAAGCTGGTGGATCCTCGTGTAATTGATCATCAAGCCCTAGATTGACCCAAGAGGTTTTGAGTGACAGATCTGGATTACGAAATCCTAGTAAAAAAACAGAGACGGCCCCAGCTTCATTTGTGCCACGGGAATTTCCGAAGCGAAAAGCGAGAGGTTTTTTATTGCCATCAGCTTTATTCATGTCCTCGAAAAAAGTCTGAAGGTCCAGTGAATTATTACCTAAACCCGGATAAGATTTGCCATTTAGAATTCCGCCATGGCAAATCAAACAATCAAGAGCAATGCCCTTAACCGTCCCCAGTGTTAAGGGAAAAGGTGCTAGTTTAAGTCCCATGGGGAGGTCATCATTAGGGTAGTTGGCCTGGTGCATGCCATAGCGCGATTCGAAAATTTGGAGTGCCGTTTTAGAGTCAGGGGGAGAATTAAGCTTCCATTGTTTGTGGAGGTTATTAAATGCATTTAAGGTAAAAGAAGGGGCTGCAAAATCTTTACTTTGTAAATAAGATTGCCCTTTAAGGTCATCGCTATGTTGCGAAGAAAGCAAGGTTGCAATCAAAAAAATAATTTTCATTTTGTTGCTCTGATAAATTTAAAGCATTTATTTTATTATTAGTCTAAATGCATTGCAAAGAAACTAATTATTTTTGCTCCTTCAGTGTAATTTGGCAGAGCAAGATCATGAATTGTGGCACTTTTGTATGAGGACTTGTCAGGCTCTTTTGAAATCTTTGAATCCCTCCCTAAGATTAATTTTTTGAACATCGCCGAAATATGCTAGTTTTTTATCCAGAGTTTCTACATTAATGTTTCAAGCGTTTGGGCTATAGTTTGTTATTTAGATGTCCAAATTCGCATATCAATGGTTCAGGGCGAAAACTCGATTTATTAAAAGTGCATAAACCTAAATGAATTCTTTTTCCATCAATATGAGATCGAGTCCAGCAAAATTGCAATGCAAAAAATGTAACCAATCTGTAAAGGGATTGAGATTTGCTTGCAAACATTAGTGTTCAAGCGAATCTAAGTCGACTCTGAAAGTCTTTTCATCCGGACCAGTTATGGCGTTAAAAGGGCGGTATGCCTCCCTCCCCAAACGTGCAATCCACTATGATTTTTCCGGTGTTGGACAAAAAATTTCAAGGATTTCATCTGCTAATGCGCACAGATGGTCAAATTGTACTATGTAAATGTTTTCAATAGGAGTTACAAATTAACACGAAACCAAGTAGTATCTTAAGTATTGTTAACTGATTAATCATTTTTAATGGGGATGGTAATGTTAAGAGGTGTACTTTTTGATTTTGATGGGACACTTGCAGATAGCTTCGAGGCCATCGCCGAGAGTGTTAATTTTGTAAGAGCAGAGAACCGCCTGCCACAATTACGATTTGATGAAATCAAAGCTCATGTTGGTCATGGGCTGGAATATTTAATGCAGAAAATGCTTCCAGGGTGCGACATTGGCCAGGCAAAAAAGGCTTATCATGCGCATCACAAGATCCACATGAAGACACACACACGACTGTATCCTAATGCCCGGGAATTCTTAAACAAGCTGCACCTTTCTGGGATTAGCATGGGGGTTTGCAGCAACAAGCCCGTTGGATTTACCACGGAATTGATCGATCACCTTGGTATAAGTGCGTATTTTAAAGTAGTGCTGGGACCTGAGGATGTTCCTAGCCCAAAACCTGCACCCGATATGCTAATTGAGGCTGCCAAAAGATTGAAAATAAGACAAAATGAAGTGGTTTATGTGGGCGACATGGATATTGACATTAAAGCTTCTGTAGCTGCTGGCATGGAAGTTTGGATTGTGCGCCATGATGATTCTAGTTTCAACATTTCAGAAAAAATTGCGATTGAAAACCTCCATCATTCGTTTTTAGAAATTGAGAAACGAAAGAGTTGGCTTTTTGTTACTCATAATGGAAAATAATCTGTGTATAATGATAAGATGTAATAACAGGCTCGCCAAAGGCCCAAAGTTGTGCCAAGTATAATAATATTAAAAGGTTTAGACGAAGGCAGGCGGTTTGAGCTATTGACTCCTCTGAGTGCAATAGGCAGGGATCAAACATGTTTTATTCGCTTACAAGATACTGAGATTTCTCGTAGGCATGCCGAAGTTTATAAATCTTCAGATGGTTTTCGATTTAGGGACTTGGGTAGTGCAAATGGCTGCTTTGTTAATTGTAAATCAGTCCGGGATGTGTTGTTAAAACCAGGTGATCAAATTCAGGTTGGACAGACTGTTCTTCTTTTCGCGCCATTAGCCGGTGAAACCGGTTCAGAAACTGCTGATCCTTTTCTTGAAAGCCTGAAAATAAAACCTGCAAAAGAGCCAGATAATTTTGAGCGATCATTCTCCCTTTTAGGTACTGTTCCTGAATCTGAAGGAAGTGCCCTTCTTTCAAGACCAGAAGGTGCCCAGGGGGATTGGTTGCGCGGAGCCCTTGCAAGGCTGGGTGTGATATATGAGACAATAAATGCAACCAGTCAAATTCTTGATATTCAATTGTTGCTGGATCGGATTCTGGGGCTTGTACTTAAAACTCTCTCGGCTGACCATGGTTCGGTTCTGCTTTCCTCCTCTTTTGCGCAATCGGCTGCTTTAAACGCTTTGGGAGACTCGGAATCCTATGGGGATTTTAAAGTTGTCGCCAGAGCAAGCGCATTCTCGGGTAAAGGCGAGGCTCTAATTAGCAGGACGGTTGTGGATCATGTAATGCATGAAAAAATTGGGGTGCTTGTTAGCGATGCCTTGAATGATTCACGGTTTAATGCTGTTCAGAGTATTGTTCGTTCGGGGGTGCGGGAAATTATTTGTGTGCCCATGCGAGGCAGGCACGCTACAGTCGGGGTTATTTATCTTGATAAACATCCAATTGATGAAGTGGTTGATATTCAAGGTAGCTCTAACAGGATTGCTGCTTTTGAAAAGGAGCATTTGACTCTTGCAATAGCAGTTGCGCATCAAGCTGCACTTGCGATAGAGGATACCCTTTATTACAAAGCTAGGGTGCAGGGCGAAAGGCTCGCTGCGGTTGGCGAAACTGTTGCACATCTTTCCCATCATATAAAAAACATATTGCAAGGATTAAAGAGTGGGGGAGAGATATTGAAGCTGGGGGTTAGAGACCAAGAAATGCCTCTGTTGGAACAAGGGTTGCGTATAATTGAAAAAAATCACACCCGTCTTTTTGATCTCGTAAAAGATATGCTGGGATTCTCAAAGGACCGAGTGCCTGCATTTCAAGAAAAAAATCTAGTTGATATTTTAACGGATGTTGTTGAATTATCCGTGCCAATGGCGAAAGAAATTGGTGCTGAGATTCGTTTGGAGACAACATTTCAGAATGTAGTGGCTTTTATTGACCCTGAGGGAATTCATCGGACTATTTTAAACTTGGTTAATAATGCCATTGATGCAATTCGTGAAAAAAGCTATGGGTTGGTTATTGTTGGTTTGAGACCATCGGCGGAAACAGGTTATGTAGAGATTGTGGTTTCTGATAACGGCGAAGGAATAGCGGAGGCGGATATTAAAACGATTTTTGCACCGTTTCAAAGCTCTAAAGGTAATTCTGGTACAGGTTTAGGGCTAGCCGTTGCCCGGAAAACCGTCGAAGAGCATAAGGGCTTTATCTGGGTGGAAAGTAAACTTGATGAAGGGACCTCTTTTTTTGTGAAAATTCCATTGGGGATACCTTCAAAAAGTTAAGTTTGTGTAGTTGGGGTGTTTTTGTTGGAAAACCACTTCAAACTGATTTAACCTCAACATGAGGCTGATTGTTAGTGAAAATTTTGCTTGGTTTAATGGTATTTTGTTGTAATTGAGTTAGAATTACTGTTGAAAATATTTGATTTAGCTGCGAGGTGATTCTTATGTCTTCAGGTAGTGTGGGATTTAGGCCAAATTTAGAAGCTATTGAATCCATGTATCTTGCTTGGAGAAGTGATCCTTCAAGTGTTGAATCCTCGTGGTCAATTTTCTTCGAAGGTTTTGAAATTGGCTTGCAGCAATCCAAGGGCGATCAGTTGACCATGGAATCTACCGATTCAATGGCCAGTCTAGCTGAAAAATTAATTGGAATTTTTCGTGATTATGGACATTTGCAGGCAACCCTTGATCCGTTACAGATAGAGTCGGTTTCGCAACAGATTTTAAATAAATCACTTCAGGACCTGGTTGAAAAGCACCTAGGAAGTCATTTTACCATCCCTAGTTTTACTCCTTATCCTGATGGTACTATCCAGGGACTTATTAAAATTCTTCAAGATATTTACTGTCGTAGCATTGGTGTTGAAATAACCCATTTGCATGATGGTGGTGAACGAGATTGGCTTATATCGAGGCTCGAAGAAAAAGCAGGAAAAATTGAGTTTTCTTCGAGCGATAAAAAAAACATATTGAATCAATTGATGCGTGCAGATCTCTTTGAGAAATTTCTGCATCATAAGTTTGTGGGGCAGAAAAGGTTTTCTCTTGAGGGCGGTGATTCTCTTATTCCCCTTCTAGAGGCCGTTGTCGAAAGTTATCCAGATCTTGGCGGTGAACATATTGTTCTTGGTATGGCTCATCGAGGTAGGCTAAATGTTCTCACGAATGTAATGTTGAAGCCTTATGGCGATGTTTTTGCCGAATTCGAGGAGAATTTTTCGACGACCAGTATTATTGGTGATGGTGATGTCAAATATCACCTAGGTTATTCAGTTGATAGGCAGAACACGAAGGGTAAAAATCTGCACCTTTCTCTCACGCCCAACCCTAGCCACCTGGAATTTGTTAATCCAGTTGTTGAAGGACGGGTAAGGGCAAAACAAGATTTGTTGAATGATTCAAGCAGGCGCGCTGTTCTTCCTGTTTTGATTCATGGTGATGCAGCATTTGCTGGCCAGGGGATTGTTCCCGAGTCCTTGAATCTTGCAGGTTTGGAGGGTTATACGACTGGTGGAACTTTTCATGTTGTAATTAACAACCAAATTGGTTTTACCACCCGTCCATCTGACTCTCGTTCCACATCTTATTGTACCGATGTTGCGAAGATAATTCTTGCGCCAATTTTTCATGTGAATGGGGATGATCCTGAAGCTGTTGTTTGGGTAGGGAAACTTGCTTTGGAATATCGTCAAAGGTTTGGCAAGGATGTTGTTATAGATATTGTTTGTTACCGTAAGCATGGTCATAACGAGGGAGATGAGCCTTCATTCACCCAGCCCATCATGTATCAAAACATTAAAGCGAGATCATCACCCGCAGTTAAGTATGGTGAAAGATTGGTTCTGGAAGGTGTTTGTTCTTCTGAAGAAGTTTCTTTAATCGGATCCGAATTTGAATCGCGTCTTCAGCGATCCTTGGATGAAATGAGAAACAATCCTGTTTCCTACCAGCGAATGTCGGCATTTCAAGGTGCTTGGAAGAATTTAACCAAGCAGTATACTCATAAAGTTGTAAAAACTGGAGTGACAGAAAAAAATATTAACTTGATAGCTCAGGCGTTGATGACTATTCCGCCCGGTTTTAATGTTCATCCAAAAATTTCGACGATGATTCGATCTCGAGGACAAAACTTTGCTGATAAAAAATCAATCGATTGGCCAACTGCTGAATTGTTGGCTTTTGGTTCCCTCGTGATGGAGGGGCATAAAGTAAGGCTTAGTGGTCAAGATTCTAGACGGGGAACATTCAGCCAAAGACATTCGATTTTTTATGATTCAAACAATGGGCAGTCATATTCTCCTTTGAATTTCATTTCTGATAATCAGGCTCCTTACGATGTTTTTGACAGCATGCTATCCGAAGCCGCTGTTCTTGGTTTTGAGTTTGGCTATAGTCTTGATAACCCTAATGTTTTAGTGCTGTGGGAAGCTCAGTTTGGTGATTTTTGGAACGGTGCGCAAGTTATTGTTGATCAATTTATCGCGTCCAGCGAATCTAAGTGGAAGCGTGAAAGCGGTTTGGTCATGTTGCTTCCCCATGGATATGAAGGTCAGGGGCCAGAGCACTCTAGTTCTCGTATTGAGCGCTTATTGCAGCTTTGTGCTGAAAATAATTTGCAAATTTGCAACGCTTCTACTCCCGCCCAGTACTTCCATTTATTACGAAGGCAGTTACACAGGGATTTTCGTAAGCCTCTGGCTGTCATGACTCCCAAAAGTATTCTGCGTCATAAGCTTGCTGTTTCTCCGATGGAAGAGTTTATTGCCGGTTCGTTTTTGGAGGTTCTTGACGATACCATTGTTGATCCTTCGCGTGTTAAGCGAGTTGTTCTTTGTTCAGGCAAGGTTTATTACGATCTTTTTGAGCAACGAATCAAACAGGAAAGTTTTGATACTGCTATTATTCGACTTGAGCAAATTTACCCTTTCCCCGAAGAGCAATTGAAGAAAATTCTTGATAGGTATGGAAAAGCTACTGAATTTGTCTGGGTTCAGGAAGAATCCTATAATATGGGGGCCTGGTTTTTTGTGGAACCAAAGTTTAGAGCAATGGGTTATTTGTTTGAGTACATTGGGCGTGATGAAAGCGCAAGTCCTGCGGTGGGTTCCAAAAAAATTCATGAAAGTGAACAAAAGCAATTAATTGAAGCTGCCTTCAAGGGCGAGCTTCCTTTTTTTGCCAAAGCTTTACCTGTTTTTGGAAACAAGACTATTGATTCTCAATCATCAAATGCTGGGACCAAGGTTGATGCCCGCTAATTTTTAGAGCTGAAGCTGTTTATATATTCCTGATACCTAAGAAGAAAAAGTATGATCACTGAAATTAAAGTTCCGTCGGTTGGCGAATCAATTTCTGAAGGTGTTTTGTCCAAATGGTTTAAGAAAACTGGTGACCCGGTAAAAGTTAATGAGCCTCTTTTTGAAGTGGAAACAGAAAAAGCAACTACCGAGGTTGTTGCTCCTGATGCGGGGGTATTAACGATCCTTATTGCAGAAGGGGAAAAAGTTTTGATTGGAGCTGTTGTAGGAAAAATAAATAAATCCGCTGTCGGAGAATCTTCTCCTGCTTCTTCTGCAACTATTCCTTCTACTCCTGTTTCTTCTCAAACCATTCCTGTTGGTAATGTTTCCAATCCCGCTGCAAGGCATCTTGCCGAAAAAGCTGGTGTTGAACTCTCTGCTGTAACTGGGTCTGGTAAAGGTTCTAGGATTCTTAAAGAGGATGTGGTTGCTCATATTGAGTCCCAGGCAAAACCAAGTGCCATCGTCCCTAAAGATGTTCGACGAGAGGTTGCTAGGGAAACTAGACAACGTATGACTCCAATTCGTCAAAGAATCGCAGAAAGGTTGCTTCACGCCCAGCAAAGTAGTGCTATTCTTACTACATTTAACGAAGCAGATATGTCTGCAATCATGGCTTTCAGGGGCAAATATAAAGAATCGTTCCAAAAAAAACACGGTGTCGGACTTGGGTTCATGAGCTTTTTTGTCAAGGCTGTTATCGAGGGGCTGAAAGCTTTCCCTGCAGTAAACGCCAGAATTGATAATCAAGATATTGTGTATCATCATTTTTACGATATCGGTGTGGCAGTAAGCACGGACAAAGGCCTGATGGTTCCTGTGCTTAGAAATGTGGATGAGTTAACCTTTGCTGAAATTGAGAAAAAAATAGTTGAACTTGCAGTTAAGGCCAAAGAAAACAAGATTGCTGTGAGTGATCTCCAAGGTGGCACTTTTACGATCACCAATGGTGGCACTTTTGGTTCAATGCTTTCAACTCCTATTTTAAATCCTCCTCAAAGTGGCATTCTTGGTATGCATGCTATCCAAAAGCGTGCTGTCGTAGTTGAAGATCAGATTGTCATCCGTCCAATGATGTATATCGCACTTTCTTATGATCATCGGATTATCGATGGTAAAGAAGCAGTAAGTTTTTTGGTTCGTGTTAAAGAGTGCTTGGAAAATCCAGAACGTATTTTCTTCAGTGTTTAAGAAACATTTGTTTTTGACTTTTCTCCCGTGTCTACTTCTTTGAGTTATTTTGAGAAACAAACATGTCTACTGACTCTTTCGACGTTGCGATAATTGGTGGTGGCCCAGGTGGTTATGTTGCAGCAATCAGGGCTTCCCAACTAGGTTTGAAAGTGGCTTGCATTGAAAAACGAGAATCGTTGGGTGGCACTTGTTTAAATGTAGGGTGTATACCTTCCAAGGCCTTACTTGAATCCAGTGAACTTTTTCTTCAAGCTTCCAAGCATTTTGAAAATCATGGAATTGTGGTTTCAAAGCCACAAATTGATGTTCCCGCGATGATCGCAAGAAAAGATAAAATCGTTAAGGGCTTAGGAGATGGTATATCCTCTTTATTTAAGAAAAATAAAATTCATCGAATTGTTGGCGTTGGAAAAATTGTTTCTTCCAATCGGATTGAAATTACTGACAAGACTGGAGCCAAGTCTGAAATTGATGCTAAATTTATAATTATCGCTACGGGCAGTGAACCTGCATCTCTTCCCTGTTTGCCTATGGACGGAGATCTGGTCGTAAGTTCAGCAGAAGCTTTATGTTTTAATTCGGTGCCCAAGGATCTTGTGGTAGTCGGAGCTGGGTATATCGGATTGGAAATGGGTTCGGTTTGGACTCGTTTGGGCAGCAATGTACAAGTTCTTGAATTTTTGCCCAAGGCTTTGCCTTTAAGTGATTCTGAAAGCGCCGCTTTGTTGCAACGAAGTTTGGAAAAGCAGGGTTTGAATTTTAATTTTGATACTAAAGTTACTGGTGGTAAACGGGATGGTAATCATATCCTTATTGATTGTGAAAAAGCTGGCCAGAAGTTGCAATTTAAAGCGGATAAGGCGTTGGTATGTGTTGGTCGAAAGCCAAATTCAATGGGATTGGGGATTGAGGCACTAGGAATAATAATTGATCCAAAAACAAGTCAAATAAAGGTGGACAAGTTCTTGAGAACCGATGTTCCTAATATTTATGCGATTGGAGATTTAGTAACTGGGCCCATGCTTGCTCATAAAGCTGAAGAAGAAGGCGTTGCTGCTGCGGAAAATATTGCCGGTGGCAAAACTACGGTTAATCATGATACTATTCCAAGTGTCATTTATACTTGGCCCGAACTTTCAAGCGTGGGTAAAACCGAAGAGCAATTAAAAGAAACTAAGATTCCATATAAAATCGGAAAGTTCCCGTTTATGGCTAATAGTCGTGCACGAACAATGGGTGAAACAGAGGGCATGGTTAAAATTCTTGCCCATGAAAAAACTGATCGGATCCTAGGTGTCCATATTGTCGGCCCAAGAGCTTCGGACATGGTTGCAGAAGCTGTAGCCTGGGTTGAAATGCAGGCCAGTGCTGAGGATGTTGCCAGAACTTGCCATGCACATCCTACTCTATCTGAAGCATTTAAAGAGGCAGCGTTGGCTGTTGAGAAAAAAGCGATTCATATCTAACCTCACATCTTGCCAAATCGTTATTATTGGCTTTTTTTTTGTTTTCCTGCTGATTCAAGATGGCAAAGTCCGTTCATATTGATTGATCATCATGCAAAATTAAGTTGTGAGAAAAGTTAGTTACCTATTTCTTGGCGTAATTTTCCTCGTGGGCATTGCTGGATTTAATCTGGAAGCCCAGACTGGTCCCTTGCTTGATTTTCCGGGGAAAGAAATAACTCTTGCGAAACCTGATTCTAAACCAAATAAATACCGCGACCTTGAATTGACAATCAAAATACGAAGGTTGTTGTCTGAAGATCCAGATTTGAGTCAGCTGAATATTGGTGTTAGTGTTCGAGATGGTGTTCTAAGGCTTTGGGGACCTGTACCCAGTGTCCAAAAAACCCAGAAGGCACTTGCTAAGGTTGGCGCCGTAAAGCTTGTTTTTGATGTAAAAAGTGATCTTTATTTGGGAGTTATTGAAGACATCCCGCCGCCTATCTTTATTAAAGACTAATTTTAAACTTAAGATTTTACATTTTTTTAAATCCGTTCATTCAACCGTTTTACAATCTGGGTTCCACTCTTTTGTTGTTTTTGTTAATAATTATGGATGTTGTTATTGGATTTTACGGGAAAGGATTTTATATGGACTTACGTGGTGTAATACTTGCGGGCGGTAAAGGGACTCGTCTTGGTGAATTAACCAAGGTTACCAATAAACATCTTCTTCCTGTTGGGCCATACCCGATGGTTTATCATCCCCTTAAAAAAATGACGGGATGTGGTATTAAAGACATATTGTTGGTTTCTGGTACCGAGCATATGGGCGATTTTGTTGAATTATTAGGTTCTGGAAAGGATCATAACTGCAGGCTAACCTATCGGGTGCAGGATGAAGCTGGTGGCATTGCCCAGGCTCTTGGCCTTGCAGAGGGATTCTCCAGAGATGCCCGAAGCCTTGTTATTCTTGGTGATAATATATTTCAGGATAATTTGGTTGAGTTTGCTAAAGAGGCTTCAAAATATCCGGATTCTGCTTTTGTAGCCTTGAAAAAGGTACATGATCCACAGCGTTATGGTGTTGCTGAAATGAAGGATGGTAAGATTCTTTCGATTGAAGAAAAACCGAAAACCCCTAAAAGTGATTATGCAGTTGCTGGTATTTACATTTATCCAGCAGATGTTTTTGAAGTCATCAAAACGCTTCGACCCAGTCATCGGGGGGAACTTGAAATTACCGATGTCAATAACTTCTTTTTAAAAGCCGGCCGTCTCCGTTATCTGACTCTTGAAGGCTATTGGACCGATGCAGGAACCTTGGATTCTCTTGCAGTTGCTAATCAATTAGTTCAGGCAAACAACCCTAAGTTTTAGCTTCGAGTTATATTAATGCCCGGGATTGCTAATGTTATTTTTTATTTTGATAGCACTTGTAACATTCGGGCATTTTAGTTTTGTTCTCTTTCTTCATAATTGGTTTTATTCTAAACCTTTTCCGAGGTTGTTGGGTGACTTGATTCAGGCCACCCACGTTTTATTTGGATTCTTGGGGTTGCTTGCAGTTTATACACTAACAATAAAAGTAGAAGCTTTTATTAAAGATCCTTGTTTAAATTTGCTTTCCAATCTTTGGGTTGATTATGGCTTATTCTGTCTTTTTGTTGGCGGGGTTTTACTTCCAATAAATGAGATTTTTAGAAACTTTTGGCGTATTCCAATAAATTTTTATATTCAACAAAGTCGCCATTTTGATTACGCAAATCATTTCTTTATCAAAAAAAAATCGAACTTTCTAAACGAATCTTTTAAACTTGAAGTTGTATTAGCTGAGATATCCACCCATTCTCTTCCCACAAATTCAACACTAAAGATTCTTCATTTCAGTGATTTTCATTTTGGTGGTAATGATAATTATGCTTATTTTCACTTTGTTATGGCAGAACTTGAGAAAGAAGCTTATGACTTTGTTTTTTTTACAGGTGATCTTGTTGACGATGTTTCTTTCTTGCGCTGGGTTGTTCCACTTTTAAAAAAAATCCGGGCCAAATACGGAAAGTATGCTGTGCTTGGTAATCATGATTTGTGGAATAAACCTGATATGGTACGTAAATACTTGCGAAAGGCTGGTTTTATTTGCCTTTCAGATCAATGGTTTTCAGTTGAATTTAAAGGATGTAAAATTGGTGTCTTTGGTACTGGATACCCTTGGTTTTCGACAAAACTTCCTGATACATCTTCTGGTGATTATGGTATAAAAATTTTATTGACTCATTCACCTGATGAGTTTTTTTGGGCAGCTAAAAACAATTTTAATTTAATGTTTTGTGGTCATGTTCATGGCGGTCAAATCGCCCTGCCCTTTTTTGGCCCTTTACTTATCCCTAGTAAATTTGGCAGAAGGTTTGGAGGAGGTTTCTTTTCTCATGGTGGAATGATTATGCATGTAAGTAGGGGGCTTGCTGGATCTTTCCCGCTTCGAATTAATTGTAAACCTGAAGTGACCATTCTTTCTTTAGTTTCAAAAACCACATAATTTTAAAGTATATTCAATTGCTTAGCATGAATACTTTTTGGAAAACATGGTGATTATATGTCATTTAATATTGTCATGCTTTTTTGCTGATTTATTTAATAAGATATCGATTTTCCAAATGTTATTTTGGTTTTCATTAAAACGGTATTGCCCTTTTATTATGAATTCGGTTGATATAGATCCATTAAATTGAGGGTTTTTAAATGGACACGAAGGGTTTAACCAAAGATAAACTTGGATTGACTGGTGCGGAAAGATTTCTTGTAGGTGTTTTGTTTTTCTTTTTACTCTTCTTTGCCGATATTGTGCAAATTAGATCTGCTTTTTTATCGCGTGTTATGGGCGATGCAGATTGTTTTTTTCGTGCTGGTTGGGCTGCTAAAGTCGGTAAAAGTATTTATGAAGTTACTGATCCGAATGGGTGGCATTATAATTATCCCCCACTATTTGCTATAGCCATGATTCCATTGGCTGATCCGCCCCCAGGTGAAAGTCGGGAAGGTTGCCTTCCTTTTCCCGTCTCCATCAACATATTTTACAAAATTAGTTTACTTAGTCTTTTCCTAGGTGTTTTTTTTCTTGCTCGAGCGTACGAACAAGAGCTTCCTTTGGTGTTTGAAAACTTGTCCGCTAGAAAATGGTACTATTTGCGTATCTTTTCAATTGTTGTTTGTTTAAGTCCGATTGCGCACACACTCATGCGTGGGCAAGTTAATCTTTTTTTATTAATGATGATTTGTCTTTCGATAGCGTTCCAGATGACCAGTAAAAGTTTTCTTAGTGGAGTTATGATTGCAGGAAGTATTTGTCTCAAGGTGTTTCCTGTTTTTCTTTTGATTGTTCCTGTTTGGCGTAAAGACTATAAACAGTTAGCTGGCTGTGTTGTTGGCCTAATATTGGGACTTGTGATTATACCTGTTTCGGTGATGGGAGTTGATAAAACTAAAACGGCTTATTCTGACTTTTATAATGTCTTGATTGGTCCCTCATTGGGTATTTCTGGTGATAATACTAGAGGTGTTGAACTTACGAATTTAAATTCAACTGACAATCATAGTGTCCTTGCATTTTTGCATGGGATCGAACATCCGGATTTCAGCAAAAAACCTGCTAAGCCTTCTTTAGTTATAAAAATTGTGCAGATATTAATGAGTGTTCTTTTCCTGGGTTGGTTACTTTGGTCAAAAGGGATTCCCAAAAAAGGCTCAACGATGGAAGATGCACATTTTTTAGCATTAGCCTCACTGTTAATGGTTTTGATTTGCCCTGTTAGCCATTCTCAGTATTTTGTTCTTGCTTTACCATTGGTTATGTCAATGTTGGTTTTTTCTTGGTTTGACACATCAAAGATTGTTTCTCCTTGGTTGGGTGTTTTATTGTTATTTTATATAGTTGCAAACTTGCTGCCTTTACTGCCTGTTTTCGAAAACATTAAGCGAATGGGGGTTATGTTTGTTCCTAACTTTGTCCTGTTTGTTTATGGAACTACTCTTTTATCGAACATTAAAAGCAATGACCAAATAGCGTTGGAAAAAGGAGTTGCTACAAAATTTTTTGAGTCGTAAGGCACTATAACACTTCGACTTTTCTTATTTCTTTTGTTTTCCTTAATAATTTTAGGTTATATAATCGGCCTCAGATATTTTCATGGCATCAGGAGTTTAATTATGAAACTTGATATGGTTGGAGTTTGTAGTTGGTCTTTGCAAGTTAAGAGCGTTTCAGAATTAAATGGTTTTACAAATAAGCTGGGAATTAAATCTGTTCAAATTGCCTGCGGAGATCCTCATCATGCATCTTGGGATGAAGGTGATTCTATGCCAGTTAAAGCGAAAGAAGCCAGTTTTATTTTAAAAGGTGCAATGCTTGGCTTTCCCGGGGAAGATTACACTACTCCGCAAACAATCGAAAAAACTGGTGGATTTGGTGACCCTGCTACCCGGAATGAACGATTGGAGCGCTTTAAATGGAGTTTGAGGAGGGTTCAAGAACTTGGCGTGAATGATATTATGTTACACGCTGGTTTTATTCCTCCTCCTACGGATTCAGGTAGAAAAAGTTTTTTGCAAACTTTGGAAACGGTAAGTCATTTGGCTGAAAAAAGTAATGTAAATGTTGCATTTGAGACAGGCCAAGAAACCTCCGAATTGCTTTTTGCTACACTGAAAGAATTAGATTGTTCGAATTTGTTCGTTAATTTTGATCCTGCCAATATGCTGTTGTATGACCAAGGGAATCCGATTGAAGCAGTAGAGATGTTGGGGAGATACATTCGTAGTGTTCATTTGAAGGATGCAAACAGGCCTAAAATTAAGGGTACTTGGGGCGAAGAAGTTGTTTTGGGTAAGGGCCAGGTAAATATACTACTGTTTCTAAAAACTCTTAAGCAAGTTGGTTATTCTGGACCTATGTTTATTGAAAGAGAAGTTGGGAGCCAACAAGATAGGTATAATGATATTTTGTATGCTGTTGATTATTTACGCGGATTGGATGTTTAACAAACATAAATATAAATGATTGTCATAAAAACAAATAATCTTAGCAAACAGTTTAGGATCTATGAAAAACCTGCAGGCCTCCTAGGATCTATCAAAAGTTTATTCAATAATAAATTCAAGGATATTAACGCGGTTGACAATATCAATCTTGAAATAAATGAAGGTGAAATCGTAGGATTTCTTGGCCCTAATGGCGCTGGTAAAACCACAACTTTAAAGATGCTCTCTGGTTTGCTCTTTCCCACTAAAGGAAGCGCTACAGTTTTGGGGTTTGTCCCCTGGGAGCGACCTATAGAATTTAGAAAAGCATTTTCACTTGTGATGGGGCAAAAAAGTCAATTATGGTGGGATTTGCCTGCCGCTGATTCATTTGAATTGCATAAAGAAATTTATGCAATTGACCCTTCAAGATTTAAAAAAAATGTCGGGGAACTCACCGAAATATTCCAGGTTGCTAATCTTTTAAACAAACCTGTCCGTGAACTTTCTCTTGGTGAGCGCATGAAACTCGAGTTGATTGCTTCCTTGCTTCATGATCCCAAACTGTTGCTACTCGATGAACCTACCATTGGTCTAGATGTAGTTGCACAATCAGCAATGCACCGTTGTCTTTACGAGTTCAACAAAACGAGGAAGATTACTATCCTTCTAACAAGTCACTACATGAGGGATGTTGAAACTTTGTGCTCCAGAATCCTTGTTATTTCTGGCGGAAGTATGGTTTACGATGGACAGTTGCAAGGTTTGAAAAATGAGTTTGGAAAGGAAAAATTAATTAAGGTTCAATTTAATGACGTGGTTCCAGATCATGTTTTTAACAAATTTAAACCATTTGAAATTGGCGGTAACATTGTCAAACTTCGTGTTGAAAAAAATGATGTCCCAAATGTTCTTGCTGTTGTATCCCAGTGCGAAGAAGTTTCTGATATTAGTATTGAAGATCCTCCAGTCGAGGAGGTTATTGAGAAATTGTTTGTAAGTCACCGACTTAAAAAGATTTGATTACTATTGTTTTACTTAGGCTTAGATTTTGAACAAGTATTTAAATATTGCTCGATTATCACTTAAGGAAAGACTCACTTACCGTGGAGATTTTCTTTTAAGTTCTTTTTTGCGCTTTTTGCCAATGATCACTTCTATATTGTTATGGAAGTCTGTTTATGGGTCTTCAGAGCAGGAATCTTTATCAGGGTTTTCATTTAAGCAGGTAATTGCTTATCTGCTTCTTGTAAATATTAGTAGAATGTTTTCTAGCATGCCAGGATTGGCAACCAATCTAGCTAGAGATGTTCGTGAAGGAAGTATTAAAAAGTATCTTCTTCAGCCAATCGATTTACTTGGTTATTTGATAAGTTATCGAATAGCTCATAAGGCCGCATATATTTCCACCTCGTTTGTTCCGTATGCAATTTTATTTGGTTCCTGTGCCAGTTTTTTTGACACATTTCCCACATTGGCTGGTTGTATATATTTTTTAATGTCTCTTATGCTTGCTTTTATTATTGGGTTTTATTTTGAAGTTTGTTTGGGCATGCTTAGTTTTTGGATTTTAGAAGTAACTTCTTTGCTTTATGTGGTTACAACTTTAAGTTTTTTTTTATCAGGTCATCTTATTCCCCTTGATTTGCTTGATAATACAGGTTGGCTGGATGTGTTGAAAAACCTGCCTTTTGCATATCTGGCTTATTTTCCTGCAGCGATATTTCTTCAAAAGGTAAGTGACGATGATCTGTTGATAAGATTTTTTATTGGTGTTATTTGGGCTATTTTCTTTTTTTTACTTTCTAGGGTAATTTTATACTTTGGTTTGCGCAAGTATAGCGCCTACGGAGCTTGATCATGCTAAGGCATTTGCGCTTAATGTTTTGCTTTGCCAAGTTCAGCCTGCTTGGAGAATTAGCATTCCGCAGTAATTTTCTTCTCAAAATACTTGTTGAATTAATTTGGCTTGGAATTTTGTTAACTTTTTTTAAAACTATTTTTGGAAAAAGTTCAAATGTTGCTGGCTGGAACGAGCATGAATTTCTTTTTTTTGTAGGTGCTTATTATGCACTTGAAGGATTTGTAGAAACATTTTTCTTGGAGAATTGTGTCGAGTTTTCTGAACTAGTGAGATCAGGAAACCTTGATTTTTGTTTGCTAAAACCGATCGACCCGCAGTTTTTTATTACTCTAAGAAGGGTTGATTGGTCTACAGCACCTAAAATAATTCTTGGGTTTATCATGATTTGTTTTGCATTGTATGAAATAGATAAACCTTTTCATTTTTGGAAGATTCCTGTCTTCCTATGTTTATTTCTTTGTGGTTGTTCACTTGCTTATAGTTTTCTTCTGTTTTTAACTGCTCTTTCTGTTTGGATGGTAAGGAACCAAAGCCTTATGGAAGTATGGTGGTTGTTTACGAATTTAATGAGGTATCCCAGGCAGATTTATGATTCTGAATGGGCTTTACCGATTCGTATGGTGTTTGGTTTTATTATTCCAGCTTTATTAGCTGTGAGTATTCCTGTGGAATTTGCTGTTAAAAATATAAATATCGAATTCCCTTTGTTTTTATTTGTGATTGCTTTGGTTTATTTTCAAATAAGCAGGATGTTTTTTAATTATTCTTTGAAACATTACCGAAGCGCAAGCAGTTAGTGAATTAGTGTGATCCGTTCAAAATAACAGAATCCCAGTGCAGAATGTATTTGCAATTTCCTATACATAATTCGTCGCCAGGAATAAACGAACCTTCCTGTACTTTTTTACCATTTATACTGACGCCATTAGTGCTACCAAGGTCGCGGATTATAGCCTTGTTTTTAAGAAGAATAATACAACAGTGTTTACGGGAAATTTTTTGTGAATTAATTTGAACATCACATTCTTCGTGTCTACCCAAGAGCAGGATAGGTTTATTTAAAACAATACTAGGGCCTTCA
>RFZJ01000200.1 GCA_009920765.1 Planctomycetota bacterium | reverse complement strand
AATTGAGGCTTGTAATCAAAAGTATCATGATGCGACATCGAACCATTCATGTGCACAAAGATCAGGCGCTTTGCCTTAGGGGTAAAATGGGGTTCTTTTGGCGCCAAAGGCATTGCTGTATCTTTTAAAGCGCCTTTTGCCTGCTGGCCTATCAACCCTGCGAGTGCAAGCATTCCGAATCCACCACTTGCAGATTTTAACACCTGCCTACGAGAAATTTCCATCATGACATCATCCTTTTTTTACAAACCATTCATTCGAATTATTTAATAAATCTGAACTCCGCAGAAGCATAAAGCGCCTGGACCAGAGCTAGCCAGGCTGCAGTTTTACCATCTTTCGGAAACACCTCTTCATCGTTTGATAATTCACCCTCTTGCTCGATCTGGTCAGGGTTTGCAGGCGGGGCATTTTTTTTCCTGGCATTCTGCTTGGCCAGGGCAGGCTTCTTCATGCTTGGTTTTGGCGGGTACTGCAACTCTCTAGCAGCGGATTCATAATCCGCCAAAAAGGTGTTACCCCTTTCCAATTCTTTTTCAGTCGGAATACGGCCAAGCATAAGTTGGTATGCCATCTGAATTTTTTCATCATCAGAACTGTTTGAATTCTGTAAAAGCTTTTCTGCAAGAACCAAAGATTGCCTTCTTACAAACGAGGAATTAAGCACGAACAAAGCCTGCCCGGGCACCGTGGTGGTATCCCGGTTTCCAGTCACCAGAGTTTGGTCAACGGGATCGAATGCTTCCAGATTCTTCGGGGTAAGGCCGCGCAAAAGTGGCAGGTAAATGCTTCGGTAAGAACTCTTCGATGCAGAATCATGGATCTGCTTTGCTTCGCCACCATTATCGCGAATTTCAATCATTTTCAAATTATTCGCAGGTGAACCATTGATTCTTTTTGGGTTAAGCTGCCCACCTGTGGCAAGCATGGCATCGCGAAACTCTTCAGCACTTAAGCTGCGTGGGGAATGATGCCACACCAAGGAATTTGCAGGATCCACCTGGTAATGTTTATCGGTAGACTGGGAGGATAATTGATAAGCCTTGGTAAGCACGAGGGTGCGAACAAGCTTTTTAATGCTCCAACCATTTTGCATAAACTGCCGGGATAAATAATCAAGCAACTCGGGGTTGGAAGGTTTGTCACCTGAGACACCAAAATTATCAACCGTGGAAACAATGCCCCTGCCAAAAAGATGGGCCCACACCCGGTTTACAATCACTCTTGAAGCAAGGGGGTTTTTTTCGCTTGTCAACCATTGCGCAAGCTCCAATCTTCCACTCTGGTCCTTGTTGACAGGCTTGGCATCAGAGACTTGAAAAGCGGTTAGAAATCCGCGGGGCCATATAGGGCCAAGCTTCTCTGCTTCACCTCGAATACGAACCTCGGTATCTGATATTACCTTGGAATCCCGCACCCCATGCGCAACCATTCCCTCTTGCGGGGAATTCGTCAATGCTGACAAATCGGATTGTAGTTTTTCGAACTTCACCCGGAATTGTTTTTGTTCTGGTTCGCCATTGGCTCCGAGCTTCAATCCCTTGGGGGTACCCTTGATTTCTTCCCACGCCTTCTTGGCATCAGCAACCTCCGCCTGCAACTTTGCGAGCTTATCATCGGGTGCTTGCTTAACTGCGACCTTCAATTTGACTAGATTTTCGGGTACATAATAAGCCAGTCCTCCCCCGCCCATCAGATTTCTCAACCCTGATGCGTTCTCGGTGCTGGTAAATATGCCTGCAAGCGAGTAGTAATCAGTTTGTGGAATGGGATCAAATTTATGATCATGGCATCGAGCGCAACTTACCGTTAAACCAAGCACGGAACGGGTGACCACATCAATCTGCTCATCCACATTATCCATGATAAAGCGGGTCTTGAACCGCTGGTTTACATCCTTGACACCCAGAGCAAGAAACCCCGTTGCAATCTTCAAGCGGTTTGCATCATCATCATTTTTAGGAGAAAGGAGATCACCAGCAACCTGTTCCGTGATGAATTGGTTGAATGGCAGGTCTGCATTGAAACTATCGATCACATAATCGCGATATCTCCAGGCATGGGGGTAGGGAATATTTCTACTCGGGCCAGTGGATTCACCATATCTTGCAACATCAAGCCAGTGCCTGCCCCAGCTTTCGCCAAAGGCCTTTGTCGCGAGAAGCCGATCCACAAGGCTTTCCAAGGCATTTGCATTGGTATCTTTCAAAAAGTTTTGGATTTCCAGGGGAGTTGGTGGCAACCCGGTCAAATCAAACGTCAATCTTCTTATAAGGGTAACCCGATCCGCATCAGCAACAGGTTGCAAACCGGCAGATTCCATCTTCGAAAAAATAAACTTATCTATGTCCGACTTGGCCCATGATGCATCCTTTACTTCAGGCGGCTTGGGGTCCCCCAGAGGTTGCCAGGCCCAATGCTCTTTCTTTAATTTTTCGTAGGTGGGCCTGTTTTGGCCCAGTGCAAAAGGCAACTTGACCGCGGGCCATACAGCCCCATCTTCAATCCATTTTTTCAAGACATTGATCTGTGTATCATTAAGTTTTTCGCCCTGTAAAGGCATCTGCTTGTTCGCACCTGCGGAAACTCTTTTAAGCAACAAGCCCTGATCGGGTTTCCCCGCAACGATTGCAGGGCCGTTCTTCCCACCAACAATAAGGCCCTTGCGATCGTCCACCCGCAAATCACCCGAGGGTTTGGTATCCGCACTATGGCAGGCATAGCAATGATTCACCAAAATCGGCCTGACATTCTTTTCAAAATATTCAACCTTGGAGGCATCTGGGTCACTAGACATAACAACATTTTTATCCGGACCTTTTTTAGATTTTCCGGGCGAGACTTTTTTACCTTCCGGAACCGCCGCTGTTGCAATTTCAATTATCGCAAATCCCAATGCCAATATCATGATCTTCGAGCGTATTATTTTTGGAAGGTTTAACATCGTTCATCCCATTCAAAAACGGCATGCACTTTGCATGATTTAACATTAACTACAATCTTAAACCCCTTTGCTACAGAAATGGCCCGCAAAACTATCTTTTTTAAAACTTTTACACCGACCCCTGGTTTGACACAAGCCTTTATAAAATAAAGCCTTATAACCATCGATACG
>RFZJ01000199.1 GCA_009920765.1 Planctomycetota bacterium | reverse complement strand
GCCTTATCCCCTTGCTTAACTATTATCTTCTTTCCCTTTGCAGGCATAATGCCAAGCACAGCCTGATTTTTGCCGGTGCTTTTTTCCAGAGAAGTTTGCTGCAGAATAACTCCAAGATCAAACCCCTTAGCCGCATCGCCTAGAGGGAATCCCTGCCAGCCTTTTAAGCGCTTGCCACTGCCTGCAAGCTGTAAAGGCACTGCCTCTGAAGCAGCCTGCTGGGTGGTTTTATGGGTATCCGCAAAGCTTGTGTTAAGCAACAATGCATCGCTGAACTCGGGAACGAATGCAATATTACCTGTGGGTTGGGTTCGCAACATCGTTGCGGGTTTTTCACCAAGGATTGCATCGAGAGGTTCGCCATTGCTTATATGAACATTTCTACCAGTGTTGGCAATATTGGGGTAGATGGAATCGTAAGGAATACCCAAAAGATGAAAAATAGTTGCGGTAAGTTCCTGTGGTTCGTGCATCCCGGTTTTCGGATATGCACCATCTTTATCGCTCGAGCCATAAACCTGAGCAGTGCGAATTCCAGCACCCGCCATTACATAACTGAATACATGGCCCCAATGATCCCTTCCCGCTGCAGCGTTGATGCGTGGGGTTCTGCCAAATTCACCGATGGCAACCACCAATGTTTCCGCGAGTAAACCGCGCTCGGAAAGATCCTCTATAAGTGCGGTAAGAGAAACATCAAGTTGCGGGCAAAGTACATCCTGCACACGGTCGGAGTTTTGCGCATGGGTATCCCAAAGAGGATTATCAACCGCGCTATCACCCCCCTCCCGTGGCCAGTTGACATGAACAATTCTAGTGCCAGCCTCGATCAACCTGCGCGCCAATAAAACGCTCTGGCCCCATTTCCCCCTGCCATAGCGGTCGCGGGTCTTTTTCGATTCCTTGGAAATATCAAAGGCATCCAGCGCCTTACCACCCTTCAATAAACCAAAGGCATTCTGCACATGGCTTTCGTAATCCTTCATCACACCTTGTTTTTCAATCTTATTGAAATGCCTTTCAACCTGAGAAAGCAGCGATTCCCTCTGGTTCAACCGCAAGGGTGGCACATCTGCAGGAAGAGTGAACCCCTCCATCTTGAATTGACTACCACTAGGGTCGCAAATTATTCTTTCAGGTTCCCAGCGTTTGCCCATCCAGCCTGCTGTCTGTCCCGCAGGTTGTACGTTATCATTCAAACGCATCACATCGGGCAGCCAAACCGAAGAGTAGGCAGGCAGCTTTTCACTGGGCTTCAATAATTTGACTATGGATCCGAGATAAGGCCAATCGGTTGGAGCGATCTGCCTGGATTGTGTTCCACCATATTTGTTGCCCGTCAACACCCAATACCCACTCGCATCATGCAGGTCACTATGGGTGCATATGGAACGAACGATTGCAAGCTTATCGCAAATGGTGGCAATGCGAGGCAACAATTCACAAATTTGTATGCCAGGCACATTGGTATTGATGGGTTTAAACTCACCCCTGATATCAACAGGCGCATCGGGTTTTGGATCAAAGGTTTCATGCTGAGGTGGCCCACCCTGCAGCCAAAGAAATATCACATTCTTCGCTTTACCAAAAGTGTTGCCACGAAGCGGATTGCTGGAACCTTGCAGTTGCGCTTTCAACAGCATGGGCAAGGTCAGACCCATGACTCCAAGCCCGCCAACCTGTAGCAATTCCCTACGATTTAAACTGTCTTGGTTTTCGAAAATTTTAAACATGAAGGTAAGACCTCAGGCAGGTTACTACCTTAACTTTACCTTTGATCATTCATTTAAGCAAGAAAGGAATGATCATTTCTTGCTGAAGAAATCCATGGGCAGGGAAAGAGACCAGACCTCGTTGCAAAGGGGAGGGATCATACCCCCTGCAATCCAAAGCTTATCCTTGAAAACAAAGGCGGAGTGCTCATGCCTTTCCTTCCAACTGGATTTGGAATCGAATCGGCTCCAGTTTTTGCCATCTTTGGTCACCCAGGAATCAGCCCAGTTTTTCGAAGGCTTATTCGACCAACCACCCATCACCCAAATATGATCCCTGTAAACAACCGAGGAAAACCAAAGCCTTTCGCTCCAAGGTGCATTTTCAGTTTCCCGAACCCAGTTCACACCATCTACAGAAGACCAGACATCATTGTAAGCAAAGTATTCTGGCACATAATTCCCACCGCCAAAGACATAGATTTTATCATTGAGAACAGCAGCTTGATGGTAGGCCCTTGGTGCCCAGGGAGCACTCCTGGTTTCGAGCTTCCAATCCTTGCCATCGGAAGAAGACCAGACATCATTCTTAAGGCTGTTTTTATCGCCAAAATAATAGTTTTCAGTACCTCCGAGAATCCAAAGCTTTCCTTTGAACTCAACAATTGCAGAAGCAAGTCTGGGCGACCATTGCGCCTTGGAAGTTATCTGCTTCCAATCAACTCCATCGGAAGAAGCCCAGACTTGATTACTTGCGGAATGGCCAGGCAGCCTGCCATTGTGCCAACCACCCATCATCCACATCTGGTTTTTAAAGGAGATGGACATGGGCAGATCGGTATGAAGGATGGGAAGATCCTTGTGGTTCAGGGTCCAATTTTTACCATCTGGGGAAGACCATAAATCCCTGGGGGGTGCTTCCTTGGAGTTAAACCAACCGCCAAGAATCCAAAGTTTATCCAAATGTACAAACTCGCCTTGGGAGTCGCGTGCCTGCCAGGCGGCGCTTTTGGTTTCCATGATCCAATCAGGCCCTTGAATGGATTTTATAGGTTGCAGGGGCTGTTTTTCCTGCGCCAGCAAAAAAGAAAAAGGAATCAGGATTATGACAAACAAAAGTCTTGGAAGAAAAGAAGGCATGGGTGGGATCTCCTGTAGGAATTTAAGTTAAGCGAAGAGAGATAGTGAAGCAAATAGAAATGAAGCGCTCAATGGGTTTGTATTTTTAAAGCACGTGTACTGCGATAAGAGGACTTATTTTTTGATTAATGAAGGAAGTTTAACGACCAAACCCATCTACCGAAGTGGATGGGCTTGGATATGATGATGTGTACGACAATTAAACTCATGCTTCCAAATTGGGGCTTATTTGCCTGAAACCACTTTCAATAATGCAAAGCTGGTACCATTATGCGGTGATTGCATTTGGAGTAGAATTCCTTTTTCTAACGAACTACTCTGCAAA
>RFZJ01000198.1 GCA_009920765.1 Planctomycetota bacterium | reverse complement strand
AATTCTCGCGGAATACTCCGCCGCCGCCGAGGTGCTCCGCCCGCACGTCGCGAACACCGTGGTCTATCTGCACGACGCGACGCGGGCGAATAAGGGCATTCTCTTCGAGGGCGCACAAGGCACGTTTCTCGACATCGACCACGGCACCTATCCTTACGTCACATCCTCCAACACGACCGCAGGTGGTGCCTGCACCGGCTCCGGCGTGCCGCCGCACAAGATGGACAAAGTCGTGGGTGTGATGAAGGCCTACACCACGCGCGTGGGCGAAGGCCCGCTGCCGACGGAGAACGCCGAGATTTCCGATCTGCTGCACGGCATGGGCCGCGAGTTTGGCTCCACCACGGGACGCGCCCGCCGCTGCGGGTGGTTTGATGCCGTGGCCACGCGCCACGCCACGATGGTCAACGGCATTGACGAACTGGCCGTGACGAACCTCGACGGCCTCGACACGCTGGCCAGCATCAAGGTCTGCACCGGCTACCGCGTGGGCGAAGTGAAGTTTGATCATTTGCCCAACGACATCGAAGTGCTCGCGCTTTGCGAACCCGTTTACGAAGTGCTCCCTGGCTGGCAGGTTGATACCAGCAAAGCCCGCAAGTGGAAGGATCTGCCGCCCAAGGCCCGTGACTACCTCAAGTTCATCGCAGCCCAGACCGGTGCGAAGCTCACCATCGCCTCCGTGGGCCCGGGCCGCGATCAAACGATCTTCGTGTAGCCGCCCGGCCACGCCGTATTTCTGCTGCCCTGCTTCTGCTGCCCCGCAACAAAAAGACCGCCGATTCCGGCGGTCTTTTTGTTGGCGTAAAGGACGATCTTTGACCGAGCTCAAGGCTCGGCCAGAATCTTGGCGCGCTCCTGATGGTATTGGCGCGGTGAGATCTTGTCCGTGAGATACAGCTGGAGCAGCTCTTTGAGACGCTGCTCCTTCGGCTTGACCGGGCCCTTCTTCGGCTCGGGTTTGACTGCGGTCGGCGGAACGGCCGGCGTCATCGTAGGCGGCGCTTTGGTGGTCGCGCTCGGCGTGGCGGTGGGAGGCTTGGTCTTGTTCGCGGCGGCGGCGGCCTTGCGCTCGTCATCCTGACGTTTGCGCTCCATTTCCTTGAGGCGAGCTTCGGTTTCAGCCTGCTTCTTCGCCTCGTTCTTCTTGGCGAGTTCGGCATCCGCTTTGGCCTTGGCCTCCGCTTTCTTGGCGGCTTCGGCGTCCGCCTTGACTTTGGCGGCGGCTTCGGCCTGCAGACGCTTGGCGTCCGCCTCGGCCTTGACCTTGGCAGCAGCTTCCATCTTGAGACGGTTCGCCTCTTCTTCGTGCTGCTTGCGAGCAGCCTCCTCCTGAGCCTTCATGGAATTCCTGAGTGCGGCCTCGGCCTCGCGCTTGGCCTTCTTCTCGGCTTCAACCTTGGCCTTGGCTTCCGCTTGGGCGGCGGCGATGGCGGCCTCCTGCGACTTGCGAACGGCCATTTCCTGCTCCTCGCGAAGCTTGCGGTCTGCTTCCAGCTTGAGCTTCGCCAGCCGCTCGGACTCGGCTTGCGCCTTGCGCTGCAATTCCAGCTTGGCCTTCTCCTCGTCCGCCGCCTTCTTGGCCGCTTCGATCTGCGCTTTGCGCGCCATTTCGGCGCGGGCCTCAGCGGCGGCCTTTGCTTGGCGCGCCTGCTCGGCGATCAGTTTCACCCTGGCCTCGGCCTCGGCCTCAGCGGCCTTGCGCTTGGCTTCCATTTCAAAGGCGGCCTTCTTCGCGGCCTCCTGCTTGATTTTTAATTCGGCCTTGGCCTGGGCTTCGGCCGCTTCGCGAGCCTTGCGGTCGGCCTCCGCCTTTTTGTCCGCTTCAATTTTCGCCAGCCGATCGGCTTCAGCCTTGGCCCGCTTGTCGGCCTCGAGCTTGGCTTTGGCATCAGCAGCGGCCTTTTTGTCGGCTTCGATCTTCGCAAGTCGGTCGGCCTCCAGTTTCTTTGCCATCTCGGTCTTGGCTTTGAGTTCGGCAGCCTTGAGGTCAGCTTCGGCCTTGGCCTTCTTGTCGGCTTCAATCTTGGCGAGGCGATCGGCTTCGGCTTTGGCCTTCTTATCCGCCTCCATTTTCAGCTTGGCTTCGGCGGCAGCTTTTTTGTCGGCCTCAATCTTGGCAAGCCGGGCAGCTTCGGCCTGTTTTTCCAATTCCATCTTGGCCTTCGCTTCGGCCGCTTTGCGCTCCGTCTCAGCCTTGGCCTTTTGCTCCGCTTCGATCTTGGCCTTGCGGGCGGCTTCCGCCTTGGCGGCTTTCTCGGCATCCGCTTTGGCCTTGGCCTCGGCTTCCGCTTTCTTCTCGGCGTCGAGGCGAGCCTGGCGCTCGGCGTCGAGCTTGGCTTTGGCGGCGGCCGCTTTGGCCTTCGCGTCGGCGTCGGAATCGGTGGAAGGCTTGACGGAAGGGACAGGGGGCTTGGGCGTGGTGGGAGGGGTGACCGACTTGGTCATTTTGGCCTGACGCTCGACTTCAAGTTTCGCCTTGGCTTCGGCGGCGGCTTTCTTCGCAGCTTCAGCGGCGGCCTTAGCATCGGCTTCCTGCTTGGCTTTGGCTTCGGCAGCTTGTTTCTCGGCGGCAAGCTTGGCCTGGCGCTCCGCCTCGGCTTTGGCTTTCTTATCTGCCTCGATTTTGGCTTTGGTTTCGGCGGCGAGTTTTTCGGCGGCGAGTTTGGCCTGCCGTTCTGCATCGGCTTTCGCCTTCTTTTCGGCCTCGGTCTTGGCCTTGGCTTCGGCAGCGGCTTTTTTCTCCGCTTCTAGTTTGGCTTGCCGCTCAGCTTCGGCCTTCTTTTCAGCGTCGAGCTTGGCTTTCTTTTCGGCGTCGAGCTTGGCCTTGGCTTCTTGCTCGGCCTTTAGCTTGGCATCAGCTGCGGCTTTGGCCTTCGCCGCTTCTTCCATGGCCTTGGCGCGCTTGGCAGCCTCGGCATCAGCCTTGGCCTTGGCTTCCTGCGCGGCTTTGGCTTTGCGGTCGGCTTCCGCTTTCGCCTCGGCTTCCGCTTTCATGCGGCGGTCGGCTTCGAGCTTGGCTTTGCGGTCCGCCTCGGCCTTGGCTTCGGCGTCGGCTTTCATTTTCTTTTCGGCATCGGCCTTGGCCTTGGCTTCCTGTTCCGCTTTCGCTTTGGCTTCGGCGGCGGCCTTGGCTTTGGCGGCATCCGCGGCGACCTGTGCGGCGCGAACGGCTTCGGCTTCGATCGAGGCTTTCCGGCTCGCTTCGCTCCGGGCGAGTTGGGCGATTTCGGCTTTGGCTTTGGCGGCGGTGGCGGCGGTGGCGGCGG
>RFZJ01000197.1 GCA_009920765.1 Planctomycetota bacterium | reverse complement strand
CATGTTGAAATGTCTGAACTTGCAAAAGAAGTGGAGACACGTCGCGGATGCACATTGGATACACTGTAGTCGCCGGAATGATGATTTGACTCAGATTTTTGTCCACGGAGAATGTGACTTCACAATGGTCGATGAAATCGATCTTGAAAACCAGTTAATGTTTCCGAGTGGGATGAGTGGGGAGGGGAGTATATTCTCTTCTCTGGGAGACATGATTTTATAAATGGGTTAGTTGAGTGATTTACTTATGATTACGAACAGATTAGAAACAAATAGAGACTTTGTGAGGAAGTTCGAAGTGGTTCCCGAGAGTTTCCGAAAAAACAGTCGGATGGGAGGAATGATAAATACATCGGTGGAACGCAGAGTGACTGATGTGGTTTTCAGAAATACCTCAGATGAAGTATCATCACAATCACAGATGTCTATCTTTATGGAAGAAGGGTTTGATGAATTTTCTGGAAATCCGCTGTTTTTTCTTCGAGAAACTTTCTGATTGACTTTTTTCAAAAGTAGAATAACCTTATTTTACAACTTAATTATGAGTGATAACACACAAACAAAGCCAAAATACACCCTAACTCCTGAACACCGAGCTCAACTTAAGCCTTGGGCTGATAAGTGGATTGCCAACGCAATGTCCACCAAACCCATGTCTGCCGACGACAAGTTGGATTGTGTGGGTCACGTCAAGACTCTTTACCGTGTCGCTAAGTTGGCTGAACCCGAGTTTGTTTTGTTCGTCAAGTCACCCTTCGCTCTTGTGGTTGCTGGTGGATTCGCTGCCGCTATCGCAGAGATGGGTGATAAGGCTACCGTTACCATTCCGGAGATGGTTAAACAGATCAATGAAGATGTGTCGTGTCTTTCTCCCTTGAAGTATGACAAGTGGTATGTTTCTCCCTACAATATCAAGTCTCTTTCCAACCGGTTCGGTCTTGGTGACTTTGGGGTTGAGTGTGTTCGACACGTCCATAATATGTGGAACGGCGGCAATCAATGGTCGGGTTGGGTGAGTTATCTCAGTTTCTTCCGCCATGTGGCTAAGTTGGATATTGATTATTCCAACTGGGATTGTTATGAGAAGTTGGCCGAACTCTCTGGTCCACGGGTGGTTCATGAGAAGTTTTGTATCATTTCTGACCGACCTGAGATTTTGACCGTGAATGGTCGGAATCAACCGCACGGAGACAAGGTTCCTTTTTGTCAGTGGCGAGACGGTTCTCGTCTCTATTCCGTGAACGGCGTTCGTGTTCCGGCTCACGTCGTCGAGTTCCCCGAGAAGATGACCACCGATCAAATCGAAAAGGAGACGAATCTTGAGGTTCGCCGAGTGATGATTGATGCCTATGGTCGTGAGAAGTTTATTCTCGACTCTAACAGCAAGGTGGTTCATTCCGATGACTTCGGGACGCTTTACCGCAAGGATCTCGTTGACGACGAACCTTTGATGATGGTTAAGGTTGTGAACAGCACGCCGGAGCCGGATGGGACTTTCAAGGATTATTTCATACGCGTTGACCCGAACGCTTATGCAGGATTAAAGACTGCCCGTGCTGCCGTTGCTTCGACTTGGAGAAAAGAAGACGGAAGTATGTTGTTTGAGAAGCCAGAGGATTACAACTGTGACATTGAAACCTAACCAACTCGGTTAAAATCCGAACGAAGAGAACCATCCGATAACGGTGGTTCTTTTTGTTTTAAGACCCAGTTTTTGGTGTGAGATTGTTTTCCTTTAATCACTGCTGATAAACAATTGGGGTTTAAATTATATTTCTTTTTGAATTCTATTCTGTATCCGAGGTAGATTTCTTTAGTGACCGTGTTGTAAAATGTGTAAATAGTTTTATCGGAACTGTAGTTGTTAACTCCCGATACTTTATCTATAGATTCTGGGGATCTGTATATTTTTATAATTCCTGATTTGTATTTCTGCTTCAAAGTATTCGAGATTTTGTCACGGACATTTTCAGTCATGTGTTTTCCGCCAAAATTAGAATTTAGTTTACCCTTTCTCATATCGGACCATTTCTCTTTCTGTTCATCTGAAAAACGTTTGCCAAACATTGGATTTAATTCTCCTAAAAGTTTTCCTTTATGTGCTTTCGACATTTTAAGTCTTGTTTCATTTGAAATGGGATTTCTCTTAATTCCTTTTAGTGCCAGACTTATTTTTAATTTATGTTCTTCTGTGAATTTTCTCCCTTTGTTCGCCACAGATATCTTTTTTCTAATATCTTCATTTGAGACGTCAACAGATTCCGACGTGTAACTTATATTGTAATTTGAGTCTGGAAAAGATTTACATTCATCCAAAAACGTTTGTTCTCGTCCGACCAATTCTTCAACGAGACAACTCTCTACGATTTCCCACCTAAAGTTTTCTTTTCCAAATTGGTTATATGCTCTCTGTAGTTTGTAATTAAAGTGTTTCCCCTCGGATAACAGTTTAAAGTGGAGACGGATTCTCCCTAGAATGTTTAACGAACGACCTACATAATACCGCCCATCTATTTTATTTATTATCTTGTAAATTCCTGTTTTCATATTCCGATTTTAACTGATTGTATCTTTTCATGGCCTTTTTGATTATCTCTTTTTTATGGAGTTCGTAGTATTGTTTAGAACGGATTCGGTTTTCCTCCAGTACTTGTTCGTAGGTTTTATTTAGTGATTTTCTTCCCATGTTAATAAATAGAAAATAAAAAATTGAAAACATGATAATTGTTGACTTCTTTTAAAACTAAGGTATGATGTCCATACAAATGAAATCAAAGTTAATCAAAGAAGATGGTTCGGAAGTTTCAATCGGTGAACGGGTCTACACCTTTAGGGGAGAATTGGTTGAAATAACCGATTTTCAAGCTCCACATAAACCCTCAAGCACCGGCCGGGTTTACGTTAAATACGCTGACGGTTCCACTCGTGAGTTCTTCCCTGATGTGGTTGGATGTAAGATCGTTTCTTAAAATAATTTGTTTGACTTCGATAAAAAGTCTGATAGGATTGTCCACAGTTAAGAGATAACACGTCGGTTCACTGAAAGTAAAACAATGATTGCTTCTACATCGTCTATTGAAGGCACGTCGGTCAGCGGAGACATCCGTTCCAAGAAACTCAGCATTACAAATGAGGGATTGGGCCACATCGCTAACATTCTCCAAGACACCCTTTACACCGACAAGATTCTCGCTCCGATTCGTGAGTATTCCACAAATGCCATGGATGCTCACATTGAAGCTGGCCGACCCACCGAGCCAATTCTCGTCA
>RFZJ01000196.1 GCA_009920765.1 Planctomycetota bacterium | reverse complement strand
GGCCAAAACCCAAGTAGAAGACTCGCTCTTTTAGAATCCTCAAATAGTTTCCTTTAAATATTTATAGCAGCCTTTATTGCATTTCTGCTTGATCTAGACCGATTAATCTCACAACATTTTCATTCTTAATTATCAATGGACTAACATCTTCATGTGCACCCAAAACAGGTTGACATACGAACTTTACATTCATACATTATAACATTATGATATTCAAACTTCTGAATTAATAAGGTGCCTTATGCCTCACCGGGACTTGGTATCAAGGGAATTAGCAGACTTTCTTGGAGCATTGTCCCACCCCCACCGTATTCGCATCATTGAGGAATTGCGCAATGGAGAGCATGATGTGAACTCCCTGCAACAAGCACTTGGCATCAGCCATTCCGGGGTTTCGCAACATTTGATGATAATGCGTGCAAACCGTCTTGTTTCTGAAAGGCGGGTAGGGAGACATGTTTTCTATCAACTTCGACAAGCCGAAATCGCCAGTTGGTTGTTGGATGCCACCCGTTTTCTTGAAAAAGAAACTGTTGATGCCAATGAACTACGTAAAGCCATAGGAAAGACTCGTAAGGAATGGGCATGATCAAACTTGTTGAACTGGCTCTATTTTAAAAATCGACTGGTCTAAACTTAAGCCATAATGGAGGCGACAATTCAAAAGTTATTAGGTGGCATTCATCATTTCCGGAAAGAAAATTTTAGGCCCTTTCAACGACTATTTGAAAAATAGTCCCAGGGCCAAAATCCTAGGACACTTTTCATCACCTGTTCAGATTCTCGCATCGCCCTGAACCTGCTTACACAGTCCCAGGCTGGCGATTTATTCATCCTTCGTAACGCAGGAAACATTCTCCCACACACGCCGCCACAACTGGCGCTGAAGGCGCCACCATCGAGCTTGCTGTTGCGGGACTTGGCGTTAAAGACATTATCATATGCGGTCACTCACACTGTGGTGCGATGAAGGGTTTATTACAACCGGAAATGGTCGCTAATTTACCAGCGGTTTCATCCTGGCTATTCCACGCATAGACTACCCGCAGAATCGTGCAAGATTACTACTGACATTTGGAAGGAGACCGACTTGTGACTGCAACCTAAGAAGAAAATGTCTTAATGCAACTTGAGAATCTACGGACTCTTCCATCTGTTGCATCACGATTGGTCAAAGGTGATCTTCACTTGCATAGCTGGGTTTACAAAATCGAAACGGGCAAAGTTTTTGCCTACGATTATCCAAGTGGGCAATTTATGCCACTCACCAAATATAAGCCCAGCGAATCTAATTCGCGCCTAAGTACCAGCACTATTTAAATCACACATTTACCATCACTGGGATTTAAAAGTATGGGGTTCGAGGTCTCCCTAACTCCTGGCTTATAGCATTATCATGGCAAGGATCAATTACGCCCTTTTGTAATGCCTTCTGCTGTTTTAGCTTTGGTCTGATTGCCATGGATCGGATTGCAATAATGCAGGGCGGGAATCGAGTTCTCCTTTGACAAATTGCCTGCATAAATCATAATCCGAAACATTCACTTCTTGGGCATTGGCGGTAGTGCTTTGATCCACGCAAGATTAAAAACATAGTGATCTTTGCTAGTGATGAGTTGAATAGAGCCATCACGGGTTTGGGTGATGGCAAGGTAACCATTGATATCCGCCTTGGTTTTACCGTCGGGGGCGATGAGCTTGCGATCAGGCCAGGTTTTGCCATCGTCATAACTCACTGCTGCATAAAGGCCAGTACCCGTGTAATCACCGTTTATGGATTTAAAAACAAGACCTTTGCGCTCCTTAATAGGGGTACGGGCCTGATCCGTGAAGGAACATAGAAGAATTGGGCCTTCTTTTAGTCGCAAAAGAACTGGTTTTTGGGTATTGCTAACCACGGGAAATTCGCTGATACCCCAATGCCAGGTTTCGCCAATGTCGCTGGAGTAACTTACGGGCATTTTGAGTTGGAAAAATTTTTGATTCGAATCTTCCGGGGAAAGACGGCCATAAGCCATAAGTCGCCCATCCTTGAGCTGGACAATCGGGGCATGAATACCCGCAATACAAGGGCCACTGTTGCCAGGTCGGACATCATCACTTCCACGAAGATCACGACCGCGAGACTGCCAGGTTTTGCCGTTGTCACGACTGATGATGATAGAGGAATTATCGTATGACATCGCAATCGTGCCATCTTTGAGTCGGATGGGATGGTTCGCCGGTTCACCATGGGAACGTATCACCTCGGCTTTAGACCAAGTGACCCCATTGTCGGTAGAACGGCGAACAAGGTTATCGCCATGCTGCCTGGCTTCAACAAAGTGATACAGTGTTTGTTCACCATCCCACCATATCTTTGGAGCATGATCGTTTACATCCTGGGGATCCCAGAATGGTGATGCAACCTCCCATTCTCCCGCACCCAAGCGCAACCTTGAGGCGGCGTTGGATGTAGTAAGGTCTGTTTCCCCGATGGTGGAAAACCATACAGCTAGAAGATCGCCATTAGGACATTCTGTAATCGATGGGCTGTGGTTCTGACTTATAAACACCGGACCCACCGATCCATCAGGGATACGCACGAATGGCTTAGGGCCTTGAAAGTAAGGAATTTCGCTCTTCTGGGATAAAATCTTTGGTACGGCCTGACTAACATTCCGCGCATTCAGGGGAGGCGAAGCCACTGGAAGCAATTTACCTTTAGGCAATTCACCTTGCACCACACGAAAGCCAATGCGTTCGCTCGCAGAGTTCATCACCCAAGAACCACGGTTGGAAGAACGCAAAAATCGTATCATCGAAGAATGGAATCCTCCCCGAAACACCCGATAATCCCCATCGATACGCCCAACCGGATCAGATTGATCTGCTGCTTCATATGGTCCGTACCAGTCAAGGCACCACTCTGCCAAATTGCCATGCATGTCGTGCAGGCCCCATGCATTCGGTGTCTTTTTTGCAACACGGAATGAACCAGTTCCACCGGCTTTTAATTCTTCAGGTGGATGAATAAGGCCGATAACTTCGCCTTGCTTCAGATTTTTTTCAGAAACCTTGCTGATATCACGCCAGTCATACTCGCGCGGCATAGGTCCAGGAGGAAAATAAGCACCACGATAATTTTCATTACCAAACCACTTTTGATGGCCATCAGGAAGGGTGTTACCAGTGTTGAAAAGCGTTGTCGTGCCAGCACGGCAAGCAAACTCCCATTCTGCCTCAGTTGGCAGGCGATAGGGTTTGCCCTCTTTCTTTGAAAGCCACTCACAGAACGCCACAGCCTTTTCCCAAGTCACTCCACCCACTGCATCATCATCCGCAGGCTTA
>RFZJ01000195.1 GCA_009920765.1 Planctomycetota bacterium | reverse complement strand
TTTCACAACGAATGAGGCACCAGTTTTGTCTGGCGGTTTCAATGTTGGCGACACGGATCAGGATAACCTGCTGGATGTGAGTGAGACCTGGCATTACATAGCCAGCCATGCGGTAACGCAGCAGGATTTAGATGATGGTGGTGTTATTATCAATGTGGCGGTGGTGACGGGCACGGATGCAACAGGCGATGAAGACGATGCGACTACGCCTGTGTTGCAGGAACCAGGGATTCAATTAGAAAAAACACATGAAGCAATAGTTGATGCAAATAATAATGGCAAAGTTGATGCTGGTGATACTGTGGTTTATGATTATTTGGTAACCAACACTGGTAATGTGACTTTGTCTCATTTGTATATTGTTGATGATAATGGAACACCAGCAGATGCTTCAGATGATTTTACAATCTATTTTTCAACATATTTTAATAATCCTTCTTATAGTTTAGCTGTTACTACTTCAGTAATGGTAAAAAGTAATCCAATTGTTTTAACGGAAGCTAATATCAGCAACGGCAGTGTAACCAATATCGCAATTGTCAATGGAATAGGTAGTGGGGAGGTTTCTGATGCTGATGATGATGTTGTGGTATTTCCTCGCGGTTTGATTGCTCCGACTGGAACTACCTGCGATCAATACATCAATGGTACTTCAATGAGTTTTAGTGATTATTATGCAGCGCAGGGTGGTGTCATTCAGTATGGGGTCAATAATCAGGGGAAAATAAATCAGGCCAATCCTGGGGTCTTCTTTTATTACACGGGGCTTTCAGGGGCTATAAATGGTGGTGCCGCAGTTGATGGTAAAGTAAAAGTTTATATTGATCAGAGTGATAATAGTTCATTATTCCCAGCATTTGGAGTTACCAAAAATCAGGTTAAGTTGTTCAAGGTTAATGATGTCAATGGAAATGGCAAAATTGATGCAGGTGATTCTTGTTCGCAAGTACAGCTTAATAATAGCCAAATTACTTTGGGGACTAATGGAGATCTGGGTGATGTAACAATTGAATTTACTCCAGATGCGATTGGTTCCTTATATGTTGTTTCGGTGCAGTACACCACGAGTTCTGTTTTGGGTACCAATGTTGGCAAAATAGCCAAGAGTTGGCCTTCGGTAAATTACACATTTACCACAGATGTTGGTAAGGATGGTTCAATTGAAGAAACAGCCTCTGGTGGTATAACTATTGCGCCTAAGAAAAGTCTCCTTAAAGTTAATGGCGCTTTAGGCCATGGGGCTTCCATTCTTTCTCAGGCAGAGCTTACCCAAGTTAATGATCAAGCCGTTCAGTTCTGGTCCCAACACGGAGCCAGTGCCATGGATGTTGCCAAGTTAAAGATGGCAACAATTTCGATTACTAACCTTGGAGGTTCCTTACTGGGCAATACCGATGGACAAAATATATCGATTGATGACGATGCTGGAGGTTTTGGCTGGTGGTTGGGAAATCAAGATGTTGCTTCAGATAAGATGGATTTGTTTTCTGCAGTAGTGCACGAGTATGGCCATGTTCTTGGCTTAGACCACGATGTATTAAATGCGAATTTGAAACCTGGGGAACGGGATTTGCCCAAGATAGATCTTTCGGCCAAATTTGAAAATCGTGGCCCGGCCAGTTCGAAGATTGGAAATGTGGTTGTAGAAATCCCATCGTTGCCAACCCAGAGTATGGCAAACCTTTCGAAGGCAAATGCCAGTAGGATCATGGTGCCAAATGGGAATTCAATGTCGCCAATCGAGAGCTTTATTCCTTGGGTAATGACGAGTTTGGCAGGCGACTTTACTAATTCGAATCCTGTTCAAAGAGAGGAGCGACCTATGGGGCGAACCACTATGAACAATAACAAAATGGATTCGAATAGTGCCTTTGGCAAATTGACAAGCAGCGATCGATTGGCCCAGGGGAATATGGTTTTAAGTACAAAGGGGTTTGACCAACTCTTTGAGTCTTTAGCTATGCCAGCCAAGCCTCCTATTTTGAACGCATTTGATTTTCCAAAATCAATTTGTGGAAAATAAATCATAAAAAGCCCGATTGATAATTAGGGATCAATCGGGCTTTTTAATTTAACGGGAATAATAAAGTGGAACTTGAAAAACAGCTTGAATTATAGATCAAAACGGAATTAGCAAAAAATCAACAGGGAGCCAAAGTTAAACATTCAAGTTTAAAATAGTGAAGATGGGTCAGGCGGGATGTTCTGTTTGGGATTTGAAATCAGCTGAAAACCATTCTTTACTATTGCTTCCAGCTGAATCGAAGTTATGATACTCGCTTGATTACAGGGATGTATTCTACTGTTGAACTTTGTTACTGCATGGAGGCAGTTTTGCTATGGCTTCGTTATTATCTATTATTGATCAATCCTTTGTTGCTGCAGTTAAGTATCGTTCGTTGGGATTGGAAGTCAAAGCCTCCAAAATGTTCCGCTCTCTGATGCGCTTTCAAGATCTTCCAAGAGTGATTGCAGAACAAACCCAGCTTCATCTGGGTGAAATTGCTCTAAATCAAAGACGCTTCAAACAGGCAGGGCGCCATTTATCCGTAGCCCTCACTTATAACGAGAATAATGCCACCTATCATCTGCTATTGGGTAAAGCGATTGCAGCGGGTGGAAATGGGAATTTGAAACAAGCCATGATTCATTTCAGGGCCTGCCTTAAAAATGATCCTAAAAATGTAAAGGCATTAAGATTCTTAGGTGTAAGTCTGATTCATACCAATAAAGCAATAGTTGGCATTGGTTTTCTAGCGCGGGCCTGCAAATTACAGCCAAACAACCTCGAGCTTTTAAAATTATTGGTAAGGCATCTTCAAGAACAAAATCTGCATGATGAAGCCAGGGCCAGCATAACCAAGGCCTTGTTTCTTAATAACAACAATCCAAAATTCAAATGTCTATGGAATAGCTTTTTATTTCACGAAGCGAGGATCAATCAACAAAACGCCAATGATCCAAGCCTAGAACAAAGACAGGTGGTTCTACCCTTTCTAAAAGTGGTAGCCAAGAAAAAGAACCCCCCTGCCCAGGGAAGAAACGATGGGCCTGAATCGCTACCCACGCCCCATGCAAATCGTTCCAAGTGGAAGAAGAACCAACGCAGGGTGAAGTAAAAACCCAGCGCAGAAGAAGAAGCAAAATAAGATTTAGCCACGGAATAACACTGAAAAACACGGAAAAGAGGCAGAGAAAAAACACGGAATCAGAACACAAGACGCTTGAACTCTGCTTTTTGTTTGCCAAAGTTGAGGAGGAGTCCGATCTTGATTCCTGTTGCCTTTAATTCATTTAACAATTGTGCTTCATCCCGACTGTCGATTGCAG
>RFZJ01000194.1 GCA_009920765.1 Planctomycetota bacterium | reverse complement strand
GCCCGAGGCAATTTTACCCACCAACCCATGGGATCCTGCAGGTTCGTTGTTGGATTCCTTTCCCATGGATTTAGGAATCAAGGAAGTGGTGGAGATATTATCCTCGGTGGGGTTTAGTTCGCCCCCAGCTTGGCTACGGCCTTTTTCATCCCTTTCAAACGGGCAGCAATTCCGTGCAACCCTCGCACTATTGATCGCTCAAGCAAGGGCAAAGCCCAACCCTACCCCGATTGTTTTTGATGAGTTCACCTCGGTGGTGGATCGCACCGTTGCCCGCATAGGATCTACCGCAGTTGCAAAAATCGTCCGAAAGTTGGAAATGAAATTTGTCGCAGTAACCTGCCATGATGACATTATCGAATGGTTGCAACCCGATTGGATTTATCGAGTGGATGAGGGATCGTTCGCATGGAGGTGCCTTCGGCGAAGGCCAGAGATCGAGCTTGAAATCATTCGCACAAAAGCATCCGCATGGCATCTGTTCGCACCGCATCATTATTTAAGCAGTTCGATTGCGCATTCCGCTATTTGCTACCTCGCTAGCTGGAAGAAACAGCCTGTTGCATTTTCGGCCTGGCTGCCTTTTGTAGGGAAAGGGCCACCCACCAGAAGGGAACACCGCACCGTTTGCCTGCCCGACTTTCAGGGTGTTGGGATTGGGCAGGCATTATCATCAACGATTGCATCGATGTTTAAAGGTTTGAATTTAAGGGCAATCAGCACGACAACCCATCCGGGTTTGATTGCTTCGAGAATGCGGAGTGATCAATGGCAATTACGAAGGGCGCCCTCGCTGGCACAAGGTTCGCATGGGAAAATGAATTTAAGCCATGCACGAACCAGATTGACAGCCGGGTTTGAATACATTGGCAAGGCAATGCCTTCACGATTGGCCCGAGATCTTTTGCGAACCCATCAAAATTGAAGGGGAGCTTAACATGAACAAAGTACCGACAGATGAAATCACGCACACGATTACTTCGTATTTGCAAGCGGGTGGAAGCCCTGCAATTGCAGCGGGCGCCGCGGGGATTTCGGAACAACTTTTTAATCAATGGATTACAAAGGGAAAAACCAGCAGGGCACCCAGGGCACTTAAAGCTTTTTATAAAGCGGTGGAGCAGGCACACGCCCAGGCAAGATTAAGGGCAGAGATTGCAGCGTTTAATGATAAACCTTTGGAATGGTTGAAAAGTGGACCTTGCAAGGGGGAAGTGGATTGGGGAAAAAGATGCCCTGGTAAGAAAGCAAGGGAGGAACCCCTGCCCGAATTTCAGACACAAAAATTCCTGCAACTTTTGCTGAAGGTTTTGGAGGCATATCCTGATGCAAGAAAAGCCCTTGCAGATGCCATGCATCAAACAAAGGCTAAGGTTTGATAATGAATTAAAGGGTGGGGGCGCCAAAGAGGCCGCCGGTGAAGTATCCAACTGTAGGATTTCCAAACATTGAAAATGTACCGCCACCACTTACTTTGGGAGGGATGACAAATGCAGTTTCTGTTTCGCTTAGGCCATAAGTTTGGAAAGTGAAGATGGAAACGCGAGGAGCACCTCCGGGCCCTGCTAAAGCAACAGCAACTTCCTGGCCGTTAGCATCTCTGGCGACGCCTGCACGAATGGTACCGTTGTATCCTGCAAAGACATTGGTTACAGGGATGCCGGTGGGTTCGTTGTTAAGGATAACACCAAATTGGTTGTTGGTGGTACCAACGACAAGGTCGGTGATACCTAATCCCTGGTCAAGGTTTCCGGCAGCGATGCTAAGGCCGCCTCTGCTCTTAAAATCATTGAAAGCGAAGAAGTCATCCACAAGTTTTGGGGAACTGCCCAAGCCATTGACATCGTAAGACCTGATGTTGTAACCAGCATTGCTGGCAGGTGCGACGATCACTTCTTCGCCTGCGTTGGAATTGCGCTGGCCAGCGGTGACAACGACGCCGCCGTTAAACTTTTGTGGATATGCAAAGAAATTATTAAGAGGGGAAGCAGAGTCAACACCGTTAGAAGTACCAGCATAAACAGTAACGCGTGGTCCACCGGTGGCACCAGCGCCACAGATGATATCATCAAAGCCATCGTTGTTGGTATCGCCCGCAGCGATATAAACACCCCCCTTAAAAGTAGGCTGATTAAACGCATAAAACTGGGAAATAGGTTGTGGGTTGACACTCCAATCACCCGATGAAGAATTTAAATTAAGGGTAAATACTTTGATATGGGGTGCACCGCTTGGGCCGGCAGCCGTGATGATATCGCGATTACCATCGCCATTGACATCGCCAAGCGCAACGCGAACCCCGCCTGTGAAACTTGGGTCATATGCAAAGAAGGATAAATATTGCGGTCCATTACCCAAAGTATCAGTGTTATTAAATGTAACAGTGACGAGTGGTCCGCCACCAGAATCTGCACCCACTGCGGTAAAATCATTCAAGGAACCCTGCCCGCCGACAATAGGCTGTGCGGTTGAGGGTGTAAGCCTGGCTTCAAGGTTAAGGAGTTCAAGCTTGGTGGAAGCGTTTTTTTTATTAGGCTTCTTTGCATTAAAGAGATTATTTAAAAAATTACGCATCTTAATACTCCAATAACTGAAACAACAAATAAAACATAATGTTTTACTAAAGAGGAACCGATGTTGCGCAACAAATACGAACAACAGGTTGCTAATAAATGATCGGCAAATGGGTGAGATAATTTGAATGAATAACTTAAGAAATAATTATAAATTTGGAAATAAAGTGAAGTAGACAAGAGGAATAGAGTGCACCTTCCGCAAACTAATCAAATTGACACGAATTGGTAAAATGGGTTGAAGGCACCTGAATAGCCTAAGTTAGCAATAAAAAACCCATGGATTTAAAGCCATGGGTTCTATAAACAAGCTTGGGTAAAACTTTTAAATTCGCTAGGGAATGAATCAAGGTACCTGGGGATCGGAAGACATATCGCCACCTTGCGGAGTTTCCGAAAAATAGAAATTCTCGCTGGTGATGTTGGAATTAAAGGTGGCAACACTGCCATCTGCCATCGCAACATTAATGGCTGAACCCATGCCATGCAATTTCAGGGGATGAACATTGTTGGAAGGAAGATTAAACTGGGGAGCCATATGACATTGGCAATTCCAATTAACGGTCTGCAAGGCTGGGTTGGTAGTCCAACCAGCACTGGGGCCAGACAAATTAACGTAACCAAATCTGCACCAGTAAGGGCTGGAATAAGTGGAGGTGGTTAAAACAGGAATAGGATTGGCAGCGTTATCATAACTGGTAACCACCGGTGGGGTACCATAAGCCCAAAGCGCTGCACCCTCGCTGGGGAAGGTACCTGCAGCACGCGAAGCAACGGCATATCGTTCACCCAAGATGGTGGTGTGGGAAAGGCCATC
>RFZJ01000193.1 GCA_009920765.1 Planctomycetota bacterium | reverse complement strand
ATTATGCCAAAACGGACAGATCTGAAGAAAATACTTCTCATCGGTTCAGGCCCGATTATCATTGGCCAAGCTTGTGAGTTTGATTATAGCGGTACCCAAGCATGCAAGGCCCTTAGGGAAGAAGGGTACATAGTAATTCTGGTTAATTCAAATCCTGCAACCATTATGACCGACCCGGAAATCGCTGACCGAACTTATGTTGAACCAATTAAATGGGAGATCCTGGAAAAGATAATTGAAAAAGAGCGCCCTGACGCAATTCTTCCCACCTTAGGGGGTCAAACTGCGCTTAATGTAGCCCTAGAGCTATATAAAAAAGGCGTGCTTGAAAAATATCGGGTTGAGATGATAGGGGCAAGTCCCGATGCGATCGAAAAAGCTGAGGATCGCCAAAAGTTTAAGAATGCGATGAAAAAAATCGGGGTTAATGTTCCCCCTAGTGGTGTCGCCAAAAGTGTTGCTGAAGCTCAAGAAATTCGTGAAAGAGTGGGCTTGCCTGCCGTCTTACGGCCTAGTTTTACTATGGGGGGAACTGGCGGTGGTATTGCTTACAATAAAGAAGAATTTAACGAACTCATCATCAGGGGACTGGAATTAAGCCCTGTGGGGGAAGTGCTTATTGAAAAATCCATTATTGGTTGGAAAGAATACGAACTCGAGGTAATGCGTGACAACGCTGATAATGTGGTCATTGTTTGCAGTATTGAAAATTTTGATCCTTGCGGGGTCCACACTGGGGATAGTATCACTGTTGCACCTGCCCAAACACTTACAGACAAAGAATACCAGCGGATGCGGGATTCCGCATTGGCGATCATTCGAGAAATAGGTGTTGCTACTGGTGGCAGCAATATCCAATACGGAATTAATCCAGCCAACGGAGACATGGTTGCGATCGAAATGAACCCACGAGTTTCAAGATCGTCCGCATTGGCATCAAAAGCAACAGGGTTTCCGATTGCTAAAATTGCTGCAAAACTTGCGGTAGGTTTTAGGCTCGATGAACTTCGAAATGATATTACCCGTGAAACTCCTGCTTGTTTCGAACCCACCATAGATTACGTTGTTACTAAAATTCCACGCTGGGCTTTTGAAAAATTCCCTGATGCCAACACCACACTTACCACACAAATGAAATCTGTGGGTGAAACAATGGCAATTGGCAGGACATTTAAAGAATCTTTACAAAAAGCCCTGCGAGGATTGGAAACTGGTAGATTTGGTCTGGGTTGTGATAGAGCAGATTTGTGGGGGACAGATAAACAACCTTCTCGGGATGAGATTATTGCAAAAATCGCAATCCCCAACTCCGATAGAATCTGGTATCTTCGCTACGCTATTTTAGATGGTATGACTATTGAAGAAGTTCATGATAGAACAAAAATCGATCCTTGGTTTCTTAACAACATTCACGATATTATAAAACAAGAAATAAAACTTCGTTCATTAAAAAACATCACTGGGGTAAATTATGCTGATATGCTAGAAGCAAAACAGCATGGTTTTTCTGACAGGCAACTTGCAGCCATCTGGCTCACAAGCGAAATGGAAATCCGGAGAGCAAGAAAAGCCATGGGAATTCTACCTGTATTTAAACGGGTAGATACTTGCGCAGCAGAATTCGAAGCCTACACGCCTTATTATTATTCCACCTACGAATCCTCGGTTGTAAATGAAATTACTGGGCAAACTTCATTTGAAGATGAAACTGTCCCATCCACAGGAAAAGAAAGAATCATGATTTTAGGCGGAGGTCCCAACCGCATTGGCCAAGGAATCGAATTTGATTATTGCTGCTGCCATGCTGCTTTTGCATTACGAGAAGCAGGATACGAAACCATCATGGTTAATTCTAATCCTGAGACCGTATCAACTGATTACGACACCAGCGACCATCTTTTTTTTGAGCCTTTAACTGCTGAAGATGTTCTTAATATTTGCGAAAAAATGGACCCTAAAGGACTTATCGTTCAATTTGGTGGGCAGACCCCTTTAAATCTCGCAAAAGCCTTGGAATCAGCGGGCGCTCCGATTATTGGAACAAGTGTAGAAAGCATTGATATCGCAGAAGACCGCGAAAGATTCCAAGACCTCGTAAACAGGCTTGGCCTCAAACAACCACCCAACGGAATCACCAATGATCTTCAAGAAGCCATTCATGTTGCCAGAAGGGTTGGGTACCCGATTCTAGTAAGGCCAAGTTATGTGCTTGGTGGCCGCGGTATGGAAATCGTTTATGATGAACCATCATTGATTCGCTATGTAACCAAGGCAATGGAAGTTTCGCCGGGAAAACCCATTCTTTTGGACAAATTTCTCGAATCTGCAATCGAAGCAGATGTTGATTGTATCTCTGATGGAACTGATTCCACGGTGGGTGGGGTCATGCAGCATATAGAAGAAGCAGGAATTCATTCCGGTGACTCCGCAAGCGTACTTCCCCCACACAGTTTGCCAACTTATGTGGTCGACGAAATTAAAAGACAAACAAAAGCAATGGCCAAAGAATTGAATGTCCGAGGACTAATGAATGTTCAATTCGCAATAACTGGCTTAAAAATTGATCATTCAGAAGATTCAGATAAACAATCAAAACTGATACCAAATACAAGCAATGAAGGCAACCTACCTGTTGAAATTTTTGTTCTTGAGGTAAATCCTCGAGCAAGTAGGACTATTCCTTTCGTATCAAAGGCAATAGGAATCCCAATGGCCAAATTAGCATCATTGGTCATGGTGGGAAAAACTCTTTCAGAATTATACTTCGCAAAAGAAATAACTCCTAAACATTATTCCGTTAAAGAAAGCGTATTCCCATTCAATAAATTTCCTGGAGTCGATATTATTCTTGGTCCTGAAATGCGATCAACGGGAGAAGTTATGGGGATCGATGACTCCTTCCCTATGGCCTTTGCCAAAAGTCAGCTTGCAGCAAGTAGCGCTTTACCCTTGAAAGGTAAAGTGTTTTTGTCAGTCTCGGATCGTGATAAAAGCGATATCTCATACATTGCTAAAAAACTTCACAAACTTGGCTATCAATTGATTGCCACCCGTGGAACGGCGCAGGTAATTAAAAAAGCAAACCTCCCTGTTGAAGAAATTTCAAAATTACAGGAAGGCAGACCCAACCTTATTGACTTGATGAAAAATGGGCAAATTGCATTGATACTTAACACTCCTGTTGGAAGGGGCTCGCGGACAGACGAAGGTAAAATAAGATCTGCTGCGGTCTCTCACGGAGTTACATGCATAACAACGATGGCGGCAGCTCAGGCTGCGGTAGAAGCATGCGCTGCCCTAAGGGAAAAAGACTTCTCCGTAACAGCCATTCAAGATCGATACTTACACTAGAAGTGTACATTTGTACAAAATCTCTTTTATAAAATTTCAC
>RFZJ01000192.1 GCA_009920765.1 Planctomycetota bacterium | reverse complement strand
AATTCCCAACAAAAATTGATTTTGTTAAAATAATACCTTGCAATGTCTATCAATAATCAATCGTAGCCCAAACTTTTAATTAGCTCATAAAAGCGTGTTTTTTAAATATAGATTCCGTCTCATCGCTCAAATAATTTTCCCAATTGGACGGTTGACCAGTAGAAATCATTGTTTTGGTATTTGTTGCGTTTGTAGCAGTTGATCTATCGAGAAATGTATTGCTTTTTACAACGATTACCAAAGTTAAAATTTAGGTTTTGTTTGTGTTTTATTTCTTGTTTTTAATTATTAGGTGTCGCAACAATATCCACCATGAATGATGATCCCATGGAGGTTAAAACTTCTTCGGCAGATTTTGTTGTGAAGGATTTCTTATTATCGTGTGGTAAGGGGATAACCTTGAATTCATAACCTAGGGATTGAAATGTTTTCAAGTAAGACAAGGGATTGATCTTCGAGAATTTTTCTAACATACCAGGGAAAAATTCCATAAAAATTACAGGGCGATTGTTGTTTAGAGTTTTCATCATTCCTTGAATTGCAATTCCCTCAAATCCTTCAATGTCGATTTTGATCAGGTCGATCTTGGTTTCTTTTGGAATTGTGTCATCAACTGTTACTGATTGAACGATTAACTCTGGTACATAATTGGAATCTGGTTTGATCGACATGCAATTGCTGCCACCTGGTTCTGAATCCAAAAAAATAAATTCGTCTTCTTTGGACACAGCGTTCTGGAACAGCGTGACATTTTTGAATTGATTTTCTATAAGGCTTTTTCTAATCAAGGTGCAGTTGTTAGGGTAGGGTTCATAGGCGAAAACTTTACCTTTGGGGCCAACAATTTTTGCAGCTAGCATCGTGTATACGCCAATATTTGCTCCTATATCCAATACATTCATGCCTTCTTTACAATATATTTTGAATTGTTCAATTATTTGTGGTTCATATTCATTAAGATTGGCAATTCTAGAGCCTATTACCCAATCATCTTCGCTGGCAAAAAGATAAAAATCATGGATTTTCACTTTCTTAGGAGATCTTTTTATTCTTCGTTCTTTGCTTTTATAAATTATTTCGATGAGCTGATCCTTTGTTAATTCTTTACACCGGCTTTCCCAGTAGGTGATTTCTTCCGGTGTCATATTTCGATCCAACATCAAACGAAAGCAGTCTTTAGCCTGAGTAAGGGTTGATTTATTATTGGGTTCGACTGGGATACCAAGTATTTTTTTTGCTATATTTTTTATGGAAGTCGGGGTGAGCTTTTTCATTTTGATCCTTTGTTATAATCATAATAGATCATGGATTCGATTGTTAAACTATTAAGTGTTCGACCACTTTTTGGCCTTTGGCCCTTACGAAGGTTTCAAAAACCATTGAAAAGTTAGTGAAGTTTTCATCTGCTAATTTATTTCTGTGTTCAAAGGTTTTTCCTGAACAGAAAAAGTTTTTATTCACTTCGTCAATTACCAAAAGCTTTTCTTTACATTCAAATCTTTTGGCAAGTTCAAGTTCACCCTGGGATCTGGGCCAGCAGATAAGCACCATTGCTGGGTCTTCCTGTAAAAAAGAATCAATATTTTGGATGGAATGAATAGGAGCCTGATTAGCAACCTTAGCATCGAAATAGATTTCTGATTCTGAAACAAAATGCTGGACAGTGAATTCGTTTTGCAATTGCTTGATGGTTTCCAGCACAAGATTGTTGTCGGCTGGTTGGAGGATGGGCCAAAGCCTCATGAGGCAGCAGGATTTTGAAGATTTTTTAGGTGATTGCTGCAGTAATGATTGGATTGCGTTTAGGGCATTGGATGCGGTATTGGCCCAAGAAAAGGATCGGGCGAAATTTTTGCCACTCCCGCACAATTGCTCTTTTGGAATTGCCAGCATTTTTTCGAGGCATTGCGCCATGTCTTCTGGATTAGAAGGATCGAATAAACCTGCATCGGGGCCTGCGAACTCGGGCATGGACGATGTGTTGGAAACTGCAACGGGGGTGCCTGAGGCCAAGGATTCCAAGATGGGCAAGCCCAAGCCTTCGTAGAACGATGGGAAGAACAAAAGTCGTGCATTTTGGTAAAGCAGTTTTAGTTCTTCATCGTTGGTTCTGCCTGTAAAACGGATTTGGTTTTCGACTTTGAATTGGGTTGATAGTTGCCTGAGAATAGCGTCTTGTTCAGGTTTAAGGGTGCAATTAAGAACAAGGTTAAATTGGCCTGGGTGCTTGAGATTAAAGCAGCCAAACGCTTCGATGGCACCTTCTAGATTTTTTCTAGGTTCCCACCTTCCCACATGAAAGAAGTAAGGTTTATCGAGGTTTAGTTTGGTTTTTAAGTTGTTCCAAGTGGAAGAAGATGGCTGGTTGTTTTCCGCAGCGAAATAGTGATCCATTGCGCCATGAATGGTGACTAGTTTGTTTTTGCTTTGTGGAAATAAAAGTTCGAGATCTTTTGAGGATTGATCAGAGATTGAGAGGATCAAGTCGTTTTTGATGAGCGAACGCAGCCTTATGGCGTGAAAATTTACCGCATTAACATCATAGAGATAAATATCTGGAAAGAGCAGGGGTATAAGGTCGTAATAGATGCTAGCTGTAATGGGCTTATTCGGGCCGAATCGGGGCACTAAAAACCATGGGTTCATGTTGTCGGTGTTGATGTAGGCATCTGGCGAAAAACTGGTGATCCAATTTGCGTAATGATGTTCGCATTTCATATGTTCTGAATTGAGGCCGGAGGGGTTGGATGATGCTGGGGTGTAAAAGAGAAGTTTTATATTAGGATTAGAACAAGCCCAAGGTAGTAAATCAGTGCGAAGAGCGAGAGAGATTTCGTGGTTGCCTGGAAGATTGGAAATGGCGTTGAGAAAGTTGTTGGTGTATCTGCCTATGCCGCTATCGCGGGAATGTGCATTTTGAAGGGGTTGTCCATCGATGATTAATCGCATTTTAAATATTCTGGTCCGAGGAGTTCCAGGATTTATTTCTATGGATCAAATTCTGGGGAGGGTTATTGGTTTCGAGTGTTTGGATTCGCTTGTTTAAATCTAGGATTTCTTGGTTTAGTGCTTGTAATTTAAATTCAATAAGGGCTTCGATCTTAGACTTTAAGAAGAGCCATGGAAGCTTAATGATTTTAATAGTAGCTTGCTTGAGTGTTTTTTTTTCTTTTATTGCTGAAGAAACAGAGTTTGATTTGGTTATGATAACCGGGCTGATAGCCCGGATATCATCGAGTTCTATTCTAACGCCATTCCTGATTTTGCCCGCAAGGGCCTCAATTCCTGATCGTCTGCTAAAGTTACAGATCATGAATCACGCTACTTTAGATAGGTTTTCCTTGTTGGTTTGTGCGTGCAGTTTCAAATCTGCATCGACCATCATGGTAACGAGTTGTGGGAAAGAAACATCTGGTTTCCAGCCAAGAGTTTTCATGGCTTTGGTGGGGT
>RFZJ01000191.1 GCA_009920765.1 Planctomycetota bacterium | reverse complement strand
GGGGATCGGGTGGAGGAAGCACCAGTCCCAATCTTCCTACCACGGCGGTGGTGACCAGCGGAAACACCATTTCCATCCTCAATTCCGATGGAACCAGGCGCACCATCACGGGTAATTTTTCCAACGGTACCAGGGCAAGGCTTGCTGTCACAGATAGTTCCAACACCTACAGCATTGTGACCGCACCACCACAAAATGGAGACCCTGTGCTTAGCATTCTGGACTTGTTATCAGGCAAGAGCCAGAGGCAAATTCAAGTGTTTGACAATGCCTTCAGGGGTGGTGTTTCGATGGACGCTGCCGACATTGATGGCGATGGAATTTCCGAATTCCTGGTGGGTGCTGGTATTGGTGGTGGCCCCCATGTGAAGCTTTTACGAGCAGATGGCAGCGAGATGCTTTCCTTCTTTGCCTTTGATGTTAACTTCCGTGGTGGCACCAGTGTTGCATTTGTAGATATTGATGGCAATGGCATCAAGGAACTGGTTGTGGGCGCAGGTGCGGGCGGTGGCCCCCATGTGAAGGTGTTCAGCACCGATGGTACGCTGCTTCGTTCCTTCTTCGCATTTGATCCGGGCTTTACCGGTGGTGTATCCATTGCGGCAGGTGACCTTGGTGGCGACAATGCCCAGGAAATCGTGGTTGGAGCGGGCGCAGGTGGCGGACCTGTTGTAAAGGTTTTTGATGGCAACACCATGCAGGTTCGCAACGAGTTCTTTGCATTCGATTCTGCCTTCATGGGTGGTGTCATGGTTGCCTTGCAGGATTATAATTTGGATGGAAAACTTGATTTGGTGGTTGCAGCGGGCAAGGGTGGTGGCCCCCATGTGAAGGTGTTTGATGGCACCAACCTGAACCTGCTTGACCAGTTTTTCGCTGGCGACCCGACACTCAGTGAAGGCGCATTTGTTTGATAATACTTTTTCGGGAATGATATAACACCATAAAAGTATCATCCATTGCAACTTGGTGTTGCATGTATTTGGCGCCATATTTACGGCATATGTTGCAAACCGGCCCCAAAGATTTTTTAATCTATGCTAATGACCTGTGTTGCTTTGGCGCCAGCAACATTCACATCCCCACCTTGATTTCATCACCCGTGATTGAATCAAGATGACCAACTTTAATGTACATCTGGAAGCCTGTTCCGCATCCTTCGCAACGCTTCTAATCTGCTGCAAATCTAACCGAATTGGAATTCTTGCTACGCTGAGGACCAATGCCATAAACAATATCAAGAATTCAGAAAAACTTTTCATGGAATATCTCAACAAGCAGAATAAATCAACTTATTTATGCTAAACAGTTTACATGCATTGTCCATCAGCAAAACATCCACGCGAATTATTCAAATAGCTGGTGATAAAATCACTGTTCTAATTTGGATTGCAACTAATTGATGTTGATTGTTGATCTACCACAAATGCAATGGCCCACAACCATTGCTTGGCCAAGTACAATGATTTGGTTACATGAATGCTAAAGGGCAAGTTATTACTCAAAATCCATCGCAACAACCACACTTCAATTAATTAATAAGAATGCAACAAACAGACCTAGGGAATCAACAATACTGATAAAAGGCCACCAAGAAGTCGCCCAAAAATTAAATGCTTTGGGATATCTAGAGAGTCTACAAGAAACTGAAATTAAAAATATTTCAATTTCGCAAAGTGTTGATAATTCAGAAGTTAAAGGTATTTTTCCGAGAAAAAGAGAAGTGCGCCCGGTAGGAATTGAACCTACGACCCTCGATTTAGGAAACCGATGCTCTATCCCCTGAGCTACGAGCGCATTTCTACCAATATCATTCTATGAACGCGGCTTTATTAAGTCTCTCCCCGTTTACTAACCAAAGAAAAATCTTGCTGAAAGAAGGTAAAACACCAAAGCTGCCATATCTGCACATACAAGGGCAATAGGGCCTGCGGCTACCTGCGGATTCATCTTCAGAATTTTCAAGACATTAGGCACGCCCTGCCCCGCAGCAGCAGCAAGTGTCACTCCACCCGTGATGCCTACAAGCAATGTAGCAGTAAGGGGAGTATCCCAAAATCGCAGGTAAGAATAGGCCACCACTAACAACGCAGTACCCAAACCCAAAGCAAACCCAGTCAACCCCTCCCGATAAAGCTTGGTAAAAAGCTTGCTCCAAGTTATGCCATCCTTGTGCATGGATTGAAGGGAAATACTTACGGACTGAATGGCAACACTTTCTGCAAGGGCAAGCACGACAGGAATAAAGAGTGCGAGCACAACGAATTCCTCAAGTTCATACTCAAACAAGCCAAGCAAGAATGCTGCAACCAATCCTCCCGCAACATTACAAACCAGCCAGGGAAAGCGAACAGAAAACCCCGACCAAATTCCGGAACTTTTAGCCTCTTCCCAATGAACGCCGATAAGTTGAAAAAGATCATCGTAGGTTTGCTTGGGAAGCCCTTGGGAAAGATCCTCGTTCAGGCTGCTTATTTCTGCATTATAAGTTCGGATATCAAGCATACCCACTAGAAAACCCTGTTCATCGACCACCGGAAAAGCAAGGAACTTGTACATGGTAAAAAATTCGCATGCATCAAAGATGGTGGCAAAGCTGGGAATAGCAACGGGCCTTTTCACCATCAATTCATCGATGAGTTTTTCGGGGGAACTTAGAAGAAGCGAGCGGGTAGCCATGATTCCCTTAAGTTTCCCCAGTTCGTCCACAACATAAAAGTAAATGATTCTGGAGGAAAAAGGCGGGGAATTGCGAATAGCTGCAAGTGCCTCAAAAACAGTCTGGCCTGTTTTAAGTGAAGGAACATCCCTGTGCATGTGTTTCTCCACCAGGTCATCCAGTGGAGGAATCATTGATTGCGTAACCATCCTGATTAGCGATCCTTGGCCTTTTTCAGAATATCCCAATGCACCCTGGCAACATCGCCCATGTAATGGTCCAAAGGCCCAAGCTTGGCGGCCTTTTCCATATGCTCAGCAGCTTTTTTCTTATCATCCATTGATTCATAATAAAGCCCAAGATAAAGATGGGCATAGAAGGGTGCGATTTTTTCCTGGTCCGCAGGTGCATTGGCGGCAACCTCGAGAATTTTCTCGGGAGCAAACTTTCCCTGGAACATGGAATAGACTTCAGTCATCGGAACCCTGCGATCGCCCTGGATGGGAAGCATTGCAGCACGGGCTTTTTCGCGGGTTTCTGCACGAGCAAAACAAAGGTAATGCCATACACCATTCTCCACGTCATTACTTTCCACTTTTTGATAAGATTCAAATTGCTCCTTACCTTCCTTGAACCGGCCAAGATAATAAAGAACGATGCCTCTGCGCCAATGCCCTGGGTATTCATCAGGAACAAGCTTGATGTATTCATCGAAATCAGCACCTGCTTCCTTCATTTTTCCCAATCGAAAGTTGGCGCTACCCCTTTGATCGAGGGCATTATAGAATTTGGGGTTGGCTTTTAGGGAATTATCAAAATCCTTGAGGGCGGAAGCATAATCACGCAAGCCTGAATTGGCCAAGCCTCGAAGGTAATACAGTCTTTCGTTCTTGGGGCTTTTTGCGATGGCTTCATCAGCAAGCTTGACTGCTTTTGCAAAGTCTTTGCCTCGCAGGGCCTGATCAACTTTAAGGAGGTCTTCAATACCCTCTGTTTGAAATGGAAGAACCAAGGCGAAGAGGAAAGGAATAAATTTCATAGTAGGAACCTTTCAAAACAAAAAAGTCAAAGCTTGCGCAATAGGCGCATTGCGTGGATATTGTCCTTATACACAAAAGTAATTCTACAATGAGGAATGCATGA
>RFZJ01000020.1 GCA_009920765.1 Planctomycetota bacterium | reverse complement strand
GGGAAGAACCATCATCCCGCTTGAGCCCTGTCAGGATCATAAGGCAATTTTCGATAATGACCTCGGGCCAAATACCGGCGGTATGGGTGCGTATTGCCCAGCACCCTTGGGCACGAAGGAAATACTTGATCAGATTGATACGGAAGTTTTGGTTCCGACCGTTCATGCGATGAAGCGAAGAAGAATGCCTTTTCAGGGAATTCTTTATGCAGGAATCATGGTTACTTCGCAGGGCGCGCGGGTGCTTGAATTTAACTGCAGGATGGGCGATCCAGAAACCCAGCCCCTGATGATGCGCCTGCAAACCGATCTATTGGACCTGCTCGAAGCTGCAGTAGAAAATAGACTTGATGAATTTGAAGGTAAGATCGCCTGGGATCCCAGACCCGCTGTTTGTGTGGTTCTCGCTGCTAAGGGTTATCCGGGAACTGTTGATAAGAATCATACCATTACCGGGCTGCACGAAGCTTCCAAGCTGAAGGATGTCCAAGTCTTTCATGGCGGAACCAGGTTTGATTCAAGAAATATCGTCACCGATGGTGGTCGGGTTTTGAGCGTTACAGCCTTGGGTGATGATATGATTGCTGCGAGGGCCAAAGCCTATGAAGCTGTGAACTTGATCAAGTTTAGTGGCATGCAATATCGAACCGATATAGGCTTGAAAGCGCTTGAGCCATTGCCTTTCCCTATAAAAGTAACGAATCCTGAAGCTGAAGAAGATCTGGTTATCGAGCCCGAAGCATGATCAACATCAGGCTTGTTCTGTAAATCCCAAAGCATTCATCATAAGCCCATGCACATTAGTCATGGGCATTTTTCCCAAAGGTGGGGCAGGGCCATCTCCTGCCAACAAAGCGCAATCCTCATCGTTGTCGCAAACCAAGCCATGGCTTCCCTTCACCAAAGAGTGATCCAATGGGATGACATCCATCAGGGTTCGGAACCCAAGCTTTTTGCCCACAAGTTTTCTGATCACTTTAAGTTTGGGGAAAAGTAAATTGGGATCGAAGAACAATTCGCAAGGGTCGTAGCCTGGTTTTCGGTGGATATCAACGGTGCGGGCGAAATCTGGAGCCCTGCTTTCATCAAGCCAATAAGGGTAGGCAAACCATTTGTTGTTTTCCGAGAGTGCAACAAGTTCGCCTGAACGCTGATGAGCAAGCCCCATGCTTTTCTTTCCTTCCTCATCGAGAATGATTTTGATGCCCGGTGTTTCTTCAAGAATCGCCCGAACTTTGGGAATATCTTTGGCATCCTTGATGTAGATGTGTGCCAGTTGATGATCACAAACAGCAAATGCCCTGCTGGCAAAAAAATCAATGGTCTCACCAAAGGGGCCGTCTCTGCATACTAGAAAGCCATGCTTCCTAAGCACCTTGTTGGGCTCTATGGCACTTTGCACATTGCAATGCCCGTATTCGCTTACGATCCAAACTCGGGCACCTTTGGCTTTGGCCGCATCTAAAATCGGCTCGCAAGCCTGATCCAATTCCCTTGTTAATTTTGGCATATCTGAACCTGCGGGCCCAAAGCGTTGCGGGTCGTAATCAAGGTGGGGTAGGTAAGCGAGGGTTAGATTGGGGGTTTCTTGCGTTATGATTTCTGCAGTTGCCTGGGCTATCCAGCTTGTACATGGCAGCCCTGCCATCGGTCCCCAGAATGATGGGAAGGGGAAGGCTCCCAGCTTTTTTTCCAATCCCGTGGTTAGTTCTTGTGATGATCCTGAAATGCCGAAGGCCTTGTTGCCATCTGCGCCATAATAGGGCTTGGGGGTAACGCTGATATTAACATCAGCGCCTTGGTTAAACCACCAGAACATCTTGGCGCATTTGAAGGAGGAGCCCTGAGCTTGGGCAAGTCGCGAGGCGGTTTTGTAGATGGGCTCGGCTTGGATGAGATGGTTGGATTGTTGCCAAAAGCGAACTTCTGCAGTGTCGCGAAAAAACCAGCCATTTCCAACTATTCCATGGACAGAAGGCTCTTTTCCGGTAAGGATGGTCGCCTGACAGGTTGCAGTGACAGCGGGGAGCGATTCTTTCAAGGGGCGCACCCAGCCATTTAATGCAATTTGTTGCAGTTTTGGTGCGAATTTGAGTAGTTTTGGGGTTAGACCAACGGCATTGATCAGGACTAGTGGTTGGGGATTTTTCATAAAAGCCTTTTTTCTGTAACTCTGATATTGGTTTTATACCCACTCTTTTCTTATAATCTCGACACCGTGACGGAACAGGATTGTTTAACAAAACGAGGAAGATTGTGAACCAGAATTATCTCTTTACCAGTGAATCCGTTTCTATGGGGCATCCTGACAAGGTTGCCGACCAAATCAGTGATACCATTTTGGACTTCTGCTTGCAGCATGATCCCAAGAGTAGGGTAGCATGTGAAACCCTTGTTACAACAGATTATGTTTGTGTGGCAGGTGAAATAACCACCACAGCACCACTTACCAGGACGGTTGTGGATAAGCTTGTGAGGGGTATTATTCGAGAAATCGGCTATGTTGATCCAACGATTGGCTTTGCGGCAGATACCTGCCAGATCGAATGCAAATTGCATTCGCAATCGCCTGATATCTCGGTTGGTGTGGATGGTGGCGGCGCGGGCGATCAGGGTATGATGTTTGGTTTTGCATGTGAAGAAACCAAATCGTTGATGCCCCTCCCCATTTTTCTGGCACATCGCCTTGTCGAAAATCATGCAAAACTTAGAGAAAGTGGCAAGCTGAAGTTTGTCAGACCTGATGCCAAGAGCCAGGTCACCATCGAATACAAGCCCGATGGCACCCCAAATCGAATTCATACCGTTGTGCTTTCCACCCAGCATGATGAAAGTGTTGTCGAGGTGAAAAAGAAGAAGAAAGTTTTCTCTGATAAGGCCCGTGAAGAAATTCTAAATACTTTGATCATCCCAACCTTGAGGGCAGAACGCCCCGATTTGGTTGATGGTAAATCCAAGTTCCACTTCGTACCAGTTGGTGAGTCGGGGAAAAAATATCCCAACGATGTTATTTTGGTTCATATCAATCCTACTGGCATTTTTCTTGAAGGTGGCCCTCACGGAGATTGCGGGCTCACTGGTAGGAAAATCATTGTAGACACCTACGGCGGCATGGGGCGACATGGTGGTGGTGCATTCAGTGGCAAAGACCCAACCAAGGTTGATCGTTCTGCAGCTTACATGTGCCGGTATATTGCCAAGAATGTTGTCAAAGCAGGCCTTGCTTCGAAGTGCGAAGTTCAGCTTTCCTATGCGATTGGTTACCCTGATCCGATAAATATCTGGGTTAGCACCTTTGGTACGGCCAAGCATGGTTTGACCGATGATAAGATTGCTTCTCTTATCAGCAAGACCTTCCAGTTAACGCCAAAGGGGATTATCGAAACGCTGAATCTGCGCAGGCCCATATACAAGGAATCAGCGCGAAATGGCCACTTTGGTCGTGAGCATGCAAACTTCACCTGGGAAAAAACCGATAAGGCTGCAGCATTGCGTTCTGCTGCAGGGTTGAAGTAAGCGTAAATAAGTTGGCTAAATTAAAGGCTTGCGTTGTGAGGCATTGGCTTCCAACGCAGGCTTTTTTTGTTTGCCAGTAGCGCAAGATCCACACCCACCACTGCTGCAGGATCCGCAGCCGCCTTCTTTCGAGCCGCAATTGCCCGAACCGCAGGATCCTGCATTTTCCTCTTGTTGGGAAATGTTTTCCACATAGATATGCAGGTCAAAATCTTGGGATAACTTTGAAACTAAATCTCGAACATCTGTTTTCGGGCTTGTTGCAAGATGAAGAACTGCATGTTTGCCATCGAATAATAATTCGACATCAAGAATCGAAACCTGCAAAGCCAGGACCAGGGAGATATTCTTGGCGGCTTCAACGATGTGTGAAGATTTTGAATGGTTCGATTGGATTTGCGAATCATCCTGGGCGGTGAGTGTTCCGTAAAGTTTACCCACGGTGGTATTGGGCAGGAACTTCGCAATCATGGGTGTCGAGGGGGAAAGAATCTCACCTGTTTCCTGGCCCCTGTGAGTTTCGATGATCACGAGGTCGCCCTTGAAAAGTTGCAGAGGTTTCTGGGCGCGAAACCTCCCGAATTCCCCGGCTTTACCGTAGCGTATCAGATATTCTAAACCAAGGTTATCCATGATTATTCTTGGGTTAGGCCGAGAAATTCATGCATGTATTTGTCGTATTCGGATTGTCCGCGTTCAGAACTTAGATCAAGCCTGAGCTCATTGATAACCTTGATGCTGTAATTTCGAACCCAATCGTTCCAGCAATCTGCGCAGATGGCTTCAAAGATTCGTTTGCCAAGTTCATCGTTTAATGGTGGAGCGGGAAGTTTTCTGGCCCTTGAACCCACCATGCAACCAGGTCGGGTGCAGTGCATGTTGCCCATGGCATCGGCCGGGCCCGTGTTAATTGGAGCAACTGGTTTTTTTGATTCAGGAACAGGTTCCCCCAATTCTTTGAGCATGCGAGCCATTTCGTCCCGGGGCATGTTGTCGCCACGTTCATCAGCAATCTGGAACCCTTTTTGCAGGGTGGTCACTGCCTCGGATTTTTTATCCAGGGAGAGAAGAGAGCTACCCAGAAGTTGGAAAACCTTGGAGAATTGTGGGCTGAGGACCAAGGTTCGGTTGAAGGAAGCAACTGCTTCCTCGAATTGTTTGTTTTCCATGTAGAGCTGGCCCAAACGATAATGGCCCAATTCATTATCCGGGTCATCGTTGGCCATCTTTTGAAATTGTGCGATACGGTTTTCTAAATCTGACATTATGAAAAACTCCAATGGATATTCAAAGTACAAACAATAAGGGAAGGCGAAAGGCCCTCCCTTATCATTGTAAAGAACTATTGGCAAAGAGAATAACTATTTAGGTTCGAGAACGAGAAAAGGTGTTTCCTGCTTGATGGTGGTTTTGGTTCTGGTCAGGTTGTCAGTAACAGAAACTTGGATCGTAAACCTGCCTGGCCTGTTGGGTCGAATGGGTACAGAAATGGGGAAAATGTCCTTGAATTCTTCAGGGGCATCTTTGACTTCTCCTGTAAATGGTTTTGATAAGGTTGGAACTCCCGCCTCATCAAGGATACGCACGGTAAAGGAGAGATTTGGCTTTCTGGTTTGGGCATCAGCTTCAAAACCGGTTACACAAAACCGGAGAATAAATTCCTGGCCTGGCACGCCTACCGGAGGGGCGGGGAAATTATTTTCATAGGTTAGGTGCCATAAAACAAATCCGAGGGATTTAGGTAAAACCTCGAAAGATTGGGTTAGCATCGCAGTTCTTTTATCGGTCAGGTCTGTCAGGATTAATTTGTATGTGTATGTACCCGCAGGCATTTCCAAGCTTATGGGTACGGCCGCATATGCAGGTAATCGGGAACCCCCCAAAGGATTAAAAGCTGGAGTCTCCTTGGGCGCAGTTTTTATTATGCTTTTACCATCTTTGTTGAAGAGTTCACCCGCAAGGCTGTAAAACGCCTGACCTATTGCGTCAATCTTCAGCCCGTTGATATCAAACGCTAGGATGAAGTTGTCGCCGGTATGGTATTTCTTGGCATCAGGCCTGTTGGCACCATAGATTCCCATGGGTGCACGAATATTTAAAAACTCAAGCGGCGCAACTGCCTGCTGTCCGGTTGTCATAAAAGCTATTAACGCAATAGACTGCCACATGCCTGTCACCTCATGGCTACGAAAGATTGATCCCCGGCTTATTGTGTTCTCTGAGGGCAAAACTTTGCTAGATCAGTTTTTGTTGGATAAAAACATTTTCCGAAATTATTCCAACATAACTTGTCAAAACCCAATCTTGGGTGTTATTAATAAAGTATCTCCGTTGATGAACCAAGTTCATTGGCGGAAATGGATCGTGCTAGCGTGGTGCGATTTACAGAAGTCCCGAGTCAGGGCAACTGGGTTTAGCCCGGATAAGGGAAAGTTCTATTGAAAGGGAGGTGTTCGTAATGTGTAAAAAGATCCAGGTAAGTCTGCTTTAAGGCGGCTGACGGGCTGCCCGTCTAAGCAGCTTAAAAATTAAGACCCCAGAAGGTATCTCTTCTGGGGTCTTTGGTTTTAACAATCCACATTTTTGTTTTTAGGAAGCACTGGCTAAAGGTTTTTCCCCAACACCTTTTTCAAGCAGTATTCTTTTGATCATCTTTTCTTGATACGAAAGGGTATAAGACCCACATTGGGGGCAGGGGCATGATTCCTGCCTTTGCTTTTCAAATACGGTGTTGGATTTGGGAACATCCCAGCTCTTCCCGCAATGAGAACAAACAATACGGCTTTTCGAAATACCCATCTAAACACCTTGGGAATTAATGAACACCTCGTAGTAATCGCGAGGTGCGTATACCTCTTTATTCGGTTTTTTACAACCCAATCTTAAGCCTATTCATCAAATAAGTTGAAGATAATGTGTGCAGGTTGGTAAGTCTTATCAGGCGTTTTTAGAAATGCCCCGGACTTCCTTCAATCTTGAACCCTTTAAAGCCTTTGCAAAATTGAAATTGCCATACGCTGATCGGCTGGCCATTCTCGTAATACCAAAACGAAGGCAATTCCTCGACACTTTCAAAAGCTTTTCTCGCCTTTGGTGAAACAATCCCTATGACTAGAAAATCTTTTCCCAGGAAATCTCCAGGATGGTCGATTGGATTATGCCAAAGATCATACTGGCTGTGTCTATCACCATTGACCAAACCGATGGAGTAAGCCTGTGGGTGTCCGGTACAATAAAATCCAACTTCGCCCGGGACATTCCAACTGCCTCCGGCAAGAACGGGTTCTCTACCTGTGGAGGATGTGATGTCGGCGCGTAATTTATCGATTTCCTTGGCGACAGAAATCCAACCGCGCAGTCTGCAAGTCGGATCAAATTTTCGAAGAGGGAAAGGGTTCGCCTTGGAGGGATTTTCAGCGACCAGTAAAAAGAGCGGTCTGATCCATTCGCTTTGGTGCATGAAAATAGAGATCGCAAGACCAAGAGCCATGAATGTGGGGACAAAAAATTTGCAGCAGTTTACCAGAAAGCGATTTTGTCCTTCCAGGATTTCCTGCATCTGAAAAACAATGAGTACCAGTCCTGAAAGATAAGCTGTAACAGGCCAGTTCATTTCTCCACCCCCCGTTTTTGGACTGAATCCAAAAAATACCAGAAAGGTGATTGCGGACATCCACCATAGATATTGCTTAACTGCATTTTCTTGGAGCCAAGGCCTGAAATGCCACATGGCCCAAGCCCAAAGAATAAACCAATAACCTAAAAGCAGGCCAAATTGCTGCCCGAGATAAGTCAGGGGGCCCATCCACTGAATTCTTGGCCCCTGATGCATGCCCGCCAATGCACTGACATGGTGAAAAGAAACCCAGTTGTTTTGGATATTCCAAATGAGGATGGGAAGAGAGAAAAAAGCTGCAGTGCATCCGAGTATCCATGGTCCCGGTTTAAAGAAATAAATGCGATATTGTGGCGTGAAAAGAAAAAAGAACGCCAGTGATCCTATCCATAAAATCATTGTGTATTTAGCAAGGATACCAAATCCAACAGTTGCACCCGCAGCAAACCAAGCCCAGCTTTTATCCTCAAATAATGCCATGTAACCAAACACCAGAGACCATATCCAGGCACACGTGTAAGGGGCATCGATTGTAATCAACGATGAGGCGGCAGCAATCGGTGGCAGGGAAATTGCAATGATCACTGCGCCAAGGGCCGCTCGTGCATTCGAAGTTGCTTTCAAGGTTAGTACAAAAATACCCCAGATAAGCAGGGTGCCACATATCACTGCGGGAAACCTTACTGCGGGCATTTCGGATCCACAAAGAGCAATACTAAGGGGGCCAAAAACTTCACGACCCATGCGGATAAGCCACGAAACCATTGGGCCTTTGCTGTAGTAACTCCAATCCAGATGGCGTGACCAATCCCAATAATGGGCTTCATCAGGGGCAAGATTTAATGGGCAGAAGAAAAGCAGGTAGACCAGGTGCAATAATCCTGAACCGATGATCAGAGCGTAGGCGATCAATTTGATTCTAGCTTGATCGTCGTTTATATCCTTAGCCATGCGTTCCCAGTAATCTTGAGCAAGTTTCATATCTGTAGTGCTTTATAATCAGCACTGTTTGGTTTTACGAAACCTGTTCGGGCAAGGTCAATACAGTTAAGTTTGCAAGGGGTAAAAATAGTGCATTGAGTGAAACTGGGGTGTTTGCTTTTGATTTGAAAAGTGGTCTGGTATGCGGGGTGTGCCTTTGGTAAAAATCGGTAATAAGTTAGTGTTGGTGCTTGGTTTTAATTTGTTGACTTTGACTTTTTAGAGGCGATAAATCATGCGTAATCTTTTAGCACTTGCAGCTTTTTGTGTAATTACATTTGCAACTGTCGGGTATTTCCAGGGTTGGTACATGGTTAAAGCCAATATTTCCACTGATGGAAATCGCAACCTGAACATAGATTTTAATACCAAAAAAATCACCGCTGACATTGGCAAGGGTACGGAGTTTGTTCAAGAGAAAATAAAGACCATCGAAGAAAACGAAAAGAAGAATACCAAGTCTCCTGAATAAACGCGTCCCAGTTTTTGCATTAATCCTTACAAATAACTTTTCAGCTTTTGGGCGCAAGCTTCGCCAAACGCGGGATCGTTGATGTGTAAATTCATCTCGATATATTCCACATTCGGGCTCAAGCATGATTGCAGGCCTTTCCTCAATGCTTGATTGGCTTCGGGCCACCAGAACGGTTGGCCTGGGGCATCCAATGCCGAGATTCCACCCAACGGGAAAATAATCGCAGTGGGCCCTTTTGCAGCACTTGCCTTCAAAGCGATTTCTTTACCAAGTAAATCATTTTCCTCGGGTGTGGTGCGCATAAGTGTGACATTTGAATTGTGGGAGTGAAACCTGCGCTTGCGGAATTTTTCGGGTACCGTATCCAAGGTGCCGAAGTTCACCATATCTAATGCCCCGACCGAAATTATCTGGGGAATGCCCATGATTGCTGCTGCGGTTAGTCTATCACTCCCTGCGCTCAATATCCCGCCCACCAATTCATCTGCAAGCTCCGTGGTGGTGATATCCAATACACCTTTGATCATGCCATCTCGAATGAATGATTCCATGGTTAAGCCACCTGTTCCGGTGGCATGAAAAACCAAGACTTCGCTGCCCGATTGTTCAAGGATATTTCGGCCCGTTTCAACACATGGGGTGGTCACGCCAAACATGGTTGCTGCAAGCAGGGTTTTTTCCAAGGTGGTGTTGGTGGCGGGACTGTTAAGCATGCCTGCCATTGCATAGGCTGCATTTTCAAGAACTTTTGTGCTTATGCGGTTTAGCCCGCTGATATCAACCACGGAATGTATCATGGTGATATCTTTGACCCCGACAAAAGGGCGTACCTGGCCGCTTGCCAATGTGCTTACCATGATTTTGGGAATGCCGAAGGGAAGGGCGCGCATTGCAGCAGTACCCAAGGTTGTTCCCGCAGAGCCACCCATTCCAAGTACTCCTTGGATTTCACCTTTTTTGAAAAGATCAAGGGCGATCTTAGCCAGACCTTTGGCGGCGGCTTCAACCGCCTTACCCCTGTCCTTTTCAAGTAAAACATTTTTGAGGGTGGTTCCAGCAGCTAAAAAAACATCCTCACGGGAGATATCTGGGGCAAGGGTTGGCGGGTTTAAAACCCCAGCATCTGCACAAATGCAGTGAATACCCTGCTTTTCAAGTAGAGATTTGAGAAAGGCAAACTCGATGCCTTTGGTGTCGAAGGTCCCTGGTAGAAAAATATTCATGCGCATACCTTTCCTGATAGATCAGAGAAAGTATACGCATTTAATCGTGTAATTGGTTTGAAAAGTTATAACAAAGCAAGTTTATCAAACTTAATAACGGATGATTGTATCAATGCTCATGCGGAAATCTTGAAGGAATTGATTTCCAACGACCGCCCAATCCAGGCCAATGCCTGATTGAACTCTTTCAGACCATTTGTAACGCAGGCCGGGACCCAAAGTGACTACGCTTTTTCCGCCAATCGATTGACCACCAAAGTTGACGAGATCAACACCATCAAAATTAAATGAGCTTTCCCCCCCCTTGGTATAGATGTACCAGTTGAAATTCACCATGGGGTAGAAGCGGTGCCAGTTTAAAATATCGTAGTCGAGTTGTGCACTGAGATTTAAATAATTGGAGCGGGCATTATTGGTTGAAATATTCCAGTTAAGAACGCTGAGCACATCGAAACTTCCATAAGAACTGCGCCCAAAACTGTGGGCAGCGGAAACATATGGAGTAAGCGAAAGATTGCCCGTGTTTTGAAAAGCTCGTTGGGGCCCGCTGGGGATTTCAAAAGTAAGACCAGCAGCTGCCACAAGGTTGTTCTTTTCATCGCGCCAGAAAGTCCATTTAGGTCCAAGCCATAATTCTGAAAAACTGAGGTCGCCATTAAACCCATCTTGTTGATCCGTTGGGTTGAGCGAAATCCAGCCAAACTTATTGATGACAAATGATATTCTCTCAGTAATTGCAACTCTTGCTTGGGCCCCGAGATAATTTACATTGCCGCCTTGAAGTGTACTATTGTTGCCTGGAATAGTCTGGAACATGTATAAAGGCCGAATTTCAGTAAGGGCTCTTGGGTCTTCGAAGAGAAAAAGGTTGGTGGTGGGGCTAGCAAAATTATCGAAGGCATGGTCGCTTTCAAAAAGCTTCCTGCTTGTATTGCCAGAAAAAGGGCCATTACCCATATACTCTCGTGCAGAATCCAGGAAATTTGGATTATTCGTAGCTGGCCTATCCAGGGGCATGCCAGTTGATCCAGGTATATAAGGGGAATTATTTCCAAACCCCGGGGGTGGTGTATTGCCAAACCCTGAAGGTGGGGGTGGTGTATTTCCAAACCCTGAAGGTGGAGGTGGAACCGAACCAAATCCAGGGGGTGGCGCATTTCCCGGAACTGCAGGGGGCACTCCAGGAGTTAAAGCTCCTTGGGGCACAGGCGATTGATCTACGCCCTGCGTTAAAATTATAGGGCTGTTATTGGTTCGTACTGGTATAGAAATGGGCTGGCCTATTGCAGCACCCCCTGCTGTAAGAGCGGGTCTGCTTGCTCCATTCCATACCCCTTCCTGACTATAAACAGTGTTCGAGGAAATAATAATTCCCAAACATGCAACTGCTTTTTTTATGTACCCATGATTAATCATATTAAGGTCTCCATTGGGTTTGATCATAAGATCTTTAACCCAATTAATCTGCATTCCACTGATAACTCAAGCTCTGTGACAAAATTTTCAAAGCTCTTTCTTGGATCTTCTGGATTACCCATTACTTGTAACTACATTTCAGCTAAACTAACCCAATATTCGGCCCTCTTAACTTCTTCTTAAGGTTTGACAAGATGAAAAAGCTTCTAATTTCAAGACTTTTGATTCTGATGGTAATTGGGGTAAGTCTGGCAAACCTGGCTCGAGCCTGGTGGGTTAACGGGCATGCCACTCTTGTTGAGGCTGCAGCTTCTGCCCTTCCTGAGGATATGCCTGAATTCTTTCGAAAAGCTGGTAAGGCCCTTGGGCATTTTGTTGGTGATCCTGATCGCTGGAAAAATCCCACGTCTAAATTTCTTCGTGCAGGGACTTCCTCAGATCATTTTCTTGATCTTGAAGATGTGGAGGGCAAGGACCTTCCTTCCGACAGGTATCAAGCGATTGAATTGATGCAATCCATAAAAAAACGCCCCGAAAAAGTCGGTATGCTTCCCTATGCAATCATGGAAAATTATGAGCGTCTTGCTTGTGCCTTTTATGATTATAGACAAGATCCTGAAAACGAGGCTATTCGCTGGAAGTGTCTGTTGCATGCAGGGGTAATGGCGCACTACACCACCGATTTATGCATGCCTTTGCATACCACGGTAAATTACGATGGCATGAAAATAGATGGAAAAATCAAGCAAAAGGGTATTCATGCGAGGCTTGATAGCTTTCCGGAGAAGTTCAATTTCAAGGCGCTGGATCTTGCCAAGGGATTGAAGGCAAACAAAATGGACCCCGATGTAGTATGGAATAAAGTCATTGAATCGATTCGAGATTCACACCGCCATATTTCAACTTGTTATGAGTTTGATCAAAAAAATGCCTTCTCCCAACCAACAGAAGAAAGTAGAAAGTTTGTCGAAGAACGTTGTAGGATGGGGGTTCAATTAACCATGGATATCTGGTACAGCGCCTGGCTGAAAAGTGCCTCAATGCCCAAGCATTACTAGAAAAAGAAGCCCTAATTCACCCTAGGGAAATAAAAAAGAACCCCCAATGGAGAGTTGGGGGTTCCATTCGCCCAAGTTTTTAAAAAGAACCCACTAAGGGAGTCATAGGCTCTTCTTGGGCTGGGGGGTACAACTAAAAAGTTAATTCCAAACCAAGGGTGATCCCTTGCATCCAAAGGTCGGTACTGTTGAAGCTAAATGTAGGTTGCCCGTTTCCAACATTGAGGTCGATGGTTGAACCCGGCCTCGAAACACTCGACCAATAAATAATGTTGTAACCAACATAACCTTTGACACAATCTCTGAAGGCATAGCCCACATTTACGCCCAACTCTGGCACAAAGGTGAACTTTTCTTTTGAGTACTGCCCGATATTGGTATCCGCAGCCAGAAATCCAGTGGGGGCCGTGGATGATAATCCTCCGTTTGTTGTATTCGTGATCCCTGTAATGTTCACCGATTGTTGTGTACCCCCGATCGCAAGTTTAGGTAGGGCATTTACGAACCATTTGTCCTTGCGCAATTCGATGCTGGCCCCCACTTGACCACCGTAAAAATCACTCGTGGTCTTAAAACTATCGGTCGAACTAGAGATAACTAGCCCGGGTAGTGGGTTGAAAGAACTTCCTGTGATATCAAGGCTTTCTTTCAAACCAAGGTATCTGAAACCAAATAAGCCATCCACAGACATGGAAACTCCACTAATGAAATTATGCCTGAGGTTTCCTTCTGCGCCCCAAAGCTTGCTATCGAAGCGGGAAGAAAAAGATCCCGCATTTGTCGAAGGGGAAGAAAGAACCAAAGCGGATTGACTTCCTGTGGTGGCGTTTGTGAAAGGCCTTGCAAGCAAGGGGGCACCAGGTGAAGAAAGATCAAGTTGGTTCACCTGGGTTTCTAAAAATAGAAAGTTTGCCTCGAATGCGAGGTTGTGTTCTCTTGAAAGCCAGTAAACCATGTCGAATCTTGCCCCACTTCGCAGTTCACTTCCGAAGGATGTGTCGCCAAAGAGGATGTTTGTACCTGGTTCATTAAGAACACCTGTGGGGCCCGAGGTGGAAAGAGGAGCAACTTTGTCGCCTTTCATCCACCAAAGCAGGTACTCTGCATTAAAAGAAATCCGTTCGGTGTCGGAAGTGTGCTTGGGGATTTCCAAAAGGGGAGCGACTTCGCCTTCTTTAGGATTCGCTTCCTTGCCCACATCGAGGGCAATTTTTTTTGCCTCCTGGGGCGCTTTTAAATCGGTAGGTAACTTGGTTGGGATCTCATCTGCAATCAATGCTGATGAGCTTACCCCCAATGACAATGCAAATAATGAACTCCATAGCTTGCGCATGGAAAAGTCCTCCCTAAAAGACATACCGCTATCCTAGATGGTATGTTGAATTTGAACCCTGCCTGTCAGATTCCCCCCGGAACCAGTCAGGGTTTTATGTCTACTTTCTAATTCGTCTTTGTGGTTCCGGTGGAATCATCTGAAAAGGTGATAGGTCTTGTAGGAGTTATTCCGGGTGAGCAATTAATCCGTTGATCCACTAGAAAAGGCATGGGCGGTAATTCAGTTAAAGGCGTAATGTTCCGCAAAGTTTGCCAAGTTTACAGCAAAATAGGTGACTTTTCGGGTTATGCAGGGTATATTGAAACACCTTGCCAGTTACTAAAGGAAGAAATGACATTATGGAACCGAATAATCAGCCCAACCCATTAGATCCAAAAGAGGTGAAAACTGCATTCAAGGCGTTCAAAAAACGCTTGAAACTCACCCAATTGGATGAAGATTCCAAATTGGGGGGTGGCCCAATGTCAGGTGGTAGTCATTCTTCCATTGTTGCGATCCAACCCCCTTCAGAATTTTCATCTGAAATCTGGCAGGAGTTGGTTAAGCAGGGAAAATTGAAACCTGCAGGCAGGGGTATGTACGAATTAGTCAAGGAACTTTAACTTTAAGGTAAGTCATGAAAAAATCTATCTTGTCTTTATCAGTTGCTGGTGCGCTGTTTATTTCCCAAGCTAAGGCTGAGTCTTGGACAAGCTTTCGCGGTCCTACAGGCGATGGCCATGTAAAAGGGGAAAAACTTCCTGATTCCTTCAAGCCGGGACAGGAACTGTGGAAACAATCCATTCCAGGCAAAGGTTGGTCCACTCCCGCAGTTGTTGCAGGTAAAATCTTTCTTACCACTGCAATCCCGAGTGGCGAAGGTGCCATGGTGAATCAGTCCTTGGAAGCCATGTGCCTGAATGCCAGCGATGGAAAGGTTATCTGGAAAACCCCCATCTTTGATCAAAAGGCTGAGACAGCCCCTAAAATCCACGGCAAAAATAGTCATGCCAGCCCTTCCCCCATCTGGCATGAAAACAAAATTTATGTTCACTTTGGCCATATGGGTACCGCTTGTCTGGATGAACAAGGAAAGATTCTTTGGAAAATTCCCGGTCTTTATGCCAAGCCAGTCCATGGAAACGGTGGGTCTCCCATTCTTGTTGATGACATGCTGATTTTTAGCTGTGATGGAACCGATGCCCAAAAGGTTGTTGCTATTAAAACCAAAGATGGTTCGTTGGTTTGGAGCACAGACAGGCAGGCGAGTCCGACCAAGCCTTTCTCATTTTCCACCCCCGAACTTATCGATGTAAATGGGAAAAAAATGGTCATCAGCCCTGCCAGCGACATGGTAGGTGCCTATGATCCTAAAACAGGCAAGGAAATCTGGCGTGTAAAATATAAAGGGTATTCCGTAATTCCCAAGCCTGTGTATTCCAATGGTTTGGTTTTTATCTCAACCAGCTATGATCGTCCTGTTCTATATGCAATAAAGCCCGATGGTAAGGGTGATGTGACCGAAACGCATGTAGCCTGGAAGCTTGAAAAAAACATTCCCCATACTCCAAGTCTAATAGCAGAAGGCCCTGATTTATTCATGGTTGCAGATAATGGAATGGCTAGTTGCGTTGAAGCTGCGACGGGGAAAGTTCACTGGGGGCCCGAGCGCATTGATGGGGCTTACTCTTCTTCCCCTGTTATTTCCGATGGGAAGATTTATTTCCAGAGTGAAGAAGGCAAAACCACCGTGGTTAAGGCAGCTAGAACCTTTCAGAAAATCGCAACCTCTGATATTGGCGAAAGAACACTTGCTTCTTTTGCGGTTGCAGATGGCAAGCTGTTTGTCAGAACTGAAAAAAGCTTGTTTGCGTTCAACCTTAAAAGCCTGGCTTTAAGATAGTCTTTTGATCCAATAAAAAAAGAGCCTGGGATTAGTCCCAGGCTCCTTTTTGTTTAAAATCAGCTACTTAGCTCTTTTTTACAAGGATATAATCCTTGGAGCCATCAGGCGTTTGAACCTGAAATAAAACCCCTTCATCATAACTGGCCTTATCGGTTAAGGATTTTACTTCTGAAGAAGAAGTAACTTCCTTTTTGTCCACTTTTGAAATGACCATTCCGACCCGCAGGCCTGCCTGATAACCAAGATTTTCGCGATCAACCTTGATTATTACCACGCCCTTGGTGCCTGCTTTGTAACCAAATTTTTCAGCAAGTTCGTCATTGAGTTGGCCAACCTCAATCCCAAGTTTGTCGAGATTGGTATCACCCTCAATGTTGGACTTTTCTGGTGATTTCGGGTTGATGCGGGACATTCCAAACTGTTTGGGTTGTTCGACGATGGTGACATTTACCTTTAACTCTTTGCCATCGCGAACCAGCTTGAATTCTGAAGCTTTCCCCAAGGGCAAGGCAGCTACCGAAAACTGCAGATCTTTGCTGTCCTTGATGATTTTGCCATCAACTTCGATAATAATGTCACCCGATTGAATCCCGCCTTTGCCAGCAGGGCCATCTTCAACCACCTGGGTTACAATCACACCTTTTGGGTTTTTCAGGCCCAATTTCATTGCAACCTGTTCGTCCTCAATATCCTTGATTGCAACACCCAGATAGCCCCTTCGAACAATGCCATTCTTCAGCAGTTGATCTTTGATGGTTTTTGTAAGGTTGGACGTGATGGCCATGCCTACACCCTGAAACCCACCAGTGCGGGTTTTGATTGCAGAGTTTACTCCGATTACCTGACCATCAAGATTCACCAAAGGCCCACCGCTATTTCCAGGATTGATTGCAGCATCAGTCTGCAAAAAATCTTCGTAAAAATTGAGCCTGAGGCTGCGACCTTTGGCGCTAATAATGCCTGAGGTCACAGAACCAGTAAGGCCAAAAGGTGCACCTAATGCGAGAACCCGGTCACCGATTTCTGCAGTATCCGAATCGCCAAATTCCAAGGCAGGAAGATTTTTGGCGTTGATTTTAACTATTGCGAGATCGGTCTTGGGATCGCCCTTGATCTCGGTAGAAGTGAATTTTCTACCGTCATTTAGGGTGATTTCCACTTTATCTGCTCCTTCAACCACATGGTTGTTGGTTACGATCACACCATTGGATTCAACAATAAAGCCTGAGCCAAACCCGCCTGGGCTTTCATCTGGGCCATCTTCTCCGCCCCGTTTTTTAAATTCTTCGAAGAATTTTCTGAATTCTTCAGGGATTTGCGGGTTTTCCTGCCCCTGATTCTTTCTTTTTTGCCCTTGATCTTTAAGCCTAACTGGTTTTGCCTTTGATTCAATGCTTACCACCGAGGGAAGAACTTTCTTAACCACATCGCGATAAGAGACCAGATCTTTTCCCTTGGCATTTATGGGGGGTGCCGATTGCCCCTGAATCCAAGGCGAAATAACAAAACCTGCCAACCCCGAAAACATTAATGCGAGTACAAATAACTTTTTCATAAAGCTCCTTTTTATTGTGCAACCATGTCACATTTCCATAGGGCAGAATTATCTCTGCCAATAGGATACCAAAAAGAACGCCGTTTATACACTACGAACAAACCTTTCAAAAAGTTCTGCCATTAGAAAAAAATATTTGATATTGATACATCTTTTTTAGGAACTTTATTTCATTATTAAGCAACATATATAATAGATAGTATGCTTTTGCCATGGAACCTTGTCTCTTTTTAGTAAGAATAGACTTATTTATAGTCTTTTGCAGAAATTTTTAGTATGTCCAATGAAAATAAGCCAAGGCAGGAAATTGACCCGCTGGAAGATTGCCAAAAAGTCATTGGTTATCAATTTAAACAAACAGATTTGCTTAAATCCGCCCTAACTCATGCCTCTGGAGTTGATTCCAGACTTGCTTCAAATGAAAGGCTTGAATTTCTGGGAGATTCAATTCTAGGTTTGATTTGTTGTGAATTTCTTTATCACCGGTTTCCCGATTTGCAGGAAGGTGATATGACTAAAATAAAATCAGTCGTGGTGAGCAGGCCTACTTGTGCAAAAGTAAGTGAAGATTTGAAACTTGGTTCGTTTATGGTTTTAGGCAGGGGTGTAGCTTATAATTCTCAATCAATTCCCGCCAACATCCTTGCTGATGTTTTTGAAGCTATTCTGGGTGCAATTTATCTTGATGGAGGGTGGATTGCTGCAAAAGATTTTGCATTAAGGCAACTTTCTTCTCTTATCGAAGATGTTGCAGGTAGCGATTTAAAAAACAATGCAAAATCTTTGTTGCAGCAAATTGTACAGAGGGAATTTGGTACTTCTCCACAATATATTTTAATTGATGAAAATGGCCCCGATCATAGCAAGTGCTTTATGATGGCGGTCAGCATTCAGGGGAAAACCTACAAGGGTGCCTGGGGTAAAAATAAAAAAGATGCGGAGCAATCTGCAGCTTTTAATGCTCTTGCTCAAATCCAAAACCAGACTCTAGAGCCATAGCAGGGTATTTCTCATGCCTATGAAACCTTACAAAGTTTTTTGTTATCAGCCCTCTTGTAAGAATCTGGCCAATTATAAAATTGCCTCTCGCTGGAGTGATGGGGGCGTTGAAGAGTTGAAAACTTATGCTCTAGCCTGCGAAAAATGCCTTTCAGAAGCTTTTTCTCAAAGTTTTGTTAAACATAAAAGTTGCAGAACCATCTCTGGTGAAATCTTGGAACCTCCAATGATATTCGAGCTGCAAAAAGGTAGGCATTCCAACCAACTCGTCCGAAGAACGGATCTTGAAGCATCTTGTATTTCTTAGGACGCAACTGAAAGACGCCAATGAAATTTCTTTGTATTATGGCACTTGGTTTCTTGCCCATGCAGACGGTAGGTAAGCCTTCGTTTCATGCGCATAATGATTATTTGCATCCGCGCCCCCTTTTCGATGCACTTGATCAAGGTTTTGACAGCATTGAAGCAGATGTTTTTTTGGCAAAGAATGACCTTTTGGTCGCGCATTTCTTTTGGGAAATAAAGCCTGAACGAACATTGGAAAGCCTTTATCTTTTACCCCTCTCCAAGCTTCATAAAGAAGGCAAGCTTAAAAATATCTGGCTCATGGTGGATATAAAATCCAATGAAGCAGAACATTGCGCCATGCTACTCGACCAGCAGCTTCGTCGTTACCCCGGACTTTTTGCCAAGGTTGGAGAAAAAGATAACGCCCCGGTAAAAGTTTTACTCTCAGGAAACATGCCGCGTGATTGGGTCTGTGCTGGGAAAAGCAATTTGTTGCGCCTTGATGGCAGAGAGGGCGATTTGGGAAAAAGTGCCCAAGCAGAGACTTTTCCCTGGGTCAGTATGCCTTGGTCCAGGCATTTTTCCTGGAAAGGTAAAGGGTCCATGCCTGAAATGGAAAAAAACAAACTCAAAGCCATGGCTTTGAAAGCTGAATCTGCCAAGCAGCAATTAAGGTTTTGGGGTGCTCCGGATCTTCCCGAATGTTGGAAAATTCAGGCTGAATCGGGGGTTCAACGCATTGGCACTGACAACCTTTCCGGCCTTGCCAAACAAAAATTCCATTGAAGTTTACACGGTTTTTGTTTTGGTATCTGCCATCGGAAGGGCAAAAATAAAGGTGCCCTCTTTTTTTGTACCCACGCTCAAGCAGATAAATTTTTCATCCTTGATGCAGGCACTTAATGTTTCTATGTCGTTGGTTATATCGATCGTGTATTGCATTTTTAGATCGGGCCAAGTGTAAACATAAACCTTGTGCTCTCCGCCTGCAAACAGGTAATTTCTTTCCACAAGGTAAAGCCCTGTGATTTCGTGGGAATGTTCCAGTGAGTAGGTTTCTTTTCCAGAGCTAATATCCCATATTTTTACAAAACCATCAGTTCCAGATGTGATTAAAGTTTTGCTGTTCTCGGCGGCAATAATCCGCCATACTTTTCCTGGATGGGAGCCCAAGTCGGTTTTAGTTTTTTTTTCGAGGTTCCAAATCTGCACTTTGCCATCCCAATTTCCTGTAGCGATCCAAGCCCCCGTGGGGCCAAACGCAAGCGTGTAGGTGATTCTACTCTCCGCATTGAAAGTGTGGGTACAATCACCTGATTTAAAATCCCATATTTTAATAAGTCCATCGCAGGCGCATGATGCGATTTTTGATGAATCCCGGGAAAATTGCACACTATTAACGCTAGATTTATGCCCTTCTAATTCTTTTACCAGGGTATTGGTGTTAAGGTTCCAAAGGGCGATATTGTTTGTATCTGAGCCAGTTGCAGCAAATGTGCCCTCAAGAGGGGCAAGAGTGGCGCAGGCGCCGCCATGCTCTTTGCCAAAGGTGGTGATCAAAGCGCCTGATTGAATATTCCAGACCGCGGGGCCGAAAGCGCCGTTGGAAATACCCATGGTTTTTCTTGAAGGAGGATTTTTAAAAAGCATGGATCCGATTGAAATTTCACGAACCGGGCCAAAATGATGTTGCGGGGATAATTTGTGAATAAAGGAAGGGTTGGAAATTTTTAATTGCCATGGGTCTTGGTCGCGCACTTCTGATCTTGATATTAAGTGGTAGCTTAAATAAGCAAGTCCCAATCCTGCTGCGCTTCCACCCAATATTTGCCTACGGGTTAACAACAGATTTTTTAAGCTGGATTTTTCCAGGTTATTGACGAACTCCTGGCAATCATTCCAGCGGTTTTGTGGTTTTTTTGATAATGCTTTTTCGACTACTGCTTTTTGATCCTTCGGTAGTAGTTGAAGATTGGGAGTCCCTCGGAGATGCCCGGCAACTATTTCTGCGGCTGAACCATCAAAGGGTAATTTTCCAGTTGCAAGCTGGCAAAAAGTACAAGCAAGGCTGTATTGGTCACTTTGCCTGTAGGTTTTTCCCTCAAAGAATTCGGGTGCTGCATAAGCCAGAGTCAGGGTACCGGTATGGCTTGTCATGGTGTGCGAAAGCAATCGTGCCAGTCCAAAATCACCAACTTTAAGAACACCATTCACCAGAAGAAGATTTTGAGGTTTAATGTCGCGATGCTGGATGCCTTGATTGCCTATGCCATGTTGGGGATCATTAAGGAAATCAATTGCAGCAGCAGTTTGGTGCATGAAAGGGAGTAATTTTGAAAAAGGCAGGTGGGTTGTCCCGGATTTTTTGGCAGCATTGAATGCATCGAAAAGGGTTCCATCAGCCAACTCCATCAGCACGAATAAAAAGTTTTGTGTTTCCTTGAATTCAAATATTTTCAAGAGATGTGGATGATCCATGGTTTGGAGCCATGCCAGAGTTGTTTTTTCAATTTCGGTCGAGCTTTTGTCTTTGGGCAATATTTTGATTGCCAGTGCTGGAATGGTTTCGCTTTTACCCTTCCAAACCTGGCCGAATCCACCATGCCCGATGAGTTTTTCCAGAATCACACCGGGGATAGGTTCGTCTCCGCTTACGAATTGAAATAGCACCTCTGGTTTATTTTCCTCTGGAGAACTAGCATCATCGGAAAGCCATGTCATTTTATTTAATGCAACCAGGCGTTTGCGAACCGCATCTTCAAGATGAGGCTTATCTTTGCAAATTTCCTTGATAATTGTGGTTATGTTGTCCAACCCCTTGCTTTCGAGGGCATAAATTAAATGATCTATCTCTTCCAAATCTTTGGGCGACATGGTTGCAAGGGTCTCAAATTAGTTATACATGATTCTCAATTTTCTGATATTTTCCCGGTATTTGCAAGTAATCCTTGCTTATAATCCCCTGATGAATTGATAGTAGTCATTGTGTTTTGTAAAATTAAAATACTAAGAATTAGCACTTTAATGAGGAGCTAAGGCCTTATTTTCTTGGGGAATGGTGTAATGGTAGCACAACTGCCTCTGGAGCAGTTTGTCTAGGTTCGAATCCTAGTTCCCCAGCTCTAATCTCCCTCAATGGGTTCAACTATGCTTTCATTTATGTAAGCTGATTGGCCTTTTTGTTTCTGATTCTTTTATTTACAATTTTTCACATTATCCCTGGTACTTTACTCTCAGGTAAATGGTGTGAGTTTCGAGCGTCGTAAATTGCTTGTGATTGCGGATGATTTTGGCATTGGCCCAAAAACTTCCGAAGGCATTGTTCACTGCGCCAGTTTTGGACACGCTCTTAGTGGCACAGTTCTCCTTGTTAATACACCGTTTGCTGAACATGCCATGGACTTATTAAAAAAATCTAATTGTAATCTTCTTGTCGGTTGGCATCCCAATCTTACATTGGATAAACCAATCCTTCACCCTTCCAAGGTTTCGACTTTGGTCGACAGGCATGGTTTTTTCTTCCCTCTTAAAACATTCATAACAAGGTGGTTGCTGGGTTTGCTTGATGGCAATCAGATTTATGATGAATTAGAAGCCCAGTTATTTCGTTTTAAACAACTTACAGGCAACTTTCCACTGATCGTAAATACGCACCAACATATCGCAGTTTTTAATCCGGTTGGAGAAAAACTAAACCTGCTTTTTGTTAACAACAACATCAGGCCTTGGATGCGTAGGGTGGCCGAGGAAAGCGGATCGCTAATTGCTCTTCCAGGATCAAGAATAAAGAGGGTAATTTTGTCTTATTTAGGTCATAGAAATGCGGAACGATTGAATAGGCTTGGTTTTCCCGGGCCAAATATCCTAGCGGGGCTTTGCGATCCGGCGCAAACTTCAGACGGAAATTTTTACTCCAGCAGGATTGGTAGTATTAAAAGCAATTTCGCAGAATGGATGTGCCATCCTGGTTTTTATGATGAAACCCTTGTTGGGAGGGATGGCGAATTAAATAGCGCCTCCATTGCCATGCGCCCGAAAGAGTTGCAATTTTTGGCGGATGGCACATTCACCCGCCTGGCGAGTCAATCTGGGTTTGAGATTCTTGATCCCTCAGATATTGTGAAAAAAAGCGAGGCGGTAATAAATGCCGCCTGAAATTGTTTCCACTCCAACTAGGCGAAAAATCAATTTTTTGACCTTGGCCATCATCCTTTGGCTTATTTGTGCTGTTGTTGTTTCTGTCAGAGCTTATTTAAAACCATACAATCATTCAGTTTATCACATCTACTCCCATGCGGTTTTCAATTGGTTCAATGGAATTAGCACCTATCAGTTAGAGCCTTCAGAGGGGTTTCTTAGGGATGTTTATCGTTACTGCCCGCCGGCTACAATCCTGTTCGTCCCGTTTTATTATCTGGGTGATTCGCTAGGCGGAGTTGTTTGGCGTTTGTTTGGCCTTGCTTCATTTCTGTATGGTTTTTATCGCTGGGTAAGCATGGCTGGTAAGATCCGGGAGGAAGATAATTCTCTTGGATTGGCTTTTCTTTTGCTTATGCCTTTGTCCCTAACAAGTTTTAATAATGGTCAGGTAAACCTGTTGATGATGGGGTGGCTTCTTTTGGGTTTGAGTTTTGTTCTTGAGGGAAAATATTTTTGGGCTGGGTGTGCCTTAAGTGTTGGCGTGATCTTTAAAATATTTCCCTTGTTTATTGTTTTTTTGATGGTTCTGGCTTTTCCATGGAAGTTTCTGCCCGGCTTTATGTTTGGAATTTTAACTCTTTGCATTTTGCCCTTTTTGTGCCAATCACCAACTTATGTTTATTCTCAATATGTCGAATGGTTGGGGACTTTAAAGTCCGGCGATAGATCGATGTTAATACTCGAGGTGGCCTATAGGGATTTTTGGTTGATCATCCGGTATTTCAATCTTCCTATTTCGCATGAGTTTTATCGGGTTATTCAGGCCCTGACTGCTTTGGGAGTTGGGCTAATTGTTTTAGGTGCGAGATTTAAAGGGGTTGGGCCTGGCAAACTCTCCCTTTTGGTCGTTGGTTTAGGGTTTGGGTGGCTCACTTTGTTCGGGCCATCCACGGAATCGAGTACTTATGCAATTCTTGCACCTGCTTTTGCTTGCGCTATTTTAGATGGAATTGGATCACGATTGATTTCGCGATGGATTTTTTCCGCAATGGGTGTTATCTTTTTTGTTCTTGCGCTTGGTGCTGGGGCTTTTTCTGGAGCCAGCAAGCTGCATGCAATCGGTTTTCATCCCATGGGGGCGGCATTGTTTTTTATGCAGTACTTGGCGTTTGCTGCCATTTGGATCAAGAATCCCGAGGATAATTGCCAGGATGTTTAAAAGCTACCAGTTCACGCAAAACGACGAAGCTTTTTTGGCAGGCAAAAGTGTTAAGGCTAAGATTAGTGTTGTCTGCCCAGCCTATCAGGAACAAGAGGTGGTCCTTCCTTTTTACAAGGAGTTAACCAAGGTTCTTTTAGATCTGGTTGCTGACTTTGAATTCGAAATTATTCTTGTGGATGATGGGTCGACAGATCGTACCCTTTCTATTTTGAAAGAAATTGCGGATGTAGATGAGCGTTTTTTTTATATTTCATTGAGCAAGAACTTCGGCCATCAGGCTGCAATTACCGCAGGATTGGAAAAGGCCAAGGGGGATCTAATTATCACCTTGGATTCTGATTTGCAGCATCCGCCTGAATTGATTGTTCAATTGATCGCCCTTTGGAAAAAAGGGAATGATGTTGTCCTCGCAAAGCGGGAAGAAGTGGCTGAGGGTTTCTCCTTTAGGAAGATTTTTCGCAAGTTGTTTTTCAAGGTTATTGGCAGTGATGTTCGAACGATGCGATCGGGGTATTCGGATTACAGATTGCTTTCCCGTAGGGCGCTGGATTCGTTGCTGCAGTTCAAGGAGTCGCATCGGTATCTTCGCGGATTGGTTTCCTTGATAGGATATCCCACAGCAGTAGTTTCGTTTACGCCTTCGGAACGGTTTGCGGGGAATTCCAAGTTTGGTTTTGTCAAACTTTTTCGTTATGCAATCGATGCACTTTTTTCATTTTCAAAAGCGCCTTCTAATTTTATATATGCCTTGAGTCTTTTCTTTTTACTCGCCTCAATCTGTTTGCTCTCCGGGTTTGTTTTGGCTTTGTTTTGCAAATTGCAATTTGAATACGCTCTTTGGATTTTAATGGGTTCAATCTTATTGTTTTGTTCTTCAGGGGTGTTGTTTGGGCAGGGGATTCTGGCAGAGTATATAAGCAGGGTTTATGAACAAGTTAAAAACCGACCCCTTTATTTTGTCAAAGATACTAATATCAGCAGCTAAATCGTTCGATTTAATTCATTAAAGTTGTATAACTCCGATTATTTTAACCCTTTTGATGGTTTTCTAATGTTTTTTGGTTTGAACCCGCCTTTTTTTACGTCTATCATTAATGCTGTTTGAAGTTTTATGATTTTAGGGGTTGTTTAAATGCTCAGGCGAAAAGCTTTTACTCTTATCGAATTGCTTGTGGTTATTGCAATTATTGCGGTATTGATTGGCTTGCTGTTGCCTGCGGTTCAAAAAGTTCGCGATGCAGCCAGCAGAATCCAGTGTACCAATAACATCAAGCAGATTTCTCTCGCGCTGATGAATTATGAAAACACCAATCAAATGTTCCCTCTTGCCTACACTAATAAGTCTGATCCGGTGATACGCTGGCATAATTGGGTGGTCTATCTTTTGCCTTATTTGGAAGAAGGTAATAGGCTTGCTTCTTATACTTACACCTATGATTGGTGGGTTCCCCCAAATCAAGACATTGTTAAAGCCAACCTTAAGATTTTCAATTGTCCGACAACCCCTGTTCAGCCCCGTATGCAAAATAAACCCGAGACGGTTGCAGTGCCTACGCCCACTGGAATGCGAGTGGTAGATAAAGAAGGTGCGTGTGGTGATTACTTTGCTCCCACCGGTGTGTTTTGGGAAATCAATAACGAGCTTCCTGTGGCTGACCGAATCCCTGCAGGCACTGATCTTAGGGGCGCTCTTTGTTGGCACGGCCAAGATACAACCACTTCCCCTCCCTGGGCATTTAATTATTCCAACCGTATGAATGATATTGTGGATGGAACCAGTAATACTATCTTGCTGGCTGAGTGTGCCGGGCGCGAGGATGTTTGGCGGGGTAAAATTATGACCCCAGTTCAATATTTGGGCGCTGTTCGTGCCAGAGCTCGAGGGGGCGCTTGGGCCACCACCGATAATGCTTACGGTATCGGCCAGCGCACCCCCTGGCATATTTCAACAGGTACCATTCCGGGAACCATGAAAATTAACAACTCAAACGAGTGGGGGCATAATTTCTATAGCTTTCATAATGGCGGGGCTAATTTTGCCTTCTCTGATGGTTCGGTTCGTTTTCTTAACGAAAATACCTCCCTTAAAAATCTTGCAAACTATGTTACTCGTTCTGGTGGCGAAGTTATCGCCTCAGAATAGATTCGCCCTACACCCAGCCTTATTCACTCAACCTTTGTTTGCTTTTCTGGCGATCAGGGCTGCTATATATCCTGCTTTGAATCCTGCATCAATGTTTACCGTGGTTACATTTGCTGAGCAGGCATTTAGCATCGTTAGTAATGCGGAGAGGCCACCAAAACAGGTACCATAGCCTATGCTGGTTGGTACTGCAATCACTGGGCAATCAACTAATCCGCCAACTACGCTTGGAAGGGCGCCATCCATTCCAGCAACTACCACGATGGCATCCGAATCTTTGAAGGAACTTAAATTATTTAGAAGGCGATGTAGGCCAGCAACCCCCACATCTGGGATTAGTTTGACCCCGATTCCAAGGGCGCTTGCGGTGTTCATCGCTTCACGAGCCACGGGGATATCGCCCGTGCCAGCAGTAAGAAAGGCCACCATTCCCTTGGATGCAGTTATGGTTTTTCCTTGGGCCCGAAGCAGAAAGGTGCGTGCGGTTTCATCCAACTCAGCAGTCGGGTAAAGTTTTCGTAGCCGTGCCGATTGCTCTGGGTTCAGCCGGGTTGCAAAACAATCTTGATTTGCCTGGATAAGCCTTGCAACCACGCCTTCAAGCCATTCGGGGGTTTTCCCTTCTGCGAGTATCACTTCGGGAAAGCCACACCTACGGGCACGATCGAGGTCGAGGTTGGCATATGCAGGCGTGCCTACCTGGGTGGAGGAAAGTTGTTCCACACCCTCCGCAACGCTTAGTTTTCCTGCCCGGATTTGTTCCAATAATTGTTTGAGGTTTTCGCTGCTCATGGTGCACTCTTTCCTTGTTTGAATGTAAGGTAATTCTAGCGATCTATGGTTTTTTACCCACCCTTTTCAGGATGCTGCTTCACATGCTCGATCTTTTCTATTACGATTAGGAATGCCAATGATCTTTCAAACCTTGGAGTTTGTATCATGATTCGACTTGGTATGCTTGATTTTGATACCTCTCATGTGGTTGCTTTTGCTGAGCGTTTGCTGCATAAAAATGTTGCCATGGATCAATGGGTGGATGGGGCACAAATTGTCGTAGGGTGTGCTGGTGATTCGAAAATAAGCCCCGAACGCATTCCAGGATATGTCGAAGCAATTAAAAAACTTGGTATTCCACTTGTAGATAAGCCTGAAGAAATGATCGGCAAAGTTGATGGTATGCTGATCGAATCGCAGGAGGGAGGCGTTCATTTGGAAAGGGCCAGGCCATTCCTTGAAAAAGGCATCCCCTGCTATATTGATAAGCCCTTCACCTGTTCTTCTTCAGATGCTAAAAAAATCTTCGCCTTGGCTCAAGCTAACAAAACCACCGTCTTTAGTTCTTCTTCTTTAAGATACACTCCCGAATTGGTGAAGTTTGTTGCGGATGAATCCAAGGGTAAAATTCATGGTGTCGTTGCTTATGGTCCATGCCCGTTGTTTGATGCAAATCCCAAGCTCAACTCGGGGTTGTTTCATTATGGCATCCATGCGGTGGAAATTCTTTACACGCTTATGGGGCCGGGTTGTCAACGCGTTACCTGCACACACGAAAAAGGCGTTGATGTGGTCACAGGGAATTGGGCCGATGGCAGGGTGGCAACTGTACGGGGCATTCGAGCGGGCAAATCGGATTATGGCGCACTTGTGTTCACTGACAAAGGTGTGGTGCCTTTAAGTTTGAGCACCAGATATATTTACACCGAGTTGCTCAAAAAGATTGTTGCAATGTTCAAAGACAAAAAAGCACCCGTTGATAATGCTGTGACTTTGGAAATCGTTGCATTTATTGAAGCTGCGAATAAGAGTGGCAATAATCATGGTTCGGTGGAATTACTGCAGGTTTAATTTTTCTGCCCACATTACTTCTGGATGATTAAGATGAGCAACTTGGTGACGTGTGATTATTCTGAGGCGATGCAGCGTGTGGGCGGAGACTTTGCTCTATTGAGTCAGGTGCTGGTGATATTTTTGGATGAAATGCCAAAAATGAAAGCTGCGATTAGGAAATATGCGGAGGAAGGGAACTCGAGGTTGTTATGGAATGAATCCCACAAAATGAAAGGCGCAGCCAGTCACTTCGGTGGGGCCCAGCTTGTTCATATCTTGGAGCAAATCGAAGCATTTGCTAAAAATAATGATTTTCCCTCGGTTATTGGCTTGCTAAACCCTTTGGCAGCAACTGCTGAACAGTTTAAAGCTTGTGTTTCAAAGTGGCAAAACGCCCCGGGCAATAGCGTCATCGTGTAAGAGTTACAATTCTTTCTGTAAATTATGCAAAACTCCCTTTGTGAAATATTGGTCTTTTCATGAAGGCCAACCATTGCTATGCACCCACCCTTCAACTGTGGATGTCGAGCCGGCCTTTGGCAAACCTCAAGGATCAAGCTTGGCTTTTTCATGGAAACATTAAAGACGGAGATGTTTAGTATGCGCAAGGAAGCGCTTAAAATTTTAATGGCTTTTCTTCCTGCTTTCCTTTGGATCGCCGCTGCGCCTCCCAAGGCAGGAGCGGGGTGAACCCCCGTAGGTTGTACGCCAGGCAGTTTGCCTGCAGCCAATCAACCTTATTTTTTTCCGAGTATATTTGGTGGCCAGAATCGAAATATGGTTCCACAGGCTCAGCCTCCAGCTTTTATGCCTTCGAATTTTCAACCACACATGCAATCCAATGTTCAGGTTCAAGCACCTGCACCAGTTCCTGTTGCCCAAAGGCAGGTGATTAGAGCTCAGGCTCCTGATGAAGCCAAGGCTCCAAGTATCATAAGCATGCCTGCACCCGAACATTTTGGTATTCAAAATGGCATGGTTGCAAAATCAATCGCCCCTTCTAATCAACAGGTTGATTGGGCCATGGTTCATGCAAGGTTGCGCAGTGCAGGTTCAGTTACTTTTCAAAGTGATAAAACCAGCACAGGCCATAGAGTGCTATGTATGATTCCAGGAAAGCTTCCCGGTTCTCTGCAACGATTTGAATCCCAAGATGAATCCGAATCTAGAGCGGTGGCAAAGCTCCTTGAAAAACTAAACGAATGGGAATCAGGTAAGTAAGATTATTTTTACATCCCGATTTTCGCTTTGAACTGGGTTAGAAGCTTTTGGTAGGCTTCGACCCAGTTTTTGTTTGGCTGTACCACCCTTTTGAACCGGATCATTTTTGCCATCGCATCTGCTATGGTGAAAGGTTCAGCAATACCAGCCTGTTTTCGCATATGAAGTTCCAACGAAGCAAAAGCTGCAGTGGCTGCCCCTAATGCTGGCCCTTCAAACGATTCCAAAGTCGATATGGGTTTATCAAGCATCGATGCAAGTATTTCGCACATCAATTCACTGCGGGCGATGCCCCCCGAAACAGTAATACGGCTTACTTTCTGCCCAGCTTTTTCATGGGCTTTTACTCCCAAAGTTACCAAGCAGGCAAGTGCCTCTAAAGCTGCGCGGAACTTAATTCCTGAACCCGAGGGCAGCGAAGGAATCCATTCAAAGCAAGGTTCGTGAATTCCAAGGCTAGGCTCAGGGTTGGGGAAGGGCAGGACCATGGTGCCCCCGCAACCAGGCGAAACCATGCGTGCTTCTTTCTCAAGGTTTCCCCAGTCTGGTTTTTCGCCTAATATCTTGTCAAGGAACTGTGCCCCATTATTGTAGCACCGCATCCATAGGTAGGGCCCCCAGTTTAAACGCATAACATCAAGGTTGCCTTCGCTGGGAACCCCATCGGATGAAGAGTTGACTACTGCTGAATTGCCTAGGATGATTGCAATCTGCCCGGGATTTGCAGCTCCCCCTCCCGCAAGTCCCGCTTGTTGATCATCCGATGTGGGGAAGATCAAAGGACGCTTTGCAGGGGCGATCCCATTCTCTAGTGCAACATCGAGAGATAACAACCCCAAGGGTTCATCTGCATCAACGATGGTGGGAAGTTGCAGCCAGGCAAGTTGTTGGTAAAGTGGGTTTTCAAGAGCGAGTAGCATTTCTTTGCGCCATGCTTTTGTGCGTAAATCCATGATGCCGGTGGAGGCAGCACAGGAAACGCTGGTGCGGTCAAAAACTCCGGTTAGGTAGCCTGCTGCAAGGCTGCCATGAGATAAAATGCGAGTGGTTCGTTTCCAATCTTCAGGCGAAAGTTGAGCTTCATCTTTTACCAGATGACTTAAGCTATAACGGATTGCCCATGGCCCGCCGGTGTATTCCCTTGCTTTTTGTTGGCCGCCCAAGCGCTTCAAGCCTGTTTCATTAAAGTGTGCCAGAGAATGATCATTCCAGCAGATGGCTCTGCGAACTTGGAGTAAATCACGGTCAATTCTGCCGGAGGTATGGTGCGTTGCGGAAATCCCCCCTGCGATCCAATCTTGCAACCTTCCTAATTCTTTAAGTCGGTTGGCAATAGCACGGGTGATACTTCGTGCCTGCCCTTCGAGTTGCATAAGATTAAGTTCAGCAACGCCGTTGACTGTCCAAAGATCGGTTGGGATGCGTGCTTCTGCGAGTGTATTGCCCTCGAGATCGAAAGCAAGGCATTTGACTGCGCCGGTGCTGAAGTCCCAGCCTGTAATGATTGCGTTTTCCGGTACACAGCGAATGGGTTCAGTCACTTCAATCTCCTTATCAAAATAGTTTTAGCCTTATAAGAATTAGATTCTTACATGGAAAGCAACTTGGCTCAAGTATTTGTGTTGTTGAAAAGCGGAATAGGTGAAATTTAATTGAATATGGAACGCAATCAGTTTTTCTAATTGAGCAACGGATGTTAATCCGCTGATACTATTATGTGGACGATGGTAAATGTTTTGATGAATGGATTCAAACCCCATGGACTGTTTGCAATTGGATGATTGTTTTTTGAATGATAAAAGGTAGGCAGACCCACTCAGCACATTGGTAAGTTTTGGGGAAATTAAAAAGTGGAGCCTAGAAACCAAGGAGAAGAGAAGGGCATATTTCCCGGAGGGAAGAGAGGTTGGAATTTGGAGATGAAGGCAAAAGAAAAAAATAAAGAATGAATATGAGTGAAGGTGGAAGAGAAAAAACAGAAGATGATGAGTGGTAACTTTCTTTTTCATTGCGGTTTTTCTTAATGGATTGTTTGATTACTTCAAGGTAGGCTAATTTTATCTAACCCGCCATTGGAAGGAGTTTTTCATGCGTTATTATTCCCTGATGTTGTTGAGTGCGTTGGTATTTGTTGCTTCTAATTATGCCGATTCCAACTGGACTCATTGGCGTGGCCCAGATTTTCAAGGCAATAGCGACGACACACGGGTGCCCCTGCAATGGGACGAAAAACAAAATATCCTTTGGAAATCTCCTCTGCCAGGCAATGGTAACTCTTCGCCCATCATTCACAACAACAAGGCGTTTTTAACCGCCTCCAGTGATGATGGTTCTGAAAGAATGGTGATTTGTATTGATACTAAGTCTGGGAAAAAACTTTGGGAGAAAACAGCATCCAAGTCTGAACCTGCTGGCAAAACACATCAATGGAATGGTTTTGCTTCTGCATCTTGTACCACCGATGGTGAACGGGTTTATGCTTTCTTTGGCACCCCGGGCCTTTTCTGTTACAGCCTGGATGGCAACCTTCTTTGGAAGAGATCTTTCGGAGTTTTCACCAGTGAAGCAGGTTGGGGCACTGCAGCATCTCCTTTTCTTTTTGAAGACCTTGTGATTCAAAATTGCGATAACGATGGTGATAAAGGGCCCCTTCCCGCGGGCGCAGCAGAAGGTGCAAAAACCGCACCCATCAGTTTGATTGCGATGGATAAAAAAACAGGCGAAATAAAGTGGGAAACAAAGCGAGACCTTGGCAGAGGATTCAGCACCCCCATGATGCTGAAAGTCGCAGCGGGCAGGCAGGATCTGGTGCTTAACGGCCCTAATCGGCTTGCTGGATACGATCCCAAAACGGGCAAAGAATTATGGCGCTGCGATCGCAGTGATGCCAAAGATCAAGCTAAGTTTGGCGAACCCATGCCGGTTTCTGATGGCCAACTCATTTTTATTCTTTCAGGGAGACCCGGGCCTTGCCAGGCAATGCGTTTACCGGGCGAAGGGGATGTCACAAAAAGCCATGTCGCCTGGCAACAGGAACGAAAAAAACACCGAGATGTATCCTCGCCTGTTCTTTTCAACAACATTGTTTATCAGCCTGACTCCAAGGGCATGCTTACTGCAATTAATCTCAATACAGGCAAGGAGATTTATGATGTTCGTTTGGGCAATGGCAAAAACAAAGCCTTGGGTTCCCCAATCATCGTCAGGGGAAAATTGCTTTTTGTAATGGATGATGGAGAAACCGTAGTTGTCGATCCTGGTCTTGATTTCAAGGTGCTATACCGGAATGTTCTGGGCAATGGAACCTCCCTTGATTTTGGTGCTTCTCCCGCAGTTTCCGATGGCAGGCTTTTTATTCGCAGTCAGAAATTTCTTTACTGCATAGGTGAAAAGTAAACCATGCTGATCCCCGTACTCCTTTGCCTGACGACATTTGGAGCGGATCCTGCGATTAAGCTTCGATACCCCGAGAAGCACAGTCTTCTCGTTGTTTTTGATGCCAAGGGAAATCTGGTCCCTGTAAGGAATGCGCAGGATTGGGCTAACAGAAGATCCCATATTTTGGATTCGATGCAGGAAGTCATGGGGCCATTACCCACGAAAAAAGTTCCTCTCGATTTAAAGGTTATTGAAGAGACTGCCAAGGAAAAATACACGCTTAAAAAAATCACTTTTGCCTCGGAAGAAGGCGACCGGGTTCCAGCTTATCTTCTTGTACCGCATAAATTGATAGGAAAAGCACCAGCCATGCTTTGTCTGCATCAAACCACTGCGATTGGCAAGGGTGAACCTGCAGGCTTAGGGGGCTTGCCTAACTTGCATTATGCCCATGAACTTTCGATGCGGGGCTATATCACCCTGGTCCCTGATTATCCAAGCTTTGGCGATTACCAGTATGATTTTAAGAAAAGCAAGCATGCCAGCGGTACCATCAAGGGCATTTGGAATCACATTTGTGCCGTTGATCTTTTATGTTCGATGGAAGCGGTTGACAAAGAAAAAATAGGAGTCATTGGCCATTCCTTGGGTGGCCACAATAGTTTGTTTGTTGCAACTTTTGATGAGCGCATCAAGGCGGTTATTACAAGCTGTGGGTTCACAAGTTTTCCCCGGTATTACAATGGGAACATCAAGGGTTGGACCAGTGATCGCTACATGCCCAGATTGGCGACTGTTTACAAACTTAAGGCAGAGTATGTGCCTTTTGATTTTCCTGAAATCCTGGGAACCATTGCGCCCCGGGCGCTGTTCATTAATGCACCCTTGGAAGACAGTAATTTTGAAGTGATTGGAGTCAGGGAGAGTGTTGCAGCAGCGCAAGGGGTTTTTAGGCTATTGAATTCACGCATGGGCATTCAGCCATACTATCCTGAGTGCAAGCACGATTTTCCCAGTGAAATCCGTAGGATCGCATACGATTGGCTGGCCAAGGTTTTTGCAGATTAATTCTTTAGCATTATTGCCCAGTCAGTTCCTTGATCAAATCACCAGCTTGATAGATGGTTCTTAAAGATTCCAATATGCCTTGTGTATGCACAGCTATATGTCTGGCTTGCACATCGGTGTAAACAAAATTGCGAACCAAACCATGGCGGTTGCGATCAAAGTTCACGCCGATTAATTCGCCCTCGCGATTAAGCACGGGGCTGCCTGAATTTCCCCCGATGGTATCTGCGGTGCTTGCAAAATTCAAAGGAGTAGACAGCTTTAACTTATCTTTGTTTTGCAGCCATCGTTCGGGTAAATCAAATGGTATTTTTCCCTGCATAAGAGAATGGCGTTCGAAAAGGCTTTTGTAAGTGGTTTGAAAAGGGATTTCTTTATCATCAAGCTGGTAGCCCCGGACGATTCCAAACGCCAGCCTTAAAGTGAAGGTTGCATCAGGAGCGACATTTTTGCCAAGCGTTTTAAAACGGATGCGTGCAATATCGGAATATGCCTGCCTTTCGGGTTCTTCTACTTCTTCTTCGTAACGCTGGCGAAGTTCACGAGATTTGGCATCAATGTCGCGAGCCAGTTTTATGAAGGGGTCTGTGGAGGCAGATGTTGCGGCTTTGCCGCCTTCCACAAGCTTTTTTCGTTCTTCAGGGTTGAAGAGTTTGGAGTTCAAAACCAAGGAAGCTGCGCGAACAGAGGGGGGTTCGTTGTCGAGTGCGAGTTTAACAAGAGGGTGGGCGCCTCCCAGTTTTTCCGCCATGAAAGATAGTGATGAGGCGAGTTTCGCCTGCTCAAGGGCGGCATGAATGGGAGCCGGGGAATAAAGCTGGAACTTGAGCGAATCTAAATTGGAGTCGCGGTATTCACGGAATCTTTTACCACTGGGTAGGGGAAGCTCATCCGCCATACGCACCAGATGTCGTGCAATGGTGAAGAGTTCAGAAAAAAAGGCATCACCGCGCTCAAAAAGCAAGTATTCGGTTTCGAACAATGCTAATTTTTTTTGCACCAGGGCGATGGACTTCCAAGGGGAGTCCTTCTCAGGTTCTTTTTCTGCTTCTAACAGGATGGCGTTTTCCTGGGCACTTTTGGTTTGAATGATGGCGGGGTTAAGTAAGCCGTTGTACTGCCCGGTGAAAGCTTTTCTGGCGTTGGCCACGCGATGTAAATCGGTGGTGGCCATTGCGCCATTGTCAGGGGAACTTGCACTGAACTGAAGTAAAGCCGCTTCATAAGTGCGAAGCCTTGAAAGATTATAAGGGAGAAAATAATCACGCCTGTGAAGAATTTTAGCGAGTGTTTCAAGTCGGTTGGTGGTTCCTGGGTGCCCTGTTACAAAAACCAGATCCCCCTCTTGAGGCCCGCTCTTTGCCAGCTTGAAGAATTTTGGAGTCTTGGCAGGTTTGCCGTTTTCGTAGGCACGAAACAAACAGAAATCGAGGTTGTGCCTGGGGAATTCGAAGTTGTCAACATCCCCTCCGAATGCTGCGATCGTACTTTCCGGGGCCAGCACCAATTTAACCTCCGTGTATTTTTTGTAGCGATATAAATGATAAAGCCCGCCCTGGTAAAGGGTGACCATGTCGCAGCGCAAACCGGTGCGATCCGCTGATTCTTTCTCGATTGCAGCCATGGCTGCTCTTCGGGCAGCAAATGCTTCAGCAGGTTTCATATCCGGGGTGACGGCGCTTTTAACTTTATCAGTCATGTCTTCGATGCTGATGAGTACATTCAGTTCGAGATCGGGACATGGTATTTCATCTGCTTGTTTTTTTGCAACGAACCCATCCTTAAGCAAATCGCGGGTTGGGTTGCTGAGTTTTTGCAGCGAATCTGCACCGATATGGTGGTTGGTGATGATCAATCCATCAGCAGAAACAAAACCACCTGAACCGCCATTATTGAACCTTACAGAAGAAAGGCAGGCGTTTTCCAACCAGGGATTGGTCAGGTTGAAGTTGTGTTTTTTGTTAAGCAGCGTGGTGGGCGGGTCATTAAAAAGCCACATACCCTCATCAGAAAATAAACTCATGTTAGGAATAAGCCCCAAAAGAAAAGCGAGTAGGAATTTGGTTTTCATGGCTGATGCGATCCTTGCAAAGAAGATGCCTAAAAATTCTTGTGCCAACAACCCCCAATGCATGATAGAGTAGTAACTCTAAATTACCATGATAGATTATACAGTTCTATCACAGGCTAAAAGGAGAAACCATGGTTCGTTTTTATTTGGTAGCTGGAATGTTATTAAGTTTGATCGTTTCTGTTGGAGCGGTGCAGGCACCTGCAGAGCAGAATTACAAAGTCTTCATGCCATTTTTGATACGTGAGGCTAATGCCCCTGTATGGCTTGTGCAATTGAAATTGGGGGTAGACAAAGTATCAGGTGAAGTTTTGGCATCTGCCAACCAGATGCCGAAGGCCACTTTTGAGAATGTGTCTGTGAAGGATGGCGCAATTTCATTTGACTTAAAATCGAAACAAGGAACCTTTAAGTTTGAGGGAATCTTGCCCAAGGATAAGAAAGAGAAAATCCAGGGAAGTGTAATGATCAAGGATATAGTAACCCCTGCGATTTTGGAACCCACTTCGCTGACATCCCTGAGCGCATTCGACATCAACAAGGAAACGCTTGTACGGGTGGACCACCCAGAATATGAAGTTGTGAAGGCCGCATTAAGTTTGATGGCTGAAGCTGAAATCCGCAAATCTAAAATCGAAGAGGTTCGCTCCTGGGCGGATAAAGCGGTTAAATCTTCGGAAAACTATGGGTCAAAATGGAAGGCTCAAGTTGGGCTGGAAATTGCAGAACTATTGGCGCCTCAGAAAGATTACGCCCCGATCGCATTGCAATATGCAAGGCAGGCGGAACGTGCACTTTCAGAGAATGATTCAATGGCAAGTAAACTGAAGGTGATGGAAATCCTTGCAGATGCTTTAGAATCTTCCGGGAAGATCGAGGATGCCAAGGAAATTCAAGCCAAAATGGAAAAGATGGATCTTGGTATCAAGCCTGAACCATTTGCAGGGCGAAAATCCAAGAGTGACCGTGCCGTTTTAGTTGAATTGTTTACAGGCACCGAATGCCCGCCATGCGTTGCAGCAGACATGGCATTTGATGCATTGCCCAAGGCTTTTAAATCAAGCGAAGTCGTTGTGTTGCAATATCACCTTCATATCCCCGGCCCCGATCCACTGACCAATCCCGAGTCTGAAAATCGGGCGAAATATTATGGCAAGCAGATTGAGGGTACCCCAGCGATTTTCTTCAATGGAAAATCGGCAGCAGGTGGTGGTGGCCCGAGAGATGCAGCCATGGAAAAATTCAAAGAGTATAGGGCAGTGGTCGAACCGTTGCTTGAAAAAGCGGCTGCAGCCAGCTTGTTGGCTAGTGCCAAGAAAGTTGGAGAAGATGTATCAATTTCTGTTGAGGTGAAAGATTTAGCTGAAGTAGGCAACAACATTCGGCTGAATATGGTTTTGGTGGAAAAAGAAGTCCGCTACCAAGGGGGAAATAAGCAGAAAAAGCATCATCATGTGGTGCGCTCTTTCCCAGCGGGAGTGGACGGCGTAGCAATGATGGAAAAGAGTGGAAAAAAAGAAGCGAAGGTAAATTTGGAAGAGCTAAGGAAGAAGTGGTCTTCCTATCTTGACCAGATTGCCAGGGAAGAGCCGTTTTCTGGTAAAGGCAGGCCTTTGAATTTCAGTGATTTACTGGTTGTGGTGTTTATCCAAAACATGGCAACCGGCGAAATTCTTCAATCTGCCCAAGTTCCTGTAAACTAGGGTGTTTCTAGCACAAGGTCGCCATAATCGGCCTTGTGCTTTCTCCTTATCCTTGCCAATATCCCCTTGCTGAACCGGGAGAAATAATCTCTCCTGAGATTTCAGCTTGTGCTTTTGGAGGATTGGCATGGGTTTGGCGTTTTTGCGTTGGCTTATCATCAGTGCAATGTTTGCTGCAATTGTAGTGTTTCCGATATTACACAGTCGAAATGTATGGAATCATGGCAGGAGGCTTCGTGTTGTTGAGCCTGGGAAAATGTATCGTTGCGGACAACTCACGGTCGCAGGCTTCAAAGATGCGGTAGAACACTACAAATTAAAATCCATCGTCAATCTTCAAGATGATTATCCAGACCCTGATGTTTATAAAACATTTTGGGATCGATCCACGATAAGTGAGAAAAAGGTTTGTGAGGATCTGGGGGTAAAATACCTTTTTATAAGCCCAGATCTCAGACCTAGGCCGGAAGTTCCTGCAAAGCGGCCTCGCGCAGTCGAGGACTTCCTTAAAATTTGCGATGATCCTTCTAATTATCCAATGGTGATCCACTGTAGAGCAGGCCTGCACCGAACCGGAGTGCTGGCTGCAATCTACAGGATGGAATATAACCATTGGACCGTGAATGAAGCTTATAGGGAAATGCGTGATCATGGTTTTGGCGATTTTGCCTGCACCAATGCCAACGATTATGTGATTCAGTATGTGCTTAATTATAAGCCGGGGATTCGGATTCCCCTGGCCGCTGTTGAAAAGGAACCCCGCATTGCAGGGGTTGGCTCTAACTAAATTTCTTAACCAGCAAGGATGCAGGGGATTATGTTCACCCTGATAGATCGACAATTAATCATCGGCTACTTCAAGGCTTACTTTATTTGTCTTGTTAGTTTGCTCAGCCTTTATGTGGTGGTGGATTTGTTCACCAACCTCGATGATTTTTCCAGTAAGCAAAAAGATTTTTTTCATACCTTGAGCGACATCGGTATGTACTACAGTTTCAAACTTACCCAGATATTTGATCAATTATGCGAATACATCGTTCTTCTTTCAGCAATGTTTACCATTGCCTGGATGCAACGGCAAAATGAAATGGTACCTCTTCTTTCCTCGGGGGTATCCACTCGGAGGATTGTAACCCCGGTTTTGTTCAGCGCCTTTGTCATGCTTAGCCTTGCGGTCATTAATCAGGAATTGATCATCCCCAAGGTTGGGCATCGGCTTTTGAATGACAAGGACGACCCGATAGGCGAAAAAGAAGTAGGCGTGCGCGGGGCTTACGAACCCAATGGTATTCATATTGAGGGTGAAAAAGCCAAGCGCAATGAACGCATGATTCTTGATTTTCGCTGCACCATACCAGAATCTGTTGTGGGAAACCTGATACATCTTACTGCCAAGCAAGCTGTGTTTATTCCACCGCCTGAGGGTCAGCGAGGCGGAAAGTGGGAACTTACTGCGACCAAACCTGCTGAAGTTGATGGTTTGGACAAAAGCAATGGTGTACTTGAACAAATAGATACAGGCCGGTTTATTTTGCATGTGCGCGAAATTGATTTCGACCATATCACCCGGAACCCCAACTGGTTTAGATTGGCCTCCACAACCAGGATTTATCATGAACTTCAGAAACCCGAAGGCAATCGCCTTGTTTCCGTTGCAGTATTGTTCCACATACGGTTGACCCGGCCTATTCTTGGAATGGTTTTAGTTATGTTGGGCCTTTCGGTTATTTTGCGTGATCAAAATCGCAATGTTATCATCAGTGCAGGGTCTTGCCTGGTGCTTTGCGGTATCTTTTTTGCAACCTGTTATTGCTTTAAAATCCTAGGGGATTCTGACTTCATCGCTCCTGCGCTTGCCGCATGGATGCCCATAGTTGGCTTTGGCCCCCTGTGCTTGGTGATGTTCGATGCAGTTCATACTTAAAAATCTCTTCATAGCGGCTTTTCAAATTGTGTCTTTGGCAAAGAACTAATAGAAATAGCACGGTTTTAAGAATAGTAAGCATAATATTTCTGCTTAAGTTTAGGCATTTGATTCTCTTTTGCCTTTTTTTATAGTAAACTGTCTTCTTATCAGGGTGCGATTTGTTCTGATTTCGTACCATTACGAGGATTGGCACAAATGTTTTTCTTTCGCCTTTATTTGATGTTTGTAGGATTGATCGCAATGATCCTTGTTTCAGGGGGGGTATGTGCAGCGCCCCCACTGCCTTCACAAACATTCTTGGATCAGCATTGTGCAAAATGTCATGCAGGGGAAAAGGCCAAGGGTGACTTCCGAATAAAAGAACTGAGTTTGGATTTCAGTGATAAAAAAAGCCGCAGGCTTTGGGAAAAGGTGCATCAACAAATCACCTCGGGTGAGATGCCGCCGAAAACCAGGCCCCGGCCAGATGAAAAAGAATCGCATATTCTCACCGAATGGATTGTAAAGAAAAGTCTGGAGATCAGGGAAAAGGAGGGCCGAGTGGTCCTTCGTAGGTTGAATCGTGTTGAATACGAAAACACCGTGCGAGATTTATTTTCAGTAAATGTTTCAGTAAAAGAGATGCTGCCTGAAGATGCCAATGCCCAGGGTTTCGATAATGTGGGTGCGGCACTCAATATTTCCCCCGTGTTGATGGAACGTTATTTGGAAGCTGCAGATTCAGTGATCAATGCCGCATTGATTCCCATACATAAGCTGGAAAGCAAAACTGAACGATTTGATCTGTATGATTCCTTACCTACATGGTTTGTCGCAGGAGTTTATAAACGGGATGATGGAGTGGTGTTGTTTCGAAGTAGTGGCGATTCTGCAACAGACCTGCGGAAATTCAAGGCACCTGCACCGGGGCGCTATCGATTCCGCATTTCCGCATCTGCGTATAATTCTGAAACGCCTTTGCCCATGGCCATTCTTTTGGGGAATTTCGTGGTATCGGGCAATATCACAAGGCATCTCGGCTACTTCGATGCTCAACCTGGTGTTCCCAAAGTACTCGAATTTGAAGAACGGCTTGCAGCAAAAAACGATACCATCAAGATTACTCCTGTAGCGCTGCCTTTTGTGTATCTTAAGCAGGAAACGATGGCGCAATACCCCGGCCCTGGACTTAAGATTCATTGGGTTGAAGTGGAGGGGCCATTGCCTGAAACTTGGCCAACCGAAAGCTATCGTAGAATATTTGCTGATGTGGATCCGAAGGCTGGCAAGCTTGCAGATGCTGAAAAACTATTTCGAACTTTTTTACCCAAGGCTTTTCGCAGGCCGGTTACCGAAGATGAAGTAAAGCCTTTTGTTGCTTTGGCATCAAAAGCACTTGAAATGGGACTACCGTTTGAGGTTGCTTTGCGTACCGGCTATAAGGCGATTCTTTCTTCGCCTAAGTTTCTGTTTCTGCGTGAGCCTGCCGGCCCTCTTGATAATCATGCTCTTGCATCGCGCCTTTCATATTTCCTGTGGAGCACCACCCCTGATGAGGTTCTTTTAGATCTTGCTGGCAAAGGTGAACTGCATAAACCTGAAGTGCTTCATGCTCAGGTGGAACGAATGTTGAAACACCCGAAAGCGAAAGCATTTACTGAAAACTTTACGGGGCAATGGTTGGGGTTACGCGATATAAGTGCAACCACCCCGGACAAAAGCCTTTACCCTGAATACGAGGAATTTTTGCAGTGGTCTTCCGTTCGTGAGACCCATTTGTTCTTTAATGAACTGCTGAAAGAAAACTTGGGAGTCCGTAATTTCATAGACTCGGATTTTGCAATGCTTAATGGCAGACTAGCAAAGCACTATAATATTCCTGATGTTTATGGTGTGGATTTTCGCAAGGTTGCGCTCAAACCCGAATACCATCGCGGAGGGGTGATCACCCACGCAAGCGTTTTAAAAGTTACCGCCAATGGAACTACAACCTCACCGGTTATCCGGGGCGTTTGGATGCTTGATCGAATCATTGGCAAACCCGTGCCACCTCCACCAGCCAATGTGCCTGCGATTGAACCCGATATTCGGGGCGCAGTTACCATACGCGAACAATTAGCCAAGCACCGTCAGACCGAAAACTGTGCATCGTGCCATACTCGAATTGATCCGCCTGGCTTTGCTCTCGAAAATTATGATGTTATTGGTGGTTGGCGTGAAAAATACCGCATTGTAGTAAGTGATCGTAAGTTTGCGGTTAACAACCGTTTCGGCCCATTGGCCAAATATCTTGCAGGATACCAATATGGATTGGGGATGCCCGTTGATGCCGGGGATATGCTTCCCGATGGTCGTACATTCAAAACCGTTGAAGATTTCAAAAAACTAATCTTGGCTGATCCTGAACAAATAGCGCGATCTATTACCGAGAAACTCGTGGTTTACTCCACCGGCCATACTGTGGGTTTTGATGATCAGAAAGTCATCAACGCTATTTTGGCAGAGGCTAAAAAGTCTGATTATGGGTTACGAACCCTGGTGCATTCTGTAGTTGCAAGCGAACTATTTCTAACCAAGTGAAGGCATTTATGAATATTTATAAAAAGCTATCTCGTCGGAATTTTCTCAAGGGTGCCGGTGTTACATTGACACTTCCTTTTTTGGATGCAATGCTTCCCCTGCGTGCAGAGACACCGGCTAAACCAATACGAAGGATGATTTGCATTAATACTTCGCTTGGGTTGCATACGCCCAATTTGTTTCCCACGAAGGCAGGCAAAGAGTATGAACTAACGCCTTACCTTGAACCTATCAAGGTTTTCCGCAACGACTTCACTGTGTTTTCCGGACTTTCGCATCCCGATGTAGATGGTGGGCACCCTGCGGAAATGTGCTACTTAACTGCTGCGCCCCATCCCCGTGCTGATAACTTTAAAAATTCCATTTCGCTTGATCAATATGCAATCGAGCGCCTGGTGCCCGACACCAGAATTGGCGCGCTGGTTCTTTCCTCGCACTCGAGCAGAGGGCTTTCTTACACCCGCAGTGGTGTTCCCATTCCCTCTGAATCCAGAGCATCGCGGGTATTTCGCGAAATGTTTGTCAATGGCACGCCCACCGAAGTGAAAGCACAGGTTCAAAAACTTCAACAGGGTGAAAGCATCATGGATACTGTCCTGGAGGAAGCCAAGAGATTCCAAAAGGGCCTGGGAAAGCAGGACCGAGAAAAACTAGATGAATATTTTTCCGCAGTGCGCGAAGTGGAGAACCGCCTGGTGAAGGCGCAGGAGTGGTCGAAAAAGCCAAAGCCAAAAGTGGATGTGAAGCCACCCGTTGATATCACCAATAATCTTGAAGTTCCTGCCTGTGTGCGTCTGATGATCGATATGATGCAGCTTGCTCTTCAGACCGATTCCACCCGGTTTATTACTTTCGCTTTACATGGCCTTAATGCAGTTCCAGTCATCCCAGGTGTCACGCAAGATTGGCACAATCTTTCGCACCATGGGCAGGATCCTGCAAAGCTTGCAGAGTTGCGCATCGTAGAAATCCAACAGATGAAACTCTTTGGAGAGTTGCTGACCAAATTGAAAGAAACCAAGGAGCAAGGGGGTAACCTTCTTGATCGCACTACCATTCTTTTCGGCAGTAATCTAGGCAACGCCAGCAGTCACGATAACAAGAATATGCCGATCATCGTGGCGGGGGGTGGTTTCAAACATGGTCAACACCTTGCCTTTGATCCCAAAAAGAATCCTCCACTCAGCAACCTTTATGTTTCCATGTTGCAGAGGCTTGGGGTTGAAGCAGATAAGTTTGGAAGCAGCACCGGAACTCTTACTGGGTTTGAAACGGCTGCTGGATAAAATTTCATGGCTATGCCCAAAGGTTCCATGATGGATTTTAAGCAGACTTCGAATGCAATTAATAAGACTTGGTATGAATGGTTTTTTGAACCCATCGAACAAGCTGATTTCCTCCAGAGGGAAGATGATCAATCGAAAAATCTTAAAGCTTGGTGCGGGTTGATAGGTTCTGTGGGGTGCTTGCTTTTATTGCGGTTTTTCTTTCTTCAAAATGAACAATATCGATTAATCAATCTCTTTGAGTTTCTCCAACTTCATGCCTTTTCATTCAAGTTACAAGCTTGTATTTCAGACCCTTTAGGTAGGCTTACAGTCTGGGCATTTGGCTGTCTCCTTTCTTATTTTATAATACCCGCCCTGTTGATTTGGCTTGTGTTAAGAGAAAAGCTATGTGACTACGGCTTTAGATTCGCAAGTTTTCGAAACACCATGATGTTCATTCTTCCAGGATTGATTGGGATGGCACCTTTGGTTTATTTCGCTTCCACTCAAGTTCATTTCTTGCAAGTCTATCCCTTTTATGAACCTTGTTTGGATGAAGGGATAGGCACATGGTTCATTCTTTGGGAGTTGATGTATGCATTGCAATTCATTGCATTGGAATTCTTCTTTCGGGGCTTTATGGTGCATTGCCTGCTGGGAGTAATGGGCGCCTGGGCCATCCCGGTAATGGTAATCCCTTACTGCATGATTCATTTTCAAAAACCATTTCCTGAAGCGACTGCTTCGATCATTGCAGGTTTAGCCTTGGGTTGGCTTGGTCTTAAAACCAAATCGATTGTGCCAGGTGCAATACTGCATATCGCAGTCGCTTGGAGTATGGACGGAATATCCCTGATGAGAAAGGGGTATTTTTATTGACCGGATAGACTATTTCGAGGATTGGTTCAGATCAACACAGAGTAATTCTTTTTCATCCCGCAGGAATACTCTGCCCTCGGAAACCGCTGGGTGAGCCCAGGTATGACCACAAACTTTCGCCCTGCATATTTCCTTGTAACCTGAAACATCTGGCTCAAACATGACCAGCGACCCAAAATCTTCAAGCATTAAGATTTTGTTATCTGCAGTACGCACCAGTGAGGCGTGGTACTTCCCAACTTTCTTTTTGGTCCAGATGACCTTCCCAGTAGCAATTTCAACGCATTGCAAATCTGATTGAGGCGGCGGCAGTAATCCCCCCGTGACGATATAAACATGATCTTTCCCGACAACAACAGGCGTGGCAAAGTAGCAGTTAAGCGAGGCATTTTTCCAAGCCTGGGTGAAAGAAGGTGCGGCATCAGAAGTGCTAAGATTCAATGCCACGCTACCATAGGTCACGGAACTTGCAAGTATCATATTTCCCATGCGAACAGGCGTGGTGCTGCTTTCGTTAAGCTTGTCAACAAGAGGAAACTTCCAATGCGATTTACCATCTTTAGGATCAAGCGCAACCAAGCCTTGCTGTGTAAGGGCAAGGATCATTTGTTTGTCGCCGTCTTTCCAAATCGTGGGTGAACTATAGCTGGCTTTGTCATCAAGAGTCTGCCAGGCGGTCGAGCCATCTTTTTGGTTGAAAGCAACGATGGAAGCCCCTTTGCCCCCTACTTCGACAACGATTTTATCATCGATAAGAAGAGGCGAGCAGGAAGAGCCAAAGTAGAGGTTTGCAGCTTTGAATTTGGTGAGAGTGTCCACCTGCCAGTTGATTTTGCCATCCGCAAGGTTGAAGGAGGAGAGGATGCCCGTAACGCCAAAGGTGAAAATGGTGTTGTTAGAAATCGAGGGTGTGGCGCGAGGGCCCAGACCGAAAACGCTGGTAAACGCTGCTCGTTTGTAAGGAGTGGCCCAAAGTTGTTTACCTGAGGTTACATCATAGCATGTTAAAACTTCTTCATCTTTATCCTTGATTCGGGTATGAAGGTATACTTTGCCTGCATGAATTACAGGGGAACTGTGGCCTTCGCCTACAGGAAGTTTCCAAAGGACTTTGGGAGCATCCGTCCAAGGTTTTAAGGTTTCCAAGGAGGAACAATCCCTTCGAGGCCCAAGCCATGTGGACCAATCTTCTGCTGCAACAGATCCGGCATTAAGAAGCGAAAAAGCTCCTGCCAGCAATAGCGAATTAAACAGGTGCTGCATTTTCCGGGTGATCGAGGAAGTGGTGTAGGGGTGCATAATGCCAGGGGATTTGTTTTTCATCTGCGAGATCCTTTAACTTTCGGGTGAACTTTTCCGATAACTCAAGCATCTTACCCTGATAAGCCTGATCACAAAAATAAATTCTGCAACCGAGTGGCCTGGGTTCGCGTGCAGTACAAAGATTCTCTTTCTGAAAAGGGCAGAAGCCCGAATTCGTAGGCTTCTCGTAGGCAGGTGCATGCTTTAAAAGTACCGCAGCTTCAATGCTGGAAATAAAAAGCGTGTGATCGTATTCCTTAAACCTGCAGCACTTGCCCGAGGAAAGGCAGATTGGCCCTGCTTGCTTGACTTCCGCATCTGCCTCGGCATAAATTGCGAGCACGGCAAGTTCTAGAAGAGAGGTGCTTTTAGCAGTGTTTTCTTCTGGATGCATCATGCAGGCCTCGGAATATGGCAGAGTTTAGCTGCCGATGTTTTCAAGCTTGCCTGTGCTGTCGCCAAAGGAGGGCAGAGCAACTCCCATGCGTTCCAAAAGGGAAAGATGCAGGTTGGCGAGAGGCGTGTCTTTAGGGTAGCGGATATGCTGGCCTGTCTTGATGGTGCCAGCACCCTTGCCAGCAACAAGAATGGGAAGTTCATCGTGGTTATGTCTGTTGCCATCGCCGATGGCACTACCATATACCAGCATGGAGCTATCAAGGATGGAAGCATTGCCTTCCTTGGTTGCCTTGAGCTTTTCAAGGAAGTAAGCAAATTGCTGGAGATGGTACTGGTTGATTTTCTTGATCTTTTCATGCTTGGTTTTATCGTTGCCATGATGGGATAGTTCGTGATGCCCTTCAGCAACGCCGATGCTTTTGTAGTTACGATTACTGCCTTCGTTGGCAATTACAAAAGTTGCAATGCGGGTAAGATCGGCTTGGAATGCGAGAGCCATCATGTCGAACATAAGTCGGCAATGCTCCTGGAATTCTTTGGGGATTCCCGAGGGCCTGGCAGATTCAGCAGGAGTAAACTTGGGAGCTGCAATCTGGTTGCTCTCGGCTTTGTTAAGCCGCATTTCTATTTCCCGAACCGCTGAAAGGTATTCATCGAGTTTGCGCTTGTCAGTTGTGCCAAGTTTGCCCCGGAGGGAAGTGGCATCCTCGCCAACAACATCCAGAATGGATTTGCGGATGCTATCTCGTTTCTTGAGAGAAGCTGAGGTTTCTCCTGAGGAAGCAAAAAGTCTTTCGAAAACCTGTCTGGGATCATTTTCCTTAGCCATGGGAGTGGATTCACTGCGCCAGGAAAGGTTGTTTGAATAGGCACACGAATAACCTGAGTCGCAATTTCCAGCGTTTTGGCCTTTATCAATACCGAGTTCAAGTGAGGAAAAGCGGGTGGCTTGCCCGATTTTTTGGGCAGCTACCTGATCAACAGAAACCCCGGCACGAATATCTGCGCCATTGGTTTTACGGGCTTGTCTGCATGTAAGGAAAGAGGAAAGGGAGCGGGCATGATCGCCGGGGCCATCGCCGTTGGCACGGGCTTTATCCACGGTAAGGCCGCTAAGAACCAGTAAGTCTTCACGGAATTTGGATAGAGTGGATTCGAGGAGAAAGGGCATTTTGTAATTAGCCCCTACTTCTTCAGGTGACCAATCCTGCATGTGCACGCCATTTGGTACATAAAAGTATGCCAACCTTTTGGGGTTAACAGCTACTGCGGGAGCTCCATAGGCAGTCCAGCCATTCATTGCTTCCAAGTAGGGAAGTGCCAAGCTTGCACCAATACCTTGGAGTACAGTTCTGCGGGATAATTGCTTGCTCATGATTTAGCTCCTCGTTTTGCCTTGCGCATTTGAAAAGGTTCGCTTTTAACAATTTCTATGATCAGGTCTTGCATCTTGAAGTTGTCTTTTTTTGTTTTTTCAACAATGGTATCAATAATGCAGTTGTCGGATCGCTCCATTCCCCTACCAGTAGCATAAGTTAACATTTTTTCACAAAGGCAGTGAGCAAAAAGATCGGATTTTGAGAGTAAAATTTTACGAAGCTCAGCAGGGCCGTTGAATTTTTCGCCACCGGGAAGATCACCGGAAGCATCAATTGCCTTGTCGCCATCATTGTCGCGCCATATGCCTACGGGGTTAAAGTTTTCAAGGCCAAAGCCAAGAGCGTCCATTTTAAGATGACAGGTTGCGCAATTGGGATTTGCCCGGTGTTGTTCCATGCGTTGTCTTAAAGTTCCGGTCAGGGCTTTATCATCTTCCTTAAGTTCTTCAACATTAGGCGGGGGAGGTGGGGGAGGAGTTCCAAGAATATTCTCGAGCACCCATTTGCCCCGCTTGACGGGCGAAGTGCGGGTTGGGTTGGAGGTAATCGTTAGCACTCCCGCCTGAGTTAGTACACCGCCCCTGCGATTATCGGAAAATGTCACCTTGGTAAACTCGGGCTTGGTGACATTCTTGATGCCATAATGGGTTGCAAGTCGCAGGTTTAAAAAGGTGTAGTCTGCATCAAGCAACTCAAGAATACTGCGGTTCTCTTTGGTGATGTATTCGAAGAATAGTTCCGCTTCCTTTGCCATGTCATCACGCAGGGCATCAGTGAAGGTAGGGAATTTGGCTTTATCAGGATTGATGGTTTTAAGATTGCGAAGATGCAACCATTGTTCAGGGAAGTTAAGGGTAAAGGCCTTGGCCTTTGGGTCTTTGAGCATGCGTGCTACCTGCTCTTCAATTATTCCCTTTTCCTGAAGTTTATTCTGTTTGGCGAGATCAAACAAAAGAGCATCGGGCATGGTGCTCCATAAGAAGTAAGACAACCTGCTTGCAAGTTCGAACTGGTTTACCTGATGGGGAGTAGTGCTGTTTGGGTCGGGATCAATTTCGACATGAAAGAGAAACTTTGGTGAAACCAAAATGGCTTGAAGCCCTGCTTTTAATGCGTTGGAGGGGGACTCACCTTTTTTCACCAGCATCTCGCAAAGCTTTACTAATTTTTCCACTTCATCCTTGGTTGCAGGTCTTCGATAGGCCTTGGATGCGATGTCTTCGAGGATTTTGGGGAAGTCAGCGGGAGTTACTTTTTCAGGGGAGGAAATTTTCAGGTACTTGGTAAACACAAAACGATTTTTGTAGACCATATCGACAATGTCTTCTGCTGCATCCAGATATTTCTCCATAAGAATTGGGGGGATGGTCAACACATCGCCTATGTTGTCGAACCCGTAACCAACATCATCCGCAGGAAATTCCTCAGCAGGCTTGAAGTTTACCCCAAAAAGATCACGAGTTGTGTTGTTGTATTCAAAACGATTCAATCTGCGCATGGTAACTTTGCCTGGGTCTTTTTGACCTACGCAACTGAATTCGAAAACCTGGGTATCCATCCAGCGATTGACAACATCAAGTTGCTGGTTGGTTGGCTTGGGTTTTCCGGGCGGGGGCATATCACCGGTACGAAGATTATCTGCAACCCTTTCCCAAGTTTTCATGTCTTTCTTGATGTCTGCCAGGCTTGTGTATTTGGATAAATTGAATCCCCCACTTTTGCGCTTATCGTTATGACAAGCTAGGCAATGCTTTTTTAAAACCGGGTAAATATCATTATCGAAGCTGGCAATTGGCTCTTTGTCAGCAGAATGAACTTTAGAATTATTGAGGGTGATCGTAAATAAAACCAGCATTGCCAGCGTGCTTGGAAAAACCATTTTAAATTTCGTGTTTAACATCAGCGTTGTAGTTCCAAATTAAATGTTCAGGCAGGTTTTATAAGCTTACTTTTTCTGGAAGGTATACATTCTGATTATCACTTATAATTTCAGTTGCTTCAAGCGCATTGTGATCTCTTCTGAACTAATTAAATCGCCTTGGCCAGAACCAGGACAAACTTTTTGAGTATCTTCCCAGGCTTTGGGACTTCCTACGGTGCTTTCCCAAAACGGCCAAGTTCGACATTGCAAAGGCCTTACATCATAAATCGTACAACCTCTGCCTGCTCCCAAATAAACGCAATCACCATTTGCTTTTTCTCGCAATGTATAACGCCCCTTGGCTTTTCTCGATCTTAGTTGCTTCACTTCCTCCAATGGTTCCTTGGTAAAATTTGCGATGGCTTGCATCTCTTCCTCGGTTACCCAAACATACCCCGGTTCGCCAGTGCAGCAATTGCCACATTGTGTGCATTTGAATTTTAGGCCATCCTTGTACCACGGTTCATCTATTCTCATCAATTTCCCATAATCTCGTTAGAAACACCTAATATTTTGTACCGGTTGACTTGAAAATATTATCGTACCTTCGCTTGCCAACGTTTATCTATTAAACCAAGTTTAAGAGTCATTTCGGAACCAATATTTGCTATTAATCCTTATTATCCAACCCTATACTCATTACAACCGTAAGAAAACTCAGGTTTAAACCAGTTTTATAAACAACCAGTCGTTTCTCTGAATCTAACTCCACATTTTAACCGGGGTTCCTAAGATAACCTTATGAAGATGAAAATCAAAGGAGCAATAAATGGCAAATGAGAAACCGCTCGTACTGATTACTGATTACCTCGAAGAAGCTGGCATTGAAAACCCCGTTCTCGAAACCTGTGCTGATATTAAAATTCTTAATACTCATACGGATACGGATATCGATCCCTTTGCTTCTAAAGTAAAAGGTATTCTCGTTTTTCATGACATCAAAATCTCTGCCCGTATCATTGCAAAGCTTGATCAATGCGTGGGTATTGTTCGCTGCGGTGTGGGATACGATAATGTCGATATTAAAGCGGCAGGTGACAAGGGAATTGCTGTTTGTAATGTTCCCGATTATGGAACTGAAGAGGTTGCAGACCATGCATTAATGCTGTTGCTGGCAATCGCCCGTAGGTTGATTCCTTGCTATGACGATATTCGATCTGGCGGTTGGCAGCCCAATCATGTTTTTGGAGCGCCAAGGCTTCGGGGCAAAACCGTTGGTTTAATAGGGTGTGGTAGAATTGGTACGGCCACTGCGCTTCGCCTAAAAGCCTTGGGCTTGCGCGTGCTTTTTTACGATCCGTTTGCAACACCCGGTCTTGATAAGGCAATTGGCGTTGAAAGATGCCATTCTCTCGAGGAAATGTTACCACAATGCCTTTTCGTGAGTGTGCATACTCCTCTCACACCCAAGACAAAGCATATTGTAAATGATTCAACTCTTGCGCTGCTTCCCAAGGGCGCATACTTGGTCAACACGGCTCGTGGCCCATGTGTTTCGGGCGATGCGGTTGTGCGTGCGCTGGAATCCGGTCAGCTTGCTTTTGCAGCTCTCGATGTTGTAGAAAAAGAGCCGTTGGATGATGAAAGGTTGCGCAAGCATCCAAAGGTTTTACTTACGCCACACAGTGCTTTTTATTCTGTGGAAGGGTTTATTGAAATGCGTAGAAAAGGTGCAGAAGAAGTCAGGCGCTTGGTGCTTGGGCAACCCGTGGTCAATCTAGTCAATGGCCATTGCATGACGAACCCGAGGTTCAAACTGCCCTTGAGCAATTTAAGCTAGCATTCATTTAGGTCAGGTGGTTTTGGAATAAGCAACGCCATAGCTATAGCGAAGGCGAACCCCCCTAGCAACCCAGCGATGACATCTGAGAAAAAGTGAACCCCCAAGTAGATTCTGGTATAAGCTACCAAGAGGGCTAGGGCGACACCTAAAAAAGGCAAAGCTACTTTAAGAACTAGGGACGATGAAAAACGCATCAAGATGAATGCTATGCCGGGATAGAGTGCAGCGGCTGAAAAGGTGTGTCCGCTTGGAAAACTAGGCGAAGTCGGAGCTTTTATCCCCTCAAGCCTCATTTGGGCTACTTCCGGCCTATTTCTATTCACCAAATTCTTCATCCCCTCGCAAGTTAGGCAAGCTCCCGTGGTACCAATCATGAATATCAGGCTTATTCGCCAGCCTTTAATTCGTTGTAAGTATAATCCCAACAATGGGATAAGTAGGGCCATTAAGCGGGAGTCCCCTAGGTAGGTTGCATTTCGCAGGAGATAATTCAGCCATACGGGGGGAATGAAATTAAGGTTTTGAGAGGATAGGGCTTGGTCAAAGTTGGTGATAAATTCCATGGGAACCATAATTAATTGAGTAAGTTCAGGTTGTTACCCTTGTCGCAAGCGATACCTAGGTTCTAGAATAAACAATTAAGAAGTTTATGAAAACCGGAGATTATCATGAAGGCTAAGATTCATCCAGAGTATAAAGAGGCAACGGTCACATGTGGATGTGGCAATAAGTTCATTACCCGCAGCACCAAAAAAACAATCTTGGTGGAAATTTGCTCTTCATGTCACCCATTTTTTACTGGGAAGATGAAGTTCGTTGATACTGCAGGTCGTATCGAAAAGTTCCAGAAGAAGTATAATTGGGATAAGCGCAAGAAAGCTGGAGAAGAAACACCAGCCGAACAAGCCGCTAAGTAGTTTTTAATATTATTGATGCCCCTGCTCTATCGTTTGATGGGGTAGGGGCATCGGCATTTTAATCACAAAGTGAAATACCCATGCTGGCTGCATTTGAATCCATGGTGGCACGACACAAAGAGTTGGAGTTCCTTCTCTCCGACCCCACCATCGTTTCTGACAGGGCCAAGTTTGCTGCCATTGCCAAAGAGCATGGCAAACTCGTCAAACAGGTAAAACCGTTCGAAGAATTCAAAAAATTAGAGGCTGATATTATTGCCGCGGAAGAGATGCTTGCCATTATTGATGCCAAGGATGAAGAGATGCTTGCCTATACGCAACAGGAATTGGCTGAGATGATTGCACGCAGGGATGAGTTGAAGATTAAGCTTGAAGATTTTCTATTGGCGGGAGATGAAAATTACGACAAGCTAATTGTTGAAATTCGCGCAGGAACAGGCGGTGATGAAGCTGCAATTTTTGCAGGCGACCTTTACACCATGTACACTTATTATGCGCGTTCCCAAGGATGGAAAGTCGAAAACATTTCTTTCAGTGCCGGCGAGCATGGTGGCTATAAAGATGTGATTTTCAGCTTGGAAGGCGACAACGCCTATCAATTCTTAAAGTTTGAGAGCGGTGGGCATCGTGTGCAAAGAGTTCCTGCTACAGAAACGCAGGGCCGCATTCATACCTCTGCAGCAACGGTGGCGGTATTGCCAGAGCCTGATGATGTTCAGGTGG
>RFZJ01000190.1 GCA_009920765.1 Planctomycetota bacterium | reverse complement strand
ATCATCATTGATGGCTTTGACGACCCAGTCGCGGTACAGGTAGGATTGCCCCTTGGTTTCGGCCCATTGCTCGAGGATGTCGCAGTAGCGCGCAAGGTCAAGCCAGGTTCGACCCCAGCGTTCGCCATAGTGTGGCGAGGCAAGTAATCTATCGACCAGTTTTTTGTAATCTTCTTCTGTCGGGTTTTTGAAGGCATCGATTTCAGCGGGTGTGGGTGGTAGGCCGGTAAGATCGAAAGTGATTCTGCGTAGAAACTGTGCGGGTGTTGTTTGTGGTGAAGGTTTTAAACCGCGTTTTTCCTGTTCTGCAAGAAGAAAGGAATCGATCTTGGTGCGGGGCCATTCCTGTTGCTTTACTTTGGGCAGTGATTGTTTTGCCAGGGGTTGAAACGACCAGAATTTCTTTCTGTCTTCAAAGCTTTTGGAGTTTTTTGTATCAGCAATATTACTTGAAGCAGGGAAGTACCCACCACGTTTGACCCATTCCTCAAGGATTGTGATTTCCTTTGATTGCAACTTTCCCTTTGGGGGCATCAACAGGGTTTCGTTATTCCGATACTGCACTGCCTTGATAAGCAGGCTTTGCTCGGGTTTGCTTGGGATGATTACTGCTCCTGAGTCGCCACCTTTGGCAATCGATTCCGCACTGTCAAGCCTTAGGCCGCCCTTGGACTTTTTAGCTTCAACTGAATGGCATGAATAGCAATGCTCCACCAAAAGTGGACGCACCTTTTGTTCAAAAAAAGTACGATCTTCTGGCGTGGCGGTTTGCGACCAGAGGGGCAGGGCAACTGTCAGAACGGTAACCATACCAAGAAGGTATTTCTGGAGGGATTTCATAGTTAAATCATAGCCTTGAGATTGCGTACAGGCAATGGTTTTCCCTTTAGATCATCCATTATTCAGAGTTGGAAGTAGGTCTGGAATGATTTTGGCTGATGTTACATTTAAAGGGTGGTATGCACAGGGGAAATGAACAGTTTATGATGGCACTATTTTTGGTATACGAATAAGATCAATCGATCATTTAATCTAAAGAAGAACTTTTATCGATTCTATGGCCGGTTTTTTTATGTGTAGTGTAAGATTCCCGATGCCCATTTTGTGTCACGGCCTGCAGGATGTTATGGAACAATTGTGGTTGCAGGAGATTTGGCAGGGTAAATTCATTCCTGGCCTCTAGCACCTCCCAAGAATTAAGGATATGCATCATGAAGCTTTTTCTTTCTACGCTGGTGATTTTTGTTTTGGCCCTTGGCAACACCTTCGCAGGCGAGGTTTATCTTGCTGTGGGGCCGGGTGGTCAGCGCATGTTTTCCAAGGATGGAAACTCTTGGGAAAACCATATCGCATGGGGCGAACCCAAGCATGATCAAAATGATCTTAACACCGCTGCGTTTTTCAAGGGTGCAGCTTATGTGGGTGGCGGTTACAGCATTGCCCGCATGACTGCAACCCGTGATGGAAAAACTTGGAACGATGGGGTTCTTCCCAACGGCTCGCCTGTATTCGGCCTTCAGGTTTTAAATGATACCCTGTATGCAGTCACTCTTCGTGGGCAGGTTTATAAAACTGCGGATGGAGAAAAATGGACGATGGTGGCTGCTGCTGAAATGCCTACGAAAACCCATTGGATTCGCAGCACCGTCTCGGGCAATGGCATCATCATGGGGTCTGGGGATTACGGCCCTGCGCTTGCCTTCAATCCTAAAACAGAAAAAATTACCGTCACCCAGATGGCTGGCCAGAAAGACAAAAATGCAATGTGGAAACGTGTTGCCTTTGGTAATGGAGTTTTCGTTGTGGGCGGGCAGGATGGTTTGCTTGCCACCACCACCGATGGTATTTCCTGGAAAAACAATGAAACCCAGATGGAGAGGGGCAATATAAGCTCTGTGGTTTGGGCTGGTAATGTTTTCCTCGCCTCCACAGAAAAAAGCGGGACGCTTGCTTCCACTGATGGCATCTCTTGGAAGAAATATGAAATCCTTGCACCCAAAACCCTCATCCGAACGGGTGGTTGGGTTTATGGCTGGGCCTGGCCTCCTAGCAAAATGAAACGCAGCAAAGATGGCATGATGTGGGAGACGGTTCCCAATGAGAAAGATTATTATGTCAAGGAAATAGCATTCGGAGAATTGGCAGGAACAGGAAGCGCACCTGTGTTACCGGGCGCCAAGGCTCCCGTACCTGTAATTAATCCAAAGTAGATTAGCTATTTTGTCGAGTTGGGTTTTGGTTTGCGCCCTTCGGGTTCCACCGCATCGGGTTTGAATTGCCCCAGGTCATCCAGCTTCGTGATGATGCCATCCTTGGGGATTTCTGCACCTGCACTCCAAACGATTCCGTTGATGATGCACTTGCGCATGTCTTCTTCTTTCCAATTGCGGAAGAAGTGTGGCATCACGATTGCAAAGCCCCGCCCACCATCTTTTCTTTGTGTTGCCCATGCGACCACTTCTGCGCTGGGTTTTTCCGGGGGCAGCATCGCAGTTGCTATTGCAGTTACATTGGCAGCAAGCTTGTTGCCATCCTTGCCAAAATAATTGTTGATGTAGGGTTCATCGTTGATGGTGTATTCTTTCCAGCCACGGTTGATGGGATGATCCTTGGCTGCTGGGGTGATGGTTGATTTAGGGAAAATGCGGGCGATGCTTTTATGATGCTTGCAACCTGTTGCAAAATAGCCCCCCATCCATTGTAGTAACGGGTGGTCGCCATCTTCTGCGACATCCTTTGCAGTCAATCCCGTAGCGTAATGCACGCAGACAATTCCGCATCCTCGATCCATAATGGTGCCTATTTCCTTCAAGATTTTTGAAGGTTCGGGCATTTTCATCGGTGGGAAAACATCCCCTATGAATACCAGGCTGGAATACGATGCAAGGGTTTTGGCGTCTTCGGGCCATTTCGAAACAACATCTGCGCTGATGGGGGCCGAGTTCGTGATATTCTCCAGGCAATGTTTCATCAGCCTTGCACCAGCTGGAACTTCATGGGTGCCCGGTGGATGCGAAGATGGCCCTGCAATAATTAGAATGCGTGGCTTTTTATCATCTGCAATCAGGGTGCTTGTGGTTGCAGCCAAACTTGCAGTCACTGTTCCGACAAAAGATCTGCGATCCATGATAATTCCCCTTTAAGTTGTTGAATATGCGTGGATTGTAACGGCTTATTCTGCTGAGTTCCCTAGTGTTCTTTTAAAAAGGCGGTTTTTGGTTTGTATCAAACCTTAACTCCCAAGTTGTTTAGTTTCATGCTTGACATTCGCAATTTACCAGCCTACATTACACCTTGTACTTTTTTCAAACAGGATTTCTGGCTCATGTGTATTTTCACACTATCTTCGAAGCCTTTCTTTGCCATCTCTTTGGCAACGATTCCTGTTGTGTTTGGCCAAGGGTTTTCCTGAACCAAATAACTCCTCGTGGCGGCGTGTCCGTTCCACTCGTTCTGGTTAGGCATGGAATGCCATAATTCCCAGTTCGTAACCCTATAAAACCATCGTTTTTAACTAATTTGTATTTTGATACCGCCTTTTATGTGGAGTTTATATTCATGTTTTCCAAGCATCTTGCTTCCAAGAAAGCTTTTACCTTGATTGAATTGCTGGTTGTTATCGCTATTATTGCCATCTTGATTGGGCTTTTATTGCCCGCAGTGCAGAAAGTTCGTGAAGCAGCTGGCAAAACCCAATCCAAGAACAACTTAAAGCAATTGGCACTCGCGGTTCATAATTGCCATGATGTATTTCAAATCACCCCCCCCATGTATGGCGTAGTTGGGCCCCAGGTTGCGGGCACTGGTGCAGGCAATGGCAACCAAGCTTCTTTCTTCTTTAATCTTTTGCCTTATATCGAACAGGAAGCAGTTTATAAATTAGGCAAAGACGCAGGCCGTAGTGTGGTGATCAAGGGTTTGAACAATCCGCTTGATCCCACATGGTCTGCAAACAATGG
>RFZJ01000189.1 GCA_009920765.1 Planctomycetota bacterium | reverse complement strand
ATAATCACTCGCACCATGAGTAAATCTTATGCGTTGGCGGGGATTCGCTTTGGGTTTGCAGTGGCCCATCCTTCCTTGGTTCGCGAATTAATTAAAGTGAAGGATTCATACAACTGCGATGTTCTTAGTCTTGAAGCTGCCGCTGCTGCAATTTCTGATCAGGCCTACCTTAAAGAATGCATTGCGAAAATCATTGCAACCCGAACCCGCTTACATATGGAACTTGGCAAACTTGGATTTAAAGTTACTCCAAGCGAGGCGAATTTCCTCTGGTGTAACCACGACAAACACTCCCCCGATTTTCTTTATCTGGAACTTAAAAAAGCCAATATCCTTGTACGGTTGATGAAGTACCCGGGTCACGAGGGAATACGAATCACTATTGGCAGTGATCCGGAAATCGATCTTTTGCTTCAAGCCCTTCGTAAACTCGTTTAAACTGCGCTAGGTTGTAATTGCCCTCAAACTCGCCTTAGTGCTTTTGCATAAATGCCTTCAAGCCCACCCACTGCTTTTGCATAAATGCCTTCAAGCCCACCCACTGCGTTTGCATTAATGCCTTTAAGCCCACCCACGGCGCTGGGTGGGTCTATCTTTCTTTTTTCTTTTACTTTCTTTTTTATTGTTTTTTCTTCCCCCAACTCCCAACCCTCTTCCCTCCGGGAAAAGGGCCCTTTGCTTCGCTAGCCCGGGTTTTCTAGCCACCACCACTTTTATTTACTGACTTTAAGCCCACCCAACTGCGCTGGGCGGGTCGCTTCCTTTTACTTCCCATTCATTCATATGAGCTTGTTTAAAGACAGAGGAGTTGCGATGGGGAAACCCCACTGCAACTCCTCCATTTGAACCTTTGAATCTTGCACCTAAGGAGAAGTTTAAAGATATTTTTGTCCTTCCCTGAGCTTAACGGCCAGTTCGACAAGTTCACTGACCGTACCGAAGGGGCCCTTCCCAAATTATATATTTATACCGTCGCTGACGCATCCGGCTCTGAAAGATATATCTTCCTTCCGTGGCAAATGCTTCTGCTTATTCTTGGTCTTATTTCCGTGGCTAGTCTTCTGCCTCTGCTTCCGCTTCCGTGGCTAATCTCCGCTTGGCCTTCCTTTGTACCTTTTAATGTTTAACTTCTGTGGCCGGTTAGAATAATCTTAACTTGACGGTTGTATGGCCATTCCTTGGCTTTGGGACTTTGATAAGACCCACTGTCTCTTTTTAATTTTCCCAAAAGGCTTTATCATGACCACATGCTCACCCTTCTTTCCAAGCACAGCCTTATCGACCTTGATATTCGGGCCGTGGGCGACCTGCATGTTGATGCGCACCATACAGTTGAAGATGTTGGTATTTGTTTTGGCATGGCGCTTAAACAGGCGCTTGCAGATAAAGCCGGTATCAGGCGCTATGGTAGTATGATTCTTCCCATGGATGAAACCCTTGTAACGGTGGCGGTTGATTTGGGAGGCAGGCCTTTTTGTGTATGGCAGGCAGAACTTCCATGCGAAATGCTCGGTGCGTTTAATGCTCCTTTGGCTGAAGAATTCTGGCGATCTGTTTCCAGTGCCGGCCTTCTGAACCTTCATGTAATTCTTAATTATGGCCGGAATTCCCACCATATGATTGAAGCTATTTTCAAAGGTACAGCGCGTGCTTTAAGGCATGCAATCGAAACCGATCCGCGTAACCCTGGTGTACCTTCCACCAAGGGTGTTTTGTAGTTCCATTTCCCATTGTCTAGCTTATAGCTTGAGATAGAATCTTTTTCTGGGTATTCTGTTATTAGTTGATCCTTCTCAATATCTTCCTTCTAGTTATTTTGGAGTATGCTGAACATGAGTCAGGAACCAACAGGAGCAAGTCAGGCACAGTCGCTGCAGCAACAACGTATGAGGGAGTTTTTGCAAATGCTACCCTTGACGACCGAAATTGCTGGTTTGCCTCCTTCTGCGCAAGGCTCTTACTTCAGCGAAGGCCAGATGGAAAATCGCGCTATCGCAATGAAGGCAGCTTTTAAAATCGCCAAGCAACTTATGAAAGACGTTGCAGGTTGATCGCCCCAAACTTATTAAAAAGGTAGATTGATGACTACTTCTGCCTGGCTTCAACTGTTGCCTAATCTGCCTCCGGCATGGAAAGATTCCCTGGTTGTCAAAACCATCAATGGAACTGAACTTTCAGTGCAATCCATTGTGCGTATTGATGAACTATTTGTTGTGATAAGGGGTAGGGTTGCAGGAACTACAGAACAAGGACAGGTTTATTTTGTCCCGATTGATAGGATCGAAACCATCTGTATTCAAAAACCCCCAAGGGAAGAGGAGATGCAAAAAACTCTGAACGAAATGTTCGGCTCCTCGGTGTCTCTGCCCCCCGTAATAGAAAAAACATCGGATAACCTCCGGGCTACCACCATAATGCGATTAAGTCCGGAAGCCCACGAAAGGTTGAAGTCTTTGTCTGCCGCCTCGAAACAGTCCAATCCCCCGGCACCCTAAATTCGATTTGATTTATTCAAGGAGTAATAATGGATCCCAAGGATCCCGAAGTCGGTACAGCACCCATTCATTTCATCCAGCCTGGTGGTGGTTTTTGCTTCAGTCTTGAAAGAGCTTGGGGGAAGTTTCGCAGGGCCATTTTGAAATCTTTCTTTCCGGCATACACTGGCAGAATGCGGGCATTGCGACAGGGGTCCTGTCCAGATTGCACCCACAATATCATCGATTCGCGCGACCTGAAACTGTATTCCAATGTATGTGGGTTTTATTTCGATCCAGATTCCGACCCCTATGCTGGCCGTGATAAAATCTGGCTTGCAAGGCCAGGCATCATGGAACTGCTTTGCTTTTCTCTTTTGTTGGTTCCTGCCACCATCGCTTTCATTTTTATGGCTTTGCAGTTTCATCCTGCTTTTGGTGTGGGTGCAGTTGCAGGATTCCTACTTTGGCTTTTTGTGATCTCGTTTTTCCGCAACCCTCCAAGAGAAATCCCCGTGGCACCCAATATTCTGGTCAGCCCTGCAGATGGTGTGATCACCCACCTCGAGGAAGTCGAAGAAACAGGCATCGGTAAAGCTTTTCGCGTTAGCATTTTTCTTTCCGTGTTTAATGTGCATGTTAATCGTGTTCCCCTGGCAGGCACTGTAACGCATGTTCGGTATTACCCGGGTGCATTTCTTGATGCTAGGAGCAGCGATTGTGCCAAGCGAAATGAACAACTTTGGATCGATTTGATTGAAAAAGAAAAAGGCTTTCCTGTAAGGGTGAAACAAATTGCGGGAGCTATCGCCCGAAGGATTGTCTGCCAGGTGGGCGTGGGGAAATTTTTGAGACGGGGAGAACTTTATGGAATGATCAAGTTCGGTTCCCGTACTGATGTTCTTATACCTGCCGATCTTGTTGCAGAAGTTTTGGTTAAGGTGGGAAGCGCAGTTTATGGTGGATCAACCATTATTCTAAAACTAAAAGACTAAACCTGCGCCAAAGCAAGCTTGCCACCAATCTTAAATGAATTAGACGCAGTTTCCGTACGAAGAACCTGATTGTAAAGGGTATCACGCTCTACCGGAAGTCTTCCCGCCTCCTTAATTAATCTTTGGATTTCTGTAACGGTCATTTCCTGCGGCGTATCAGATCCAGCATCATGGTAGATTTTTTCATGTACTACGGTGCCATCGATGTCGTCAGCACCAAAGCTAAGGGCCACCTGTGCTGTTTTGACTCCCATCATCACCCAGTAAGCTTTAACATGCTGGAAATTATCCAGAAAAATCCTGCTGATTGCCATGACTCGCAGATCAACCATGGCGCTGGGTTTGGTGATGTGCTGCATTCGGGTGTTTTCGGGATGAAAAGCGAGAGGGATAAAAGTTTGAAATCCTCCGGTCTCATCTTGTAACTCGCGAAGTTTTTCGAGGTGTTCAAGCCTGTGATGGGGCTTTTCGATGTGCCCATAAAGCATGGT
>RFZJ01000188.1 GCA_009920765.1 Planctomycetota bacterium | reverse complement strand
TCATTCAAAACAAAAGACCCATGGAACGCAGTCCATGGGCTTTGAAACCCGCCCACTACGCTGGGTGGGCTTCCCCACCTTTACACAAGAAATAAAGCGTCAATTTCTCGTTTAAGGCCCTATAGTTGTTTTATTACCAGACAATCTTACTAAAATGATTTTGTATCCTTTTCAGGGAAAAGATCATGAATGAAAACAATCCGCTTCAGGATCAATTGCTTAGCGATGCCAAGTCTGGCAATCCCGATGCGGTGGACCGATTAATTTCGCATCACCGGGAACCTCTTAGGCGGATGATCAACAATCGAATGGACCCTGCGCTTTCGGCCCGGGTTGATGCAAGCGATATAGTCCAGGATGTGATGCTTGAGGCACACCGCAGGCTGAGCGATTATTTGCGAAATCCAGAAGCCATGCCTTTTCATCTTTGGCTAAGGCATATTGCACTTGACCACATCATTGATGCGCATCGCAAGCACAGGCTCGCAAAAAGAAGAAGCCTTGATCGCGAAAAATCACTCGTCATTTCAGGGATGAATGATCAATCTTCAATTGAACTTGCGGGCCAGTTACTTGCCAACGAAGTCACCCCTGCTTCCGCTGCAATTCATGCAGAGTTAAAAGGCAGGCTGGATGCAGCAATCAACCTTTTGGAACCCGATGACCGCGAAATCGTTCTCATGCGCCATGCCGAGCAGATGACCAATCAAGAAGTTTCGGCTTTGTTGGGCCTGACCGAGGCGGCTGCATCCATGCGCTACCTTCGTGCGGTAAGAAAACTACGAAGCGGGTTGCTGCCTGGGGGCCTTTAACATGGATATGACCAAGGGCCCTTCGCAATTGAAAAAAACGGATTCTGATGAACTACTTGCTTCACTTCTTGAAGATTTGTTGCAGCAATCGCGCAAGGGAAGCAACAACCTTGAGCAGTTATGCGAATCGCACCCTGAAATTGCGCAGGAATTAAGAGAACTTTGGGCAGCAAGCCAGTTTGCAGATGTATTTGGGCGGGCCGAGCCCCTCACCCCTCAAAAGTTTCTGCCCGAATCACCCAGCCCGGCAACCTCTTTGCCGAAATACTTCGGGGATTTCGAACTACTTGAAGAACTGGGCAGGGGTGGCATGGGAGTGGTGTATAAAGCCTGGCAGAAAAATCTTGGGCGCATGGTTGCCTTGAAAATGGTGCTTCGAGGAGGGCAAGCAAGGCCTGAGGAGATGGCAAGGTTTCAAGCAGAGGCAAAAGCAATCGCCCTGCTTGAGCATCCTAATATTGTTCCGGTTCATGAGGCGGGTGTTTATGAAGACCAGCCTTATTTCAGCATGCGCTTTGTCGAAGGACAAACCCTTTCCACTGTTCTGGCCCAAGGCCCGATCAAGCCAAGGGATGCTGCATCCCTCATTGCCAAGATCACCCGTGCTGTTCATCATGCCCATGAACGCGGTGTGTTGCATCGCGATTTAAAACCATCCAATGTTATCATCGATCGCGAAAACCACCCGCTCGTTACCGACTTCGGCCTGGCCAAAAGGATCGATATTCCAGGTGAAATTACATTGACCCAGCCGGGGGCGATTCTTGGCACGCCATCTTACATGGCGCCTGAACAAGTAAGCAGCAGCAGAGGGGTTGTTGGCCCTGCAAGCGATGTGTACAGCCTCGGGATCATCCTTTACGAAACACTTACAGGCAGGCCCCCTTTCAGGGCCGCTTCTCCCGTAGATACCCTTTTACTGGTGCTTGAACAAGATCCTGTCAGGCCAAGGCTTTTGAACCCAAAGGTAGATCCCGATCTTGAAATGATCTGCCTGAAATGCCTGCAAAAACAATCCGACCTTCGATACAGCAGCGCCCAGGATCTTGCAATCGACCTCGAAGCCTGGGTGCGGGGCGAAAGCACTTCCGTTCGTTCGGGCAGCCTCGGTTCCTTCTCCAACTTCTTCAGCAGAATGCTGCGGGACACTCATCACGCCATCGTGCTTGAAAACTGGGGTTTGCTTTGGATGATGCACAGTGTCATGATTTTTTTCCAGTGTGTTGCAACCTGGTACATGGGTCGGATTGGAATCAGCAGCCCCTGGTGGTACATCTTGCTTTGGGGCGGTGGCCTGGCCTTGTGGGGTGCGATATTCTGGGAGTTGCGTAAACAGGGTGGGCCGGTTCTTTTTGTCGAGAGGCAGGTGGGTCACATCTGGGCCGCTGCTGTAATTTCCACCATTGGAGTTTTTTTTACCGAGATTTTCCTGGGCATGCCAGTGCTTACTCTTTCCCCCATTCTGGCCATCATTGCGGGTACTGTTTTTTTCACCAAGGCAGGCATTTTGAGTGGCGAATTTTATCCACCAGCAATCGCTCTTTATCTCACCACCATCCCCATGGCCCTTTGGCCCGAATACTGCCAGCTTATCTTTGGCCTGGTAAGCGCACTTTGCTTTTTCATCCCGGGCTTGAAGTATCATAAATTACGATTGCGATCGCGCCTTGCAACCAATCGTGGCGAAGCACCTGGGGGAAGTTCTCAGAACAACCTGGTGACAACCCAGTCTGCAAGATGACGGCCCCTTCGGGTAAGGCTTAAACTTTCCCCATCATCTTTAAGCAAACCCTGCTGCACCAGATGGTCTTTATTTGGGCCTGTAATTTCATCCAGATGAAAACCGGTTCGCATGAAAAACCGTTCTCGATTGGCGCCCTGCATCCTTCGCAAATTCAACCCCAGCGTTTCAACGGCCTCTTCACGAGGTTCGAGCTGCTCGGATTGGAATATTGTTTCCTGCCCCGACAAAGCTTTTTGAATATAAGAGTCCAGGTCCCGTGTGTTCACTTCGCGCTTACCCGCCACGTATCTTGCTGCCCCCATGCCAAAGCCATAATAGGCGCTATTTTCCCAATAAACCTGATTATGCCAGCATCGCCTGCCCTTCCTTGCAAAGCTGGATATTTCGTAATGTTCCATTCCATGTGCTTCAAGCGTATCGATGGCTGCCTCGTAATGCGCCAACTCTTCAGTATCTTCCAGGGGGATGATTTCGCCCCGGTTCATTCTTTTCCAAAGAGGGGTGCCTTTTTCATACGTAAGGCCATAGGTGGAAAAATGGTCGGGCTGCAAAGCCAGGCCACGGGAAAGATCGTACTTCCACGATTCAAGCGACTGGCCTGCCGAACCAAAAATCAGATCTATGCTAATGGATGATATTTTAAGTTTTCGAGCATCAGCGATCACCCGTTCGACCTGGGGATTTTTGTGTTTGCGATCCAGCAATTGCAGTACGGGTTCCTGGAAGGATTGCACTCCAAGGCTGAGCCTGCTTAATCCATGATATGCAAGGATTGCAAGTTTATCCTCCGTGGTGGAATCCGGATTGGCCTCGATCGAGAACTCCGCCTCTCCTGTCAAAGGCAGCCATTGCTTTAGGATTAAACATAATCTTTCCAACTGCGTGGCGGTAAGTTCAGTCGGGGTGCCTCCGCCGAGGAACCATGATTGCACTGGATGAGGTTTCCCCAGCTTGGAGATTTCTTTTTCGAGGGCATCGAGGTAATTATCCCTGACTGCATCCTTGCCCGTGGCGATTGCAAAATCACAATAGCCACAATGCTGGGCACAAAAGGGGATATGGATGTAGGCAGCCTCGGGCAGCCGCCAGTTTGGAATGGAATTATTTGGCCGGGTATTTGACACTCGCAAAGTTCCAGTTTGAAAAAACAACCAAAAGATGGTAATGACAATAATCAATGTAGCAAAACCAAGGAGAGGAAAGAATGAAACTATCAGGAAAAGTGGCACTTGTAACCGGGGCATCATCGGGAATCGGCAGGGCATCTGCAATCGCGCTTGCCAAAGAGGGTGCGGATATCGCACTGAATTACCTCACCATGCCTGAATCTGCAGAAACTGCAAAAAAAGAAATCGAGGCATTGGGAAGGAAATGCATTCTCTACCCCGTCGACTTGGTGGATCAGGGTGCAGTTGAAAAAATGGCCGATGATGTGGTTAAAAAGCTTGGAAAAATTGATACTTTTGTTTCGAGCGCAGTTTTTAGCGACCGGGAAATGTTCCATGTTGCAGACATGAAGGGCTTCCACAAGACCATTGATGTCACCATGTGGGGTGCTTTTCACGCCCTCAGGGCCTGCACCAATAAAATGCTGGAAAAAGGCAACGGTGGCAATGTTGTAATCATAAGCTCACCCCATGCGGTGGTGCCCTACCCTTCCTGCATGGCCTACAA
>RFZJ01000187.1 GCA_009920765.1 Planctomycetota bacterium | reverse complement strand
CATACATGTAAAGGAAGATGACACTGGTGGCCTTTGGGGTGTGATGGGGTTTTTTAGGAGCGAGGGGGTTCAAGGGTTGTGCGGCTTGGGCTTTGAAGAAGGAATCTTCAAGCATGCCTGCGAGTGCGACGCCAGTAAAGCCAGCGCCTGTCTGCCAGATGAATTCGCGCCTGGTATTGCCACAGAAGTTTTTCATGGGTCACCTATAAAGTTTGTCGTTGGGTTAGTTAAGGAAGATAAATTCATTGAGGCTGAAAGCGATGAGACAGAACCTACGGAAGGCATCTTCCTCGTTAAGGGAATCTTTGTTCATGGAGTCTGTGACAAAGGCGGTGCCCCTGTCAATTTCATCCTGCTTGGGTTGTCGTTGCAGGGTTCTTCGAAGAATTTCGTTGACTTTGTCTTTCGGAGAAGAAGGAAATTTCTTGGCAACATCAGCAGCAAGTATTTTGGCCTGTTCGCTTGCGAACTCGCTGTTGATGAGTGCAAGGGCTTGGGCGGGTTGGGTTGTGGTGAACCTGGAAGCACATGGTGAATCGGGGTCGGGTGCATCAAACACCTGAAGAATGGGCAAAGCCAGCGATCGCTTGATAAATACGAATACACTTCGCGAGGCAGCTTCTTCGGGTGTGGATTTGCCCCAACCGCTGCCCGGTACGGATTGCCCTGCAAGTACTTCCCTAGGAATGACAGGATAAATGCTGGGGCCATCAACTTTTTTCAAATTCAAGTTGCCACTAATGCCGAGGATGGAGTCGCGCAGTTCCTCTGCGGTTAACCTTCGCAAATCAAAGTGAGAGAAGAGATCGTTTTCGGGATCTTTCATCATGGCCTGGGGTGAAACTTGAGAACCCATCTTGAAGGCATTGGAAGTAAGGATCATGCGTTGAAGGGGTTTGAGTTTCCAGCCGTTTGCAATTAGTTGGGTTGCGAGGTAGTCCAGAAGTTCTGGGTGGGTGGGAGGTGTGCCCATGTAGCCGAAGTTGCTGGAGGAACGAACAATGCCCCGGCCGAACTGATACTGCCATAGCCGGTTTACCATGACTCGTGCGGTGAGGGGGTTTTCATCACTTGCAATCCAATCAGCAAGGACCGCCCTCCTGCCAGAGGATAAAGCCTTGGCATCAGGTTCGGGAATCTTGGGTTCGGGAGAATTGTTGGCGATCATGACGGTGGGAAACCCAGGTTCGACTTTATCGCCTTTTGCTGCGGGCATTCCGCGGGTAAGGATAAAGGTTTCTCTAGCTTTGGGGCCTTGCTCGGTAACAGCCAAAGAAGTTTCACGGATCAGGGGGCGGGTCTTTTTTAGTTCTTCTCTCTTGGCGATGAGATCTTTCCAGCGCTTGTATTCTTCAGGTGTCACAAGCTTGCCCAGATGTTTTTCAAACAGGATGGGCTTATGAATATCTTGTTTAAAGTCATCATTCTGGCCGCCTGGAAGTTTGGCTCTGAAATCATCCTCGATGCGGCCTATCTGCCTGTTGATATCGTTGGAAGTGCGTTCGTGTTCCTGTGCTTTAATTTCAAGTTCCTGAAGTTTCTTGATATCGGGCCTTCTGCCTGTACCAACAATGCCCTTGAGATCTTGAATATCCCCATCTACAACTCTTTGTGATGCAGGGCCGTTGCTGTAACCGTTGATGCCATGAAAAAATGCCATGAAGCGATAGTAGTCTTTTTGAGGGAAGGGATCGATTTTATGATCATGGCATCTGGCACAGCCGATGGTGGTGCCAAGAAAAGTTTGGCCAGTGGTGGAAACAATATCATCGAGTTGGTCAAAATAAGCCAGTTCGCGATCAGCGGGCTCATCATCCCAGATACCTAGGCGATAGTATGCAGTAGCGACTAAGCTGTCTCTGCTTACTTTTTGGATTTCGTCGCCAGCGAGTTGTTCCTTGATGAATTGGTTGTACGGTTTGTCTGCGTTGAACGATTGGATTACGTAGTCACGATATTTATAAGCATTGGGCTTGGCACCATCGCGTTCGAAACTGTTCGTCTCTGCATAGCGGACAAGATCAAGCCAATGGCGCGCCCAGTTTTCACCATAGTGCCTTGAGTTGAGCAGGTGATCCACACGCTTTTCATAAGCATCAGCGGAATTATCCTTAAGGAAGGATTCTGTTTCTTCGATTGAAGGGGGCAAGCCGATCACATTAAAATAGAGCCTGCGTAATAGAGCGGTTTTTTCTGCAGGCAAAGCGGGTGCTAACTGATTTTGCTCGAGCTTGGAAAGGATGAATGCATCGATGGGATTTTTAACCCATGACTGATTCTTCACTTGGGGAATAGGTGGGTTCTTTACTGCTTTGTAGGACCAGAAGTTCCGGGCCTCCTCATCCACCTTTGGTGGGCCATGGTGCTTGGCTACAACCTTGCCTGCACCATAAGGCACGCCTGCTTTGATCCATTTTTCCAGTATCTCTATTTGTGACAAGGGAAGCTTGCCCTTGGGAGGCATTTTCAGTTCGCCGTGCCGGATGGCATCAATCATAATGCTGGAATCTGGTTTTTCGAGGGAGACAACTGCACCACTATCCCCACCTTTGAGCAGTGCTTCGCGGGAGGAAAGATTTAAACCACCTTTAACTTTCTTATCGGTACCATGACAGGAAAAGCAATGCGCTTGAAGGATTGGAAGGACTTCTTTGTCGAAGAAATCTGAATTAGGCTTGGCAGGCTCTGCTGTCAACCCAGGTGCATTAAAAATAAAAGCGAACAAAGGCGCCAAATAAAATGAACTTTGTAAGAAACGAACCATGATTTCTCCAGGCAGGGTTGCAATCAGCTTCAGCCTTGAATATTTTACCAAAAATTCACAAACTTGAAACCTCTATTATTTCTTGGAAAACAGCAGTCTTAATCAAAACTTCTTACAAATAAATCTTCTTTTCTGATTAAGTTTTCATAATTTTTTAATAAATTATACTGTTATCCTTATAGTAGAGAATATTGTACTTGTATTGTGATGACGCCATGCCTAAAAAATCGCCTAGTCCAAAACACAAAAGCCTGAATCGGGCTGGACTGCTAAGGCATTTAAATACCCGCGAAGTATTAGCCATGCTTCTTAAGCACGGCGGGCTTTCGCGTGCAGATCTCACTCGTTTAACCGGCATTAGTGGCCCTACCATAACCCGAACGGTTCAAGATCTTCTCGATGCTAAATTAGTTGAGGAAGGTGAACCTTCCAAGGCAATGCTTGGTAGACCGGGTAAAATGGTACGCCTTGCAACTTCCAAAGCTGGAGTCATGGCACTTGTCATTGGGCAGGATACTTGCGAAATATCTTCGTCCGGCCTTGATGGCAGGATGCAGGGCGAATTGGATAAGTTCCCCTTGCCTAGGTCTTATTCTGAATTCCTTAATCTTGTCAGCCAAAAACTCAAGCTCGCTAAGCCCAAAAATGGTGTCAAGATGATGGGGCTTGGGGTCAGTACGCCCGGACTTTTCAATCAACTCGAAAACAAAATATTTTCATGCCCATCAATCCCATTCCTTGAAAATCAAATGCTTGCAAAAGATCTTGAGGCCAATACGGGGCTTCAAACTTTTCTACTTCAAGAAATGCATGCACTCTGCCTTGCTGAATCCATTTTTGGGGAATCACGCAACCTTTCCAACTTTGCAGTCATCGATATCACCCGTGATTTTGGACTGGGGGTTGTGTTGAATGGTCAGCAGCTTCATGGCCATATGGGCCTAGCTGGAAATCTTGGAAAGCTTCCCGTCGATAAAAATGGTGCAACACTTGATTCCGTCGCCACCGATGATTTCTTTTGTAAGACCATAGCCAGGCTTGCAGATTCCAGAATTGACATCCAAGGTGCAATCAATCTTTTTCGTGGCGGCGCAGTCGATGCCATGAATGAAATCAATCTTATGATTGATCATATTTCCACCGGAGTTGCAACAGTTGTAAATCTCTTCAATCCGGAGCGTATTTTTATCATTGGTAAACTTCTTGATGCGCATCCTGACCTTTTTGTAAATCTTCTTGAAGCCACGCGTAGAAAATCAATCAAGGCATCTTTCATTGGATGCACCATCAGCAGGTCGAAGGCGAATAGCCGGCTGGGCGCTGTATCTGCAGTAATTGGCAAATTGACCACGGGCAAAAAATTCTCCCTGAAATAATAGTTGCACTATCCATAGTGTTCTAGCAGGGCCACTTTTGGCATTAAATTGGTTTAAATGTGTCAAATATCATATAACTAGTATGAGATGT
>RFZJ01000186.1 GCA_009920765.1 Planctomycetota bacterium | reverse complement strand
GGCGTTCATGGCGGATAACCCCCTTGGGAAGATGAATCATTCCAGCAGGGCCGAGTAGGTAGCAACCAGGGCTGTCATTAATGTCGCCACTTTTTCTTACAGGGATATCTAGGCCAAGTTGCACAGCATCAGTGAAGGCCAGTTCTACCTGGCTATGATCCCTGCAAGGGCCCAGAATGCGAAGGTTGGTGATCATGCGGTGCCTTGGCCCGATGATGGTTACAGTTTCTTCTGCTGCAAAAAAACCATCCTGATACAGGGTTTTAAACACTTTTAGTTTGTGGCCTTTACCAAAAAGCCTTTCAAGATCTTCCTGTGTCACATGGGCATGGCGGGCAGAGACATTCACCACCAAAGGGTTGGGCTGGCCCGGAGCTTGGGATTTGGGAAGGCTGCCGCCCAACTGCGTTACCACCGCTTCACGAACCAATTGCTCGATGCGACTTCGATCAAGACCCATGAGATTGTTTTTAAGCATGTTGGAACTCATCTGCCAAACTCCTCAAGATCACCCGCAATAAGAAGGCGGGCACCTGTTTGCGCCAGCATTGATTTTTTTCTGTCTTCAAGCTTGCGATCGATCACCAAAAGATCGATTTCAGACCACTCGCAAAGAAACGCCAGTGCTGGTCGCCCAACCTTGGTATGATCTGCAAGGACAACAACCTCATCGGCACAGCGCATCATCTCGCGCTCGGTTTCCACCAAAAGCAAATTGCTGTTGAACAAGCCCCGCTCGGTCAAACCGCTAACACTAAGCAATGTCTGGTGAACATGAAGATCTTGCATCATGCGCACGGTAAAGGGCCCAAGAGCTACTCCTGTTTTGGGGTAGATGTAGCCCCCAAGTAATACGAGATCGGTTTCCCGGCTGCCTGCCAGCAATGCTGCTATTGGCAAACTGTTGGTAACCACTTGAATCGATCTGCCAAGAAGCAGGCGGGCAGCTTCCAAAGTGGTGGTGCCACCATCCAAAAGAACGGTGTCACCATCGCAAATACGAGCCACAGCAGCACGGGCGATAGCCTTTTTTTCTTCAAGCTGGGTATCGATCCGCTCCTCAAGCGCAGGAAAGTTAGAGCCATCGCCCACAAAGATTGCCCCACCATGGGTACGCCTAAGGTTGCCCTGCTGATGCCAAAATTCGAGATCGCGTCTGACAGTCGATTCAGAAACCTGAATTTCCATGGCAAGATCAGCCAAGGTCGCAAACCCCTTGGTGCTAACCAAGTCTAAAACGCGCTGCCTTCGTTCTTCAGCAATCACACTCGACTCCTGAGAGTTACTGAAAACTATTGATAGATAGCTTCCAAGTTATTTCAATTTATGACAAACACTATCCCCTAGTCAAGCTAGTTATCCTAAATTTCGTCATTATTCTTCCAAAACATTGCTCAAACCTTCTTCTTTATCTGTTTTTCTCCATTCAGCGCCCTTTATCTTCCCTAGTCCCCTTCTTGAGATTAAACTGGTATCGGTTGTATCGATTACACAAGGAAACCCTTCGTCATGGATAGAAACTCAGGCCTCGTTTTTGTTTACAATGCTGACAGGGGGTTCTTTAACTTGATGGCGGATATCTCACACAAGGTGCTTTCCCCAAGCACCTATCCTTGCAATCTTTGCGCCCTTACCCATGGCGCATTTTCAATGCGCAAGGAATGGCGCGACTTTCTTAACAAAATTAAACCCCCTCTCACCTTCATGCACCGGGATGAATTTCGTAAAGAATTCAAACTCGAAGATGCCCTGCCCGCCATCTTCATCAAAGATCTCCGCACTGATAATCTCAGGCCCTTCATCGATGCAGCCACCCTTAAAACTCTCACCGGCCTTGAAGATCTAAAGCATATGATCAGCGACAAGCTAACCTTGGAAGGATTGCTATAAAATTCCTTTTGCTCAGTTCGTATCCATTCAATCAGCTAAGATGCACTTATGAATAATTTGGACTTGATATACCTTGATGCGAATGCAACCACGCCGGTTCTACCCGAAATATGGGATGCCATGCGGCCCTTCGCATTAAACCAGTTTGGAAACCCATCAAGCAGCCATGGGGCTGGGCGAAAGTCGAGAAAAGCGCTTGAAGATTCCCGCGAAGAAATTGCCCACCTTCTGGGCGCCTTCCCCGATGAAGTGGTCTTCACCAGCGGAGCCACCGAAGCCAACAATCTCGCTCTTCAAAGTGCTTTAAACGATTCCACTTCAAGTATCCTGGCTTCAAAAATAGAACACGCTTCCATCACCGAACATCTTAAAAAGCTGGAAAAACAGGGCTTTAATGTTCTATGGCTCGATGCCGAACATCAAGGCAAGACCAGCCTTTCTAATCTTTCAGATATAATCAAACCCGATACCAGGCTTGCAACATTGATGCTGGTCAACCACGAAACAGGCGTACTGCAACCCGTCGAAATCCTGGGTAATCAACTTCAGGATAAAATGTGGGTTCATACAGATGCAGTACAAGCAGCAGGAAAAATTCGCATCGATTTCCACCGTTTATGTGTGACCTCTTTGGCCCTCAGCGCCCATAAATTTCATGGTCCAAAAGGCATTGGCGCCCTTCTTGTTCGCAGGGGCAGCACGGTAAAACCCATGCTATTTGGCGGGCATCAACAAAAAAACCTCCGACCCGGAACCGAGCCTGTTCACCTTGTTGTTGGCATGGCTCTAGCACTTAAACTGGCTATGAACAATCTCGAGGCAAGGCGCAATAAAGTCGCAAAACTCCGAGAGGCCTTCCTGCAAGAACTTCGAAAAAACTTGGTCGATTTCACCGTTAATGGCGAACATAACCCAGCGTTGCCTTTCACCCTCAATCTGGGTTTCCCCGGCTTGAAAGCGGATATCCTGCTGATGCGGCTGGATATGACAGGGGTAGCCTGTTCTACCGGCTCTGCATGTTCAAGCGGTTCTCTTTTGCCTTCCCCTGTTTTAATGGCAATGCAAGTCGCCCCAGAGGTTTTAAAATCCTCCATGCGGTTTAGTTTCGGGGTTCAATTGGAGGAAGCCGAGGCAATAGAAGGCGCCAAAAGAGTCGCATTTGCTGTTCAATCACTACGAAACCATTCAGAAACAACCGCATAATTGGTCTATTAATCAAGAAATATCGGTTAAATTTCACATTAAAAAGAAGGTTAGGATTGCAAGACAAGAGGCAAGGAAGTAGCATAAAATCTAATCAGCTGAACGCTAAATGCGCACAAATAGCTTTTTTAGGACGCTCATGGCCGCTCCTCATTCGCTGAGATTGAATTTTCCCGAACATAGACTCGCCAGATTATCTCTGGATCGAATGGGGAAATTGTTTGTCTTGCGATCGCCAAAGCGGTTTGATTCGATTGGCGTTCTTTACGGCCCCCCCGGCTCTGGAAAAACCAGGCTTTTAGGCTCGCTTTGTCGAAAAATATTAAAGGTATCCCACAATAAAACCATCCAAATGATGAGAGCTTCCGATTTTTGCCAATCTCTTCGAGATTCAGAAATGGCAAACCGCGATGACTTTGAATCCCTGCAAAAACAACTCATTGATCTCGATCTTTTGGTTCTCGAAGACATCCAACTTCTTAAACCAAGAGAGGCTGATATTCTGGCTCGAATCCTCGACGAAAGAACTGCCAGGCGAAACCTTACAATTCTTTCCACCACCATAGCACCAGGCCATTTGAGCAAATTTTCATACCGATTCATCAATCGCATAACTTCAGGTTTAATTCTGGAATTACCCACCCTTGGGCCCGAAAGCAGGTTGCTTTTTCTAGAACGCAAGCTTGAATCTTATGGTACTAAAATTGAAACTCATGCTTTGGAATGGCTGGCTGGCCTGGCAGAAGGAAGTATGCGCAGATTGCAAAGCATTTGCAACCGGGTACATACAATGATTCGAACTTTGGGCAGGCCTTTAAAGCGCTCGGATCTGGAAAAACTTTTCGCCACCCCAGGCCATTTAAAAAAGGCTATCAGTGTCGAATCCATAGCCTCTAAAGTGGGCAAACATTTCCGTATTACACCCAAATCAATGCAAACCAGATCGCGCGATAAAGAAATCGTTCTGCCCAGACAAATTGTAATGTATTTGGCACGCAGATTAACCGGAATGTCGCTTCAAGAAATAGGTGAATTTTTTGGTGGCAGAGACCATTCCACCGTTCTTCATGCCTGCAAAAAGGTCGAAGATGCGATTGGGAATAATAACAGCCTTTCTGGCACTATCCGCCAACTGGAACACGATTTAGCTTAATCCTTTTTGCTTAC
>RFZJ01000185.1 GCA_009920765.1 Planctomycetota bacterium | reverse complement strand
GTCAAGGATTAAAAAAGGCTTGTGAACTAGGACAAACCCTATGTTGACAAACTATTTTTAAAGGTAGTATTGCCTGTCAAAAGGAAACACACATGGAAATGAAACAACAACATTATGCAATTCTCAAGAGGTTGCATCATGGCGCATCATCCCTCAAACGCTTCACAGACAAAGATGCCGAAGTCGGCAACCAAGGCTTTCATTATCTGCGTTATCTGAACGACCTTCAGAACTTTGGGTATGCGCTAGAGATAGGTGACGTTTGGCATATCACAGGGTTTGGAGTGGCTAAGTTGGCAGAACAAAAGCCAAGGGTAGCCAAGGATAGAGTGGCGGCTGGAACTACCACAGAAACCTATGATGGGGCAGACCTGAAACATGGTGGCAACAGGGTAGGTGCATCTGACTTTCTGAAATATCCTAGTAAGTTTGGGGACAATTTGACATTTCCTAGAACATCGGTATAATCCGATCCGTTGTCGTTGCACACAACATGATAGCCACTTCATTAAGTATCTTGCCTCTGAATCTTCAGGGGGTGCAACCAAGGTACTTAGTTAAGTGGCTTTTTTATTTGTGCAATGACTTCCGTCTGACTCACGATACGTTACTGAGCCTGCATGGGCTGACAAGTCAGGAAACACCGCACACAAGCACACCCCTTGTGAAAAATGCGACCAGCGTTGGTTTGGCGACTGGTAAAGCGATTGGTACATCGGTGGTAAACAAGGCCAATCGTATAAGCGAACAAACCCGTCAAGCGCACTTGGGGCTTTTTGTTATTTCAATGTCAATAGGAGTCAAGATGAACACAATTAAGTCTGGAGAGGGAAGGATAGAAATAGGTTCTATCCACCCTTGGAGAAACTATGCCCGAAAGGATAACAATGTTTGAAGAGTTCTGGAACGCATGGCCTAAAAGCACCCGAAAAGGTGGAAAAGCCACTTGTCAAGCCAAATGGTCTAAATTGAAATTGGACTTACAGGCTGACCAAATCATTAAGCACGTTGAATGGATGAAAACCACCGAGCAATGGAAAAAGGGCGATGGTGCGTTTATTCCCGCTCCCTTGGTCTACATCAACCAAATGCGTTGGGATGGGGCTGAAATCCCTGATATGACTGTCAATGTCAATGTCAACTTCAAAGACCCTGCCTTGGCAAAGATAGAGGAAGATACAAAGAATTTCGCCCCAATGCCTAGTTTTGTAAGGGATTACATAGCAAAGTTGACTAAAAAATGACTTTAGAGGAAATACAAAAACTTGAAATTGAGTGGCAAAAAAAGTTAAAAGCCGCAGTTTTGAAGGAACGGGAAGAATGTGCCTTGCTATGCGAGGAAGAAAAGATCAATGCTGTCCATTATTCAGCCCCTACCCAGTCAAACTGGTTGGCAATCAAGATAAGGAATAAGCAATGATTCACTATCATGGCCTTCCAATCACCCCTGCCACAGTAGCCAACTATGCAATCCAAGCAGGTCATGCCTTCATAAGTTATGCCCATCCTGACCAACTAGGGACTGCCATAGATATTGCCCAATCCTTTGCCTTGGACAACGGGGCGTTTTCAGCATGGAAAAATGGCAACCCAGTAAAAGATTGGACAAGTTTCTATGACTGGGCATTGGAAAACAAGAAAATTCCTCATTGCGACTTTGCCGTAATTCCAGATGTCATAGATGGCTCAGAAGAAGACAACGATGCTTTGCTGAAAGACTGCCCATTCCCAACATGGTTTGGCGCACCTGTTTGGCATATGCACGAAAGTTTTGACCGCCTTGAACGCCTTGCAAACACTTATGTGCGGGTTTGTATCGGCAGTTCTGGCGCATATGCTGTCATTGGCACAAATGAGTGGTGGTCACAAATAGGTAAAGCAATGCGGGTTTTGTGTGACGATAAAGGCCGTCCATCTTGCAAACTTCATGGATTGCGGATGCTTGATCCAGGTATTTTCAGCAAATTACCTTTTGCTTCTGCTGATAGCACTAATATTGGAAGAAATGTAGGAATGGACGGAAAGTGGAGGCATGGAAGTTATCCACCTCCAACCAAAGAGGCAAGGGCGCAGGTCATGCGCTCACGCATAGAAGCATTTAATGCGCCCCCAGTTTGGGGATTTCATCAAGTTGAACAAGGAACATTACTATGATTTATTCTGCAATTTTCATTTCTGCACTCATTGCCGCAAACCTATTGGTGGCTATTTTTGGCCCGTGGTTTAGTATTCTGAACAGTTTTCTATTGATTGGACTAGATTTGTCAATCAGGGACAAACTACATGATTCTTGGAGAAATAAGCATTTGCCAATCAAAATGGGTGGCTTAATCCTAGTTGCAAGCGTGGCTTCATACCTGTTGAACCCTACCACAGGAATGATTGCCATTGCTTCCTTTGTGGCATTTACTCTATCAATGATTGCAGATTCTTTGGCATATCACTATTTAGCGGATAAGTCTTGGTTTGTCAGGTCTAACGGCTCAAATCTTATAGGGGCTGGCGTGGACTCTATTGCTTTCCCAACTATTGCCTTTGGCGGTCTTATGCCTGAAATCGTGGCTTTGCAGTTTGCCTCCAAAGTTGGCGGTGGATTTATTTGGTCATTGTTACTAAGGAAAAAAAATGACTAGACTAGAAGCGCATGAAATACTTGATAGACAAAAACGAGGATTCCTATGCTTACCGACAGAGGTTAATCAAGCACTATGGATCACGGGAGACGCAAGAGGAGATTTTGTCGTGTCTAGCGATGGAATGGAAAAGACGATACATGGACAAATTGAAGACCTTGGGGAAACACAAAGCGCGAATCAGATAGACGATATGGAAAAGAAGCGTGGGAAGCCGTTTGTGGATGATTTACGCCTCAGAATGAATAAGTTGAAAGACAAACCATGAAATGCCCGCTATGCAATGCCCACACAGATGTAAAGCACACAAAAGACGGGTTAAGAACACGAGAATGTTTTAATCTGCATAGATTCAGAACCCAAGAGGTTGTCGTTTCAGAGCCTAAACCAAAGAGAAAATGGAAAATAAGGGATAGGGATTGATATGGTGTATATCGGAATTGACCCCGCAAGTGCCACTGGTGCAGTCGGTGTATTAGATTCTCAGGGTAATTACCTTGAATGTTTCATGATTGAACACCAAGACAAGCACATTCGTGCAATGGTGCTGAAAAACGCATTATTGAGAGCAATAGACCCAAAGGAAGGGGCAGAAATAGCAATAGAGATGCTATACAGTCGCCCAAATCAGTCATCAAGCGCCATGTGGACATTCGCAAGGGCAGTCGGTGCAATAACCGCCATTTGTGAATTAACTAACTATCCTTGCCACATGGTGCGACCCCAAGTGTGGAAGGGGTTTTATCACATACATGATAAAGATGATTCGCTCGACATAGCCCGTATGTTTTGGCCTGAAGCCCCATTGCGTAGGAAAAAAGATAACAACCTAGCGGAAGCCCTTTTAATCGGGGATTATTGGAGACAGCAAGTAATGGGGTTAAGAAGTGGCAAAACAGATTAGCAATAGGCCAAAATATGACGATATGCAGGGGCATTTATTCAAGTTAACAGAATCAGAACGTCATATTATCAAAACAATAGGCAAAGGGAACTATGCAGAAGGGGTAAGAATTTGCATCATGTGGGGCGCACATTTCTACAATCTGGGGCTTAATATTGAGATGGATTTGAAGCACATTGGATTGGTTACTGTTTCCAGCACCGACCAACACCCCAACGAATAGCAATATCAAGCCATTAAAACCCCCTAGAAGGCGATAATTTAGGGTTGCCCTCATCACCCTACATTGAGGGGCTTAGAAGGGCTTAAAAATAGGCAAAGAAAAACCGCCCGAAGGCGGCTTAATTAGTTAGTGCTTACTAACTTATGAATGGGTTACTGGTTCATAAGTCCAATTAACCCCATCATGTTCATCAGCATAAACCCATTCAATCAATTCTTCACTTTCATGTTCTGGGTTTTCCTCAATTATTTTGTTTTGTGCTTCCTCTAGGGTTTCAGCCTCTACAAAATATTCATAAGAGACATTTTTAAAAATTTGAAATGTTTTCATGATTAAACCTCACAATTCAAAGTTATGTAACTAGGTGCATCTTCACGTTCTAGAATTTCTACTTTCCTATTTGTTGCCACTTGCAATTCAGATGCAACAGCGTGGATTAACTCTTTAAAATCATAACTATTAAAGTATTCATCTAAATTGTTAAGTGTGGCAAATAGGGCAAAATCCCCATCATCACGGATAAACCCGATT
>RFZJ01000184.1 GCA_009920765.1 Planctomycetota bacterium | reverse complement strand
GTGGGCGGATACCGAATTGATTCCACGCTTGGTTTGTTAACGCGCATCTCAGGCACCTGGCAGTTGGGCAAATCCAACTACCGGGTGGAATATGAAGCAGGGTACGAAGAACTGCCTGGCGATTTGGTGGAAGGTGCAGCGCAATGGGTGGCTGCACTTTTTTGGCAATCGAAGGATAACCCTGCCTTCGCACCGGATCTTCCAACCCCTGCCATCAAGAGAATGCTCGCACCCTACAGGCGTATTATCACCTAGATAAAGGAACCTCATGTTTTTACCCAACACCACCTGTGATTATTTCGAAAATGGACACCTGCCCCCAACCCATACGCCAGACCTCGCAGCCATCCCCATATTTCTCGATGGCGATTTCATGCGGGGTAACCTCGGCCTAGACAAACTTCATTGGACTCATGTTTTGCAGGTTGGGAACAAGGTTGAAATTCTTGCAGGGGATTCAACCGCAAACCATGTGTATGTACCCGACAAAGAAGGCACCCGTTTCGAAATCATTTTTGTTGAAGTGATAAATCGAGGCAAGGCGGATTCTTTCAAGCGGGTTTACCTCGAGAGAAAATCCATCACCTGGCCTTCTGAACAATTATAAAGGTGCAAACATGAACACTCCCAACGCTTTTGCAGATCTTTTTCACACCGCCGTTCTGGGTAGTGATGAGCCCGATGTTGCCAACATTCCCTGCCATATCAAGGGAAGCTTTATCAAGGGATCACAGCTTGATTATTCAAGGCAGTTTAATGCAGTACTCGAAATGCCCCTGGGCTTCGGACTTCGTGATGCCTACAACTCAGGCGAACCCGTGTTACTGCAACTGGGCATGGATGAAATTTACTCCGTGCTGTTTGTCGAGCGTGATCGAAAGGTTGCATCGCGCCATTTCCTGCGCGCCTACCTCGTCAAAGAATCTTCGCCCGTTCTTTAGTTTTTCTTTCACCCTTTCAGGAGATACACATGAATCTACTCTTCTTGTTGTTGCTCAACCTCCCCGGGTTTTATGCCGATTCGCAAATCGGCGGCAGAACCTCCCCCGATGGTCTTGAATCATTGGTATGCGATCTTCCCGCTATGGAACACCTCAAGAATACAGGCGGATCTGATGGTGCAGGACTTTGCGTTTTTACCTCTGTCGAGCATTGTGCACGCTGGCAGAACGAAGAATCGCTGCGCGGGTTCCAACAGAAAATGCGCAAGGAACCAGGCGGCGGCTACCCGGAAAAACTCGACCGCATGATGGCCCGATACTGCCCCAACACCGCCTACCTCCAATACACCGGCGCTGATTCCTCCCTCCTTAAACTCGCACTGCATACAGGCAGAATGCCCGCTGTCACCTATGGCTTCAGCCCACGCTATGGCAATCGCATCGCCCATATGGTGAACCTCGTTCACTTCTCAGATCGCTGGGCCTGCATCCTCGATAATAATTTCCCCGGTGAGGATAAATACGAATGGATGAAGCCCGCTGAATTTGAAAGGCGCTGGACTTTAGGCAATGGCGGCTGGGCTGTCTTCCTCCTCAATCCGCCTCCTCCCCCCATTCCTACCTCTGCTCCCATTCAATCCATCGCTTTGTCTTTCCAAAACAATGATTCACAGGAAGAAACCAATGTTGATTCCAAGTTCGAAAACTTTGGCATCGAACAGGAAAAGCTCGACCAAACCGAGCGCTATTGGCTTAATGGCCTTGCTCTCACCAGCAAGCAGGCTAGTAAAATCCTAGGCAATGCTGCGGTGCTTCCCGATGATTCCAACTTGGGACGAATCACGCTCATTGGATCGAAAGAGGATTGCAACGCAGTGCATAACGATCTTGTAAACCATCCTGCCCTGCTTCCTTATAAGGCCAAGTATTTATTGCAGAGTTACCAGCCGGGCGATTGGGCCGTGAAGAATGTTGGGTTTGATGTTTCTGGATCGCCAAGAATCGTTGTGCAGGAAGCGCCCAATGCAAAAGGTGTTGCGCGGGTGCTGCATTCACAGGCAGATTATGCAGATGGGCCAGAGGGACTTGCCAACGCACTTCGAAAGGCAGACCCCAATTACGACCCGACCAAGGATGTTGATCGCAGGAAGCTTAATCCCATACAACTTCCCGAATGGGCAGGCAACTGGCTGGTATTTGCAATTGCTCTGCTATCGCTGATCGCAGGAAGATTTTCGCTGCCCCTATTAGGTTTGATCGCAGCATTTTTAAAAACACTGGTGCCTGCAAAAAAAGAAGCCCCCGATCTTGATGCCCTACTTGATCGACTTCTCAAGAAAATGGAGGAACGAAAATAGAAATCATCTTCAAAGCCCACCCACTGCGCTGGGCCTCTTTTCTTTTCATCAACCAAAGAAACCCCCTAAGCCCACCCACTGCGCTGGGTGGGGCCTCTTTTCTTTTTATCAACCAAAGAAACCCATGGAACGCAGTCCATGGGCTTTTTAATACTTCACATAAACCCTAACCAAAAAAACCACAAGCCCACCCACTGCGCTGGGTGGGTCTTCTTACCTTTTCATCAACTCAAATTAAATTAGGAGGCAACATCATGAAGGCGATTTCTTTCAAGCAACCCCTCGCGCAAGCCTTGATCACCAGCACTCTATCTTATGCAGTGCGATCATGGCGTACCGGGCATCGGGGCGAAATACTCATCCACGCCTCCCGCTGCCCACTTCAGGAATTACGAAACCTTTGTTCAAACGATTGGGCCCGGAATCATCTCAAAAAATGGAACATCACCAAGGTCGAAGATCTTCCCATGAGCGCAATCCTTGGGAAAGCCGACCTAGAAGATTGCATCTCCCTGGAAGAATTTGATTTTGCAAACGAGGATTATCCGTTTGCCATTCCTGATCGTGGCTGGGTCTGGATCTTCGCCAACCCCTGGAAGATGTTGCACCCCAGGATGCATCCGGGAAAACTGGGCGTGTTCGAAACCACACTCCCCTGATCCCTTACTTTTGTTCCAACCCTTCCCAAAGTATGCTGCCCAGGCGGATCAGCGTGGCGCCTTCCTCGATTGCAATTTCAAAATCGTTGCTCATGCCCATCGAAAGCTCGGGCAGATTTTTTCCCAATAACCCGGAAAGTTTATCCCGGGTGCTTCTCAATAATTGAAACGCTGGCCTGCACTGTTCCTTTTCAAGGGAATATGCAGCCATCCCCATCAAGCCCTGGCATTGTAAATGCCTTAACGAGGTTAACTGGTTCACAAGGCCTGGAACTAAAGCAGGATCAAACCCCTGCTTGTTTTCTTCGCCACTGATGTTCACCTCAAGTAAGAAATCAAGCATCCGGTTTTGTTTTTTGCATTCGTCTTCAAGTGCCTGCAACAGGCGAATGCTGTCCACCGAATGAAAGAGATGAACCAGGGGAAGGGTTTTATCAATTTTATTTCGTTGCATGTGCCCGATGAAGTGCCATTTTGCATTGGGAAGATGCGATGCTTTTTCCCAAAGTTCCTGGGGCCTGCTTTCGCCCAGATGATCGATTCCTTTTTCCATCAAAAGTTTTGCAAGTGATGAATCGACTGTCTTGGTCACCCCTACCAAAGTCACTTCTGTTCTTTTTCTTGCCACTTTCTTGCACGAAGATGCGATTCTTTCCTCGACTTTATCGAGGTTTTTCTGCAGAATTATTGCTTGTTCTTCGCCGTTCATGCGCTTGCGCCTTTCTATGTTACCCTTCACTTCCTATTTTATGTATTATGGCCTTATGATAACCATTCACACGGATATTTCATTTACCAGGGAGTTGGATTGATGGCAAACATTAGAGCTTTTCGCGCACACCGCTACGACATGGGCAGGGTTGGAAACATGAGCGAGGTCGTTGCGCCTCCCTACGATGTCATTGATGAAAAACTCCAGGAACATCTTTACAACAACAACCCCTACAATGTAATCCGGCTTGAACTAAACAAAGAGCTTCCCACCGATACCGAGACCAACAACCGCTACACCCGCAGCGCTGCGGTGCTTCGCGACTGGATCGCAGAAGATATTTTGATTCGCGATGGGGCGCCCGCCCTTTATGTCTACGAACAGGAATATGTTGTCGAGGGCAAAACCCATCTGCGCAAGGGGTTCATGGCACGGGTCAGGCTCGAACCTTTCGGCTCAGGCAAAATCTTCCCCCACGAAGAAACTCTTGCAGGGCCAAAGGCGGATCGCCTTAAACTCTACCAAGCCACCAACATGAACCTCAGTCCGGTATTCGGACTTTATCCAGATGAAAAATGCGAAGTGATGGCCAAGCTTGAAAAAGCTGTAGGGCAATCCCTTCCCGTGGTTGCCACCGATCATCTCGGAACC
>RFZJ01000183.1 GCA_009920765.1 Planctomycetota bacterium | reverse complement strand
GATCATTCAATCTTAAAGCCTTGTACTCGTAATGCATCTGGGTCTGGTCCTACGATTACAATAACTGTTTTTTTGCTTTTAGATTCTTTGTAAGAACAATAAGTCAGTGCTTTTGTTTTCTCATCTTTATCTGCTTTTTCGAAAGCGAGTTCCTTTTTGAGGAATGTATTGGCTTTAACAGTTGATTGAAACTGCTCCTTACCCATGTAAGATTTAAACTCTGCCGAAGTGGTGTTCCAAGCTTCTTCAGTTTTTCCAGCAGAGACTAGCTTCAAAAAAGAATCAGATATGGTTTTTGCATCGGTATCGCCTTCGGATGCTTTGTTTCCACATGCAAACAGGTTGGTAATTAGTAGCAATAAAAGAAAGGTGTGGGTGATTTTAGATAACATGATATGGTTCCATTATTCGTTATTAATATCATTGCCTGCCCGGGTACCCAAGGCACGCCAGACGGTTAGGCTTATTGCATTTGTGGTAGGCCGGACCGATCCATCCATTAATAAGCTGTTTACAATTCCGATATGAAAACTTCTTGCAGTGATGGCAGCATAGGTTGGCAGGGTGATGGATTCACCATCACGCATCGAGGTTAAATCAATATCGTAGGTGACGCCGCCGTTTACATAGGGAACATTAGTGTTGGGTGTAAAAGTTGTGGTGAAACCAGTTTCGTGAACATCGCCCTCGACCCATTCTGTATGGCCATTTTGGTCAAATGTTCCCCCTAGGTAGGCAGTCAATGCTGCAACATTTGCAGGTGCGGGTACATTCAAGGTGGCGGGTTTGTTGGAATCCCAAAGATTGGCTTGGTAGGCCTTGGTTTCTGATGCACCAAGAGTGTTGGACATGCCATCGGTAAAGTCCGAAGGCTTCATTTTGCGGTTGGGGGCAAAGGCGCCATCGCCAGCAGTATCAGTCGCAGGGTCATAAATGAACCAAGTACCTTCATTGAAACAGTAATTTAGGGGGTAATAAGTGATGAGCGGCGTGATTCGCGAGCGATCGTTTACCTCGCTGGGGCAGATGTAAGCACCCAGTCTTAATGCTGCAACATCGGGCCTTGTGGTGAAGTTATTAGGGGCGGTTTTCCAATCGATGAGGTTGTGTAAGCTTGCTTGTTCTAGGTAAGGAAGAAGCCTGGCATGAGCCGACCATGGTTGGGATACAGCGCCTTTTGGCATTTCTGAAACACAAGGAAAGTATTCCAGGTTTGTTAGGTGATTTTGTAATGCCAGCCCTAATTGCTTGAGATTGTTCTGGCACTTGGCCCTGGCGGCTGCCTCTCTCACCTTTTGCACTGCAGGCAAAAGCAACCCGATAAGTATGGCAATGATTGCTATCACCACTAAGAGTTCAATTAGCGTGAAGGCTTTCCTGATACTTTTTAATCTTGGCAGCTTCATTTCATTCTTTCTTGGTTGGAAATGGTTTTTATTAAAGATGATATAAAAAACTATAGCATAAAACGTTAATGCTTAAGTATGATCAAGCTATAATTAATTTCTTTATTTTATTACAAATTATTAGGGTTTGAATATGAACATGGATTGATTCAAGGTTTTCCAAAGTCCCCAGAGAATTGGTAACCCTACCAGCAGCCAAAATGATCCCAGCAATAACCATTTGTTTTTATCAGTTGCAGTTTCATTTGGAATTGCAGAAATGTTGCTTATGCTTGTTTTGTTAATTGGGCTAGTTTGCATGGTTGCGCTTTCAACCAAAAACCATTTTGCATTCACAGGTTTCAGTAGAAAATTGCATACCATGCCACCCAGAAGAAGGGATGCAAGAATATACATGGTGGTGTCATAAGCATGGCTTTTAGGAATACCAGCTTGGATTTGAGATTCATTGATGTAATTGACCAATACTGGGCCAAGTATGCCCGCAGCAGACCAAGCGGTTAATAATCTGCCATGAATTGCACCCACCATCTTGGTTCCAAACATGTCTGCAAGGTATGCAGGAATGGTTGCAAATGCGCCACCATACATGGTAAGGATCACACAAAAGATTAAAGCAAAAATAATAATGCTTCCAATTTTTCCGGCATAAGGAACGAGGGCATAAAGAACAAATCCGAGAATAAAGAAGATGTGGTAGGTTGCCTTGCGCCCGATAATATCAGAGAGAGAAGCCCAAAAGAATCGCCCACCAATATTGAATAAACTAAGCAAGCCTGTAAACCCAGCGGCATAAGCTGCGATTTTCCCCAACTCTTCCTTGCTTAAATTATCAAACTCTTTTTCCAATCCTAATAACCTTCCCGCAAAAACTTCCTGCAACATCGGGGATGCCATGCCTATCACCCCGATACCTGCAGATACATTCAGACAAAGCATCATCCACAAAAGCCAGAACTGTGGCGTTTTCCAGGCATGATCAACATGTACATGCCCTTGTGTGATCATCGTATTTGCAATTTTACTTTCAGGGGGATTCCAATTTTTGGGCTTCCATCCCTCGGGCGGTACTCGGTAGGCAAAAGTTCCGATCATCATGAATACAAAATAAATTCCAGCAAGTGCCAAGAATGTTTCCCATACTGCCACGGATGTGGGGGTTGAATAATATTTCATCAACATGTCTGCTAAGGGGGAACCGATCATGGCTCCACCCCCAAAGCCCATGATTGCCATGCCCGTAGCCATGCCCCGTTTGTCAGGAAACCATTTGATCAAGGTGGAAACTGGTGAAATGTAACCTAATCCAAGTCCAACTCCACCTATAACGCCCGCGCCAAGCCAAAGTAGCCAGAGTTGATGAATATAAACACCGAAGGAAGAAATAGCCAAACCCCCACACCAGCAGAGGGTTGCAATAAATCCTGCCTTACGCGGGCCTGCCTGTTCCAACCAACGGCCGAACAATGCTGCGCTGGATCCCAAGAATACAAAAAACAAGGTGTACATCCAGCCCAGCATGGGCTTGTCCCAATCATATTGAGTTGAGAACAACTTTTGAATGAAAGTCATGCCAGCAGGGTAGGGGACCGATGCGGTTATGCCAATTGATTTTGTCAAAGGCAGCCAGAATACTGAGAATCCATACGCCATGCCAATGCACAAGTGGATGCAAAGTGCAGCAGGCGGTACAAACCAGCGATTGAACTCTGGTTGTGCAATCGTTCTTTCTCTGGAAAGAATCCCATTAAAATATTTGATTAGCTGTGACATAGGTTTGAAAGTTTAAATGAAGCATGATGGATTATTTAGTTTGATGGGCACGCAGATTGTTGATGCCATCACGGAGCGCAGCAAGGTAAAGCCATAAATCTCCACCATATGCAAGAATGCGGAAACCCTGATCGATAAATTTCTTGCCTTCGGGAATGCTCAAGGGCATGAAGCCGGGAGTTTTTTTATGGCGATTGCAGGCATTGACCACTTTTTTAACCGCATCTTGGAATAACGGATGATCAAATTGGCCGGGAATTCCCAAGCTGGTTGATAAATCAGTCTGCCCTATCCAGAGAACATCGATGCCTTCAACTGCTGCAATCGAATCAACGTTTTCGAGACCAGCAATTGTTTCGATTTGCGCAATCAGCAAAGTTTCCCTGTTGGCTGAACTCATTTTTTCAACAATGTTTCCACTTACATAATCATCATGTGCAATGGTAAAAGCTGCGCCCCTGCGGCCTGCAGGAGGATACTTTGCGGAATGCACAAATTTTTGCGCCTGCTCTGCGGTATCGCACATGGGAATCATGATTCCCATTGCACCCATATCCAGCACGCTGGCGATGAAATGATATTCTGTTGCGGGGATTCGAACCAACGGCACTATAGAGGTAGATCTTGAAGTTGCAACCAGCATTCGGATGGTTTCAGCATTCCATCCCGTATGCTCCATGTCAAAAATTGCAAATTCTGCTCCTGCCTGTGCTGCAAGCCTTGCTATTCCCGTGGTGTTGAATTCAAAGATAAAAGTCCCGATGGAGGTTCCACCTGAAAGAATCTTTTGTTTTACAGTATTGGGTTTCACAAGCATTCCTTTTACCAAATAGCTGCACGAAGAATATTTTAAAATGTGATATTACCCTATGATTTCTTAAGCATCAAAGGTAAACAAATAAAGTTCTTTTTAAGAATTGGAAGTGTATTTTAGATTCGTGTAAACGCCATCAAGCAAGTTTATAAATTTCAACAGGTTCAGCCCTTCCTTTTACGGTTACTTTTCCAAGGCTGATAGCATCGTTTCCAGCATCGCCAAGAGCTTCCTTAACCCTATCAGAAATCAAAAATTTGGTGTTAAACTGTTTGTTGAGCGATTCTATTCTAGAGGCAAGGTTTACGACATCCCCGATGATGGTGTATTCTTTTCTTTGGCTTGAGCCAATATTA
>RFZJ01000182.1 GCA_009920765.1 Planctomycetota bacterium | reverse complement strand
TGCCACTTTGTAGAGTGGTGTTGGTGGTAAGCACTGCGTTACCAAGGTTCATTGCTGTATTCGTAGTCGCAATCGTGCCAGCAAGGTTCAAAAGGGAACTACTGGTTGCAGTAAGACCACCTGCAAAGGTAAGTGCATCAGTTGCCTGGTCTCCCAAAGTCGTGGTACCTGTATTATTGAGTACGGTAGCACCTATGATATTACCACCAGAAAGAACCTTAAGGTTGAATGCACCATTGGAAGTATTAAGGCTTGTTGCATTCAATGTTCCGTTGAAAGTAACATCCTTGGCAGAAGTCGTAGCGTTGATATTAACGGCACCAGCTGTTACACCCTGGTTGAAAGTTGCACCGCCACTATTGGTGATCGTGATGCCACCAGACATGTTGAAACTATTATTTCCAACAATCAAGCCAACCGACCCGGAATCAAGGGTCAGGGTTCCAGTACCAGTAAACCCGCTATTAGCCAGCAAATTAATGTTTGCACCAAGAGGATAACTATTTCCTGTACCCGTGGTAGCAATTGAGCCACCAGCATTAACCTGGGTAGCGCCATCGATGGTAATCACATTTCCCTGGGTCGAAATGGCACTTGCCAAGTTAATAGTGGCAGTTGCATAATTAGGGTCTACAAGGCTCAAAGTTGCATTATCGACTGCTGCAATAGCACCATTAATAAACATATTTCCACTGGTGATCAAGGTAAAGGGATCACGAATTTCGCTACTGTTCAAAGCGGTAGCAACTGTGAGATTACCAAGGGAATTAGCATTACCAATCGTGATGCTCTTAAATCCATTCACCAACTTAAGAAGTTCAGCAGAGGTAAGATCTAAAGTATTAAGAGTAGGATTTCCTGCAATCACCACAGGTGTGGAAGTATTGCCAGCTTGAAGAACCAAGACGCTAACGCCACTGCTGCTTGGATCAATGGTACCATTGATATCGATTTCATCAGCAGAAACAGTCAAGTTTCTGGAAGTCAGACTTACAGTATTACCAAACACCACATCACCACTACCTGCCGTCAGATTGATCTGGCTTGGTGCTGTATTGCCGATTAACAAGGCGGTGTTATAAGTTTGACCGCTACCAATGGTGGTTACCGAACCTGCATTAAAAGTGGTAAGCGCACTGGAAGTACCCGAAACACTGAAACTTGAAAGAGGATTAATCGCCCCAATGTTACCATTCAACTGGGCAGCGTTTATCCCTTGAAGGGTAAGCGACTTAGTGGCCAAAGGTGCAGAATCAATAGTTCTGCTGAACGAGACAGGACCGGTGGTCCCCGCATTCATGACCACATCGCCATTAAGGGCAACTGCACCATTATAAGACTGACCAGAAGAACCCTTGGTTTTAACCGTAGTAGTATTCAGATTGTCTGTAAAGTTAATTGCATTACTAGTTATCGCAAGAAGCCCAAGTTCAGCATTATTTGCTGTACCCAAAGAACCACCAATGTTGGCAGTACCATTGGCATTTGTAATGGTCAAATTCTTTGCCCCATTGAACAAACTATCAACCGAGGAAGAAAGAGTTACTACCCCCAAACCTGTAGCACCGGTAGAAAGCAAACTGTTTTGATTCATGGTGATTGGCGCTTCGAAGCTGATATTATCACCGGTGGTGGTAAGACTAAAGCTTATCCCGCTAACTGCGCCAAATTCAACATCTTCATTGGTTGAAGACAAATCATTGTTGGTTTGGGTGAATGCACCATCAAGAGTAAGGGTTCCCTGCAATTTCAAACTATCAACATTTTGAATGTTAACCACACCACCATTGGAAGTAGTTACTGCTCCAAGTGTTATATTGCTGGTACCAGAACCAGGAACAACAGTGGTAAGGTTTAAACCGGCTGCGGTTGAATAAGTTTGTGGCGTAGTCAGATTGATATTACCTGCAACAAAACCTGAATTGAAGGATTGCGCCCTGATAACTGCATTAACATTAGTTGCTGTAATTCCCGTGAGGCTTGAAGTGCTTGCATCAATCACACCCAGGGCCGTGGTATCCCCGACATTGGTTGCAAAAGAAAGAATGCCCGAAGAATTCAAAGTAAGATTGCTGGTTTGACCAACAGCACTGTTAAGATTCTGCCCGAAAGTAATATTTCCAGGGGCAGTCAAGCTTAAACTACGATTTAACGTTACAGCCCTGTTGAATGCAGCTCCACCCGATCCAATCTGAATTGTGGTCGGGACTGTAGTTCCAACAAAAACGGTACCCCCACTGGTTCCGTTTTGTACAAAGGTGCCAGAATCATTGATGTTACCCTGCAAATTTAGATTACCAGCATGGGTAAAGCTTACTATGGAATTTGTACCCCCAGAAGTGATATTCCCAACCGTAATCGAACCTGCATTACGAGATTCCAGAACAATCCCGCCCACGCTGTAGTTTTGGGCATTCACAATACTGATGTTACCATTTACAAAACTGCTATTTAAATTTTGCAACGAAGAAGCATTCACCGTACCCGTAATGGTAAACCCAGAAGGATTGGCTCCAGTAATATAAATATCACCAAGAGGGTTGTTAGCCCCAACATTACCATTGAAGTTGATTGCTCCTGAAGTTGTCATGGTCAGATTCTGGGTGCCGTTCATATTGCCATTGAATGTAAGCACACCCGTGCCATTTGCAATTAAGGTAAGATCTGCGTTACCAAGATTAATGGATCCAGTATAAATCTGGCCTACAGAAGTGCTGGTGGTAATCGCACCACCATTCAAGTTAATCGTGCCCGCAGCCCCAGCGTTGATGTTTATGAGCGACAAGGCGGCACTGGTACCGGTTCCAATCGCCCCACCCGTGGTGATCGTACCACCCGTACTGGAAATATTAAGAGATCTTGCAGTCGTTGTGTTGGAATTTACCGTGGAACGCACATCGACCGAGCCATTGCCCGCTGCAATCAAAGTTGCACTCTGATTTAATGTGGTTGCACTGCCAATATCAATTGCAGATCCTGCATTGGTGGTTTGAATAGTCAAAATCGTCCCATTACTGGTCACACCGATTGCAAGCGAAGGCGTACCACTTACACCAGCTTGTTGAAGGATGGTGCCAAAGCTGGAAATGTTGCCCAAAAGTGTAAGGAGATTACTGTTGGTAAGAGTAACACCGCCCGCAGTGGTGGTTACTTGGCCAAGGGTAATATTACCACCTGCACCCGTAGTAAGAAGGTTTAAACCGAGAGCACCATCATAATTTTGAATACCCTGGATATTAATGGTTCCAGAAGATGCCCCAGTATTTACAAAGGAAGCTGCACTGATATTATTACTGCCTGCATTAATACCGGTTGGAGTTCCAGCAATGCTGATTGCACCAAGCCTGGTGACCTGACCAACTGCTCCGGAGAAGGTGACACTATTATTTGTAGTGCTGATTGAAAGTGCCCTTCTTTGGCCTGCGGTACTGTTGATAGTATTGCCAAAGGCAACAGCACCAGAGGCATTAACAGTTAAATCATTAACCAGGGTGACTGCACCACCGAGGGAAATTCCTCCACCCAAGGCCTGCATGGAAACATTGCTACCTGTTCCAACAACGATCGATGCCCCATTATTTGTGGTAACACCAAGGGTAGTTCCAGCAAAAATATTACCACCGATGGTTAGAGTACCACCATGGGTAAGAGAAACAGCTCCTGCGGTTGCAATCAATGACCCCACAGTCAAAGTTCCCAGATTGGTTGTAAGGGTAATTGGGCCAGTGGTGGTATTTACACCCGCAACACTAATATTGTTAACACCGGAGGTCGCCAAAACCAACCGATCAGTGTAGTTTTGCTGCCCAGTGATGGAAACTGCACCATTCAACGGCACACTTCCAACCAAGGAAGTCGCACTGATCGTCGTTCCACTCAACCCCGCTGATGCTGCGGTTACAAGGATATCTCCAAGGCCACTCACCGCACCACCAAAACTCAATCCTCCAGTCGTCGTCAACGTTAAATTCTTAACACCAGATGTCAACGTTCCTACGAAGCCTATTGCCCCTGTTCCACCAGATAATACCAAGTTATTCGTGAAGCTCGTGTTCGCACCACTGTATCTCTGACCGCCATTACCTTGGGTCGTCACATTGGTCCCACCAAGAGTAATATTCCCGGTAGTCGCTGCGTTCACACTCGCCAATCCACCATTCACTCCCGTACCTATATTCCCATTCAGGCTGATCACGCCACTTGTTGAATTCAATGCCAACCCTCGCGCCGTCGATGTCGCATTGTCCACCGTTCCACTCAACGTCACATTACCTGCTCCCGCTGCTGTCAACACACCATCTCGGTTCAACGTAATGTTCTTGCCAAACACGATCCCTGATCCCGCTGTCGT
>RFZJ01000181.1 GCA_009920765.1 Planctomycetota bacterium | reverse complement strand
ATGGCTTCAAAAGTTTTCCCATCGGGAGGAGTTATGTTCATGACAAATTTCTTGCCGATTAGGTGCATGTGAGGATCAACAGAATGCATTAATACTTCCTGGGCAAGCCAGACGGTATTTCGGACGGTAAAGTCGGGTTTATTGGCAGGGATGACAAGAAACTGCCCGGGAATCACAAGGGGTTGCACATAACGCTGGGCGGGTTTCTTGGCAAAGTAAAGGCCAACACGGGTGCGATCTCTTTCTTCCTTACCTGTACGGTGATAATGCATCTGAACTATGAAATCAGATCCCTTGGGCAGGAAATAACCAATGCCATCGGGAAGAAATTTAGGAGAAATGCCGGGCGCCCAGCCACCCATTTCTCCTGAAGGAGGAAATCCAACACCCATTGCAGAAGTATAGCCCGGGCCACGATCGCCCTTGGTTTCTCCCACACCATTCTTTTCCTTCCAGTTGGATTCCATCTTGCTGGCCCGCCCTTGGGTATCAAGAAAATGAAGTGTGTGATGAACCACCCTGCGATTACCCGGCCTTAGCTCGTAAGCCACCACTACTTTGTCCTCGGTAAGATTGGTGGGCAAAACCAGACAGCGGAAAAGGTCTTTACCAGTAGCTGCCAAAACCATGTCTTCGGGTGCTTCCAAAATCAAATCGGGCTCTCCCAGTTGCCAACCTTCGGTAAACCGCTTGGGCAAAGGTGCCTGGGCAAAATCACCCTCCGCACACCCCTCCTTCACCCAGTTGCGCATAAGTGAAATCTCGGCATCACTCATTCTGCGCTCGCCCCGATAATGCAACCCACCACTAGGTAGCCAGGGCGGCATCTGTTTTTTCTCCACCACTTCAACAAGAAGATCTTTCCAGCGCACAGCATCGTTAAAGCTGGTCAAGGTAAAAGGAGCAACTTCCCCCGAACGATGGCAGGCCTGACATTTTTCCTGAATGATCGGGGCAATATCACGGTGATAAGTTACTTTTCCATCTTGAACCTTAGGCAAAGGCCTGCTGATCGGGCAACCCACCGCATCGGTTTTTTTTACCGGCACCACTTTGTTCGCAAGATAAGATTCAAGCGCATCAATAAGATCTTTTTTCTTGGGAGCAGCATTCCTACGCAGGCGTTCTGTCCAGGAATCATCAACCCTTCCGGAATAAATAATCGCACCTTTTTGGTCCAAAAGAAAAACCTCAGGGGTAATCTTTGCCCCAAGGGCATCCACCAATACCAGTTTGGCATCATGAAGGACGGGAAACCCGATTTTATAATCGCGTGCATCTTTTTTTAGTGCAGCATCTTCATCAGCATTGGGAATAACCCCGACAAAATTAACACCCTTGGAACCATAGAGGGTTGAAAGCCGGGCTAGTTCTGTGCTGTATTCTGAACTAATGGGGCACTCAAATTGCATGAAAACCACAACAGTCGCCTTACTGCCCGCATGATCTGCTAGTTTTGCAGCTTTACCCTCCAGATTCTTAATCGAAACATCAAGCGGATTGGGCTGCGTTACCGCAATAGATAATAAACAAAGTGCTGTAATCAAATGCATGACGATTTTTCCTGTGTTTTAATGACCACAATTGATCAACACTTAATTAAAAGTATTATTACTGTTGACTTCATTTTATCAGGGAGAGGTGACAAGAGTGTCTGACATTGGTTTAATTACCTCAAACTCCAGTTTGACAGGTTCCGACTGAACTCCATCCGGTAGTTTTGCGAAGAAAACCTCTAGAAAAACTTTTTGCGTTCCTTCAGGCACTTTGCTGGTCTCGACCGAGGCCACAAAGGGATCTTTTGACCCCGCTCAGCAATCCTTGGAAAATGGTTGTTCCAATGGTTCGCTTAATAATCCACCTGCGTCTTGAAATCTGGTGAGAATGGTAATCTCGGGCAGGGACACACCTTCCTGCATCATCAACCAGCGATCAACAGAATTGCGTTTTAAATTGACCCGAAGCAATACGTGGTGTGCCACACCCTCGACCCACGATTTCATCGCCACGGGCTTTAATTCAAGAATATCTCCCTTGCGAATCCCCGCATTGCCACATCCCGATAGAAAGGAGATCAAAACAATCATTAATAATTTGAAATAAAGGTTATGCATAAATACCAACTTACAGCAATTACAACCATTTTGGAAGTAACTGAAATCAGCAATAATAAAACTTATCTGGGCTGATCCGTTTTCTTAAGAGGTTTACCTGCCAATTTTCCCGTGGGCTTTCCATCCATGATCGCAAAAGTGCCATTAACAAGAACATGATTTATACCAGAGGCATATTGGTGTGGTTTGTCGTAAGTTGCTTTATCGCGAAAAGTACCCTGATTGAAAACTACCATATCTGCAAAATACCCAACCTTCAAGTAGCCGCGATCTTTAAGGCCCATGATATCCGCAGGCAGTCCACTAGCAGAACGGATCGCCATTTCGATTGGGATGATTTTTTCTTGAATTGAATAAAACCCGATCTTGCGGGGGAAGGTTCCATAATTCCGAGGGTGAGGGACTGAGGTAGTATCGGGAACTTTGGCGCCGCCATCACTAGCGGTGGCAACAAAATCCTGCTTCATGAACAAGCGCATGTCTTCCTCATTCATGCCAAAGTGAACAATTTGAGCACCTCCATTTTTTTCAATTTCAACCACAAGATCAACTGGTGATTTTCCCGTTATTTTCGCCAACTCAGCGATGTTTTTCCCAGCAAATCCTGGCTTTGATGCGTAAGAGGCAATCCGCAGGTCTGCTCCACCATTCTTCGACTCCAAAGAATCTGCTATCGCTTTTCTAAGAAGAACCCCAAGTTCCGGGTCTTCAAATCTTTTCACCAACTCGGCTCGCTCACCCTCACGAAATCGGGCGGGGATTACCGTTGCTGTTAGCGAGGTACTGCTTGCAATGTAAGGATATTGATCCGCAGTTACACCAATTCCATTCTTTCTTGCCTGCGTCAAAAGTGCGAGCACATCACCTGATTTGCCCCAAACTGATCTGCCCGAAACCTTGATATGCGAGATATGCACGGGGATTTTCGCCTCTTTCCCGATAATTAAAGCCTCATTAATGGCAGATAAAACATCAGGGCCTTCATCCCGAATATGACTTGCATAAAAACCCCCGAAGGAAGAAGTAACTTTTGCCAGGGAGATTAACTCAGGAGTTTTAGCATAGGTACCGGGGTTGTAAATCAATCCAGTGGAAAGGCCCCAAGCCCCATCTTTCATCGCCTTGGTGGCCAACTCTAGCATTTTTTTTAATTCAGCCTCAGTGGGAACACGATTAACATTTCCCATAGCGGTTCTTCGGACATCATTATGGGGAATTTGGTGAGCAACATTACTGCCAACTTTTACTTTTGACAGGGTTTTATAATAAGCCTCGGTATCGACAGGCCCGGAGCCACAATTCCCTGTAACCGCAGTGGTAACTCCTTGAAAAAGGTAGTTAAGGTTGGCATTGGTGGGGGCTTTTTGAAGAGGATAATCACTGTGGGTATGCAGATCAATAAAGCCGGGCGCTATAATTAGATTGGAAACATCAAAAGATTTTATGCCAGGAGGGACTGGGAAGGAACCAATCGCAACAATGCGCTCGCCTTTGACAGCGATATCTCCCAAAGCAGCCATTTTGCCAGTTCCGTCAAAGATCAATCCTCCTTTAAGAATAAAATCTGCATCAAGAGGTTCAGCCGCAAGTACAAGGAAGGCAAATAAAGGTAAAAGCATAAAAAACCTTAAAAACAAGAGGAAAAACGAAGAGATCAAAACATTCTAGCGTAGTAAATAAGGTCATGTAAACGATAAAACGTAAGGAATATCCGGGTTATTCGGGCTAGGCAGGGGTATAAAAAAGTTCCCCGGAAAAGTTGCGCCAAATTGCCCATTTAATTCTTGACCGATGATCGTCCTGATTTTACTATGTTATCTAAATAACCCCTCCTCCGCCCAATCTCCGATAAGGAGACGATGTAAGGAGACATCGGTTGCCTTAACCGGCAAGCCTCTGTTGAAACTCAACGGTAGGAAAGTTTACCCGGGTAGGTTGTTTGGTCACTTGAAGGAATGGGGAGGAGCGTGAGTTCAGTCTTTTGGCAGGCCCACTGTGGGTTTGTTCTGAATCGGTAGAAGGGGTTAGAAGGTTCCCTGGTTTTCATGGAGTATGTGAAATGTACAGTGTTGTATTGTTGGTAGCCCTCAGTGGCAGTGCTGATGTTGTTGAACTTGGCGGACACAAGAGCTGCAAAGGTTGCAGCGGCGCCGTAGTTGTTGAAAAAGCCAGCTGCAATGGCTGCTGTGGTGGACACAAGTTGTTCGACCGCTCTTCCAAAAGCTGCAATGGCTGCTGTGGTGG